>NZ_VSKN01000001.1:0-433232 GCF_008086185.1 Bizionia gelidisalsuginis
AGAGTCCATCGTCTACGCTTTATATGGAGCAGTACCGATTTGCCTCTTAAAGGGAAATCTTCAACGGTTATCTCAGGCAAGAAGCCTTTGGATTGCGCTAATTCTGATTGGTACTCCTTGGGCAGCACGTTCTTTTCTTCTAGGTAAAAATGAACCTTACCTTCTGATGATTTATGGTCTACAATTTCAAAATAATCCATAACGCCTTCCGGTAACAAATACTGTGCTAATTTTATATCCAAGATTTAATCTGTTTTTGTCAAAGATAAAGTTTCTCCCCAAGTTTTACGTTTGATCCGGAATTCTGGGATCATTCCTAAATGTTGTGTTTAAACAAAAATAGTAGTCAATCTAAAAAGGAAAAATTCTATATTTTTGACACCTCTAAATTGTGTTCTGAAGGCTTTAATTTTTGCGTTAAAAGATGGATCATTCTTAAATGTAGTGTTTAAGCAAAATATAAGTTTATTTATTCTGTTATTAAGTTAAATGCTCCGTTTGTTAAAAACTCCGTATTTGGTTTAAAATCGGAAGCATTAAGTATTTGGGTGAACCCGTTATTTGTTGCCCCTATTTTGACCAACACTCTTTTATAATTTGTGTTTCCTTTTTTTACAAGAACAAAAAAGTCGTTATCAATATTGGCTACTGCTTCAGAAGGTAAAGCAGCATATTCTGCTGATGTGGTCAGAATTTCGGCTTCAATATACATTCCAGGGGCAAATAGCTTTACTTCTTCTTTATTGACTAAATCGCCATGCACGTCTACCGTTCTATTTTTAGCATTTATAGACTTGTTAACTAGATGCACAATACCCTTATATGTACTGACTAGATCGTTTTGCAATCTCACATTAATTTGCTGACCTTTTTTAACCAAAGGCAGGTCTTTTTCAAAAATCTTCAAATTTATGTGAAGGTCGTCTGTATTGGTAACCGTTACCGCAATATCCGATGGGTTTAGATACATTCCTTTACTTGCGTTTACAGTTGTTGCATAGCCCGATAATGGCGATCTTACGGTAATTAACGCCCTAATATTATCGCCTGTAAGGGTGTTAGCATTAATATTCATAAGGCTCAACATCTTTTTAAGAGATTGGTATTGTGCCAAAGTGACCGTGTATTCTGATTCCGCTTTTAAAAAATTCTTTTTTGAAGTCACATTATCGGCCAATAACTCTTTTTGGCGCTCATAATCAGATTTCAAATAGCTTAAACGTCCTTTAGCTTCCAAGAAGTCTTGCTGTGCCTGGACATATTCTGGATTTTCAATGGTAAACAGTACTTGGCCTTTTTTAACGATTTGTCCGGGAAGTAGTTTAATATCATTAACGTAGCCTGCAAAATGTGCGCTAACGTCTGCTTGATTCTGTGGAGGCACGGCAAACACACCGTTGGCCCTAACGACGGTATTAAAGGTTTGCATCGCTATTTTACCCAGTTCCATTTCGCCAGATTTAAATTGAGTTTCGGTAATGGTAATGACTTCTTTATTTTTATTCTCTATCGCTATATCGGCCGTGCCTTTTTCTTGTTTTTCTTCTGAATTGCAGGAAGTCAGCGTTAGTGTTAGCAGCAAAAGGAGACCTATTGAACTTATAAGATAGGTGAAAATGTGGATTATGTTTTTCATTGTTAATTGGTTAAATAGTTTAATTCTAGAACGGTCGCGTTATAGTCATTAAGATTCTGTAAATAAGTAATTTGAATGTTTTTAGCGCTTTCTAAAAGCTGTACATACTGCAAAAAATCTATCTCGCCGTTTTGAAAAGATTTCGATGCACTTTTAGTTAATTCTATAGCAAGTTTGCCTCCTGTTATGTCGTAATAATCTACCGCTTCTTGAAATTTATTTAAATCGGATAACAGGCCCTGATATTTCGATTCTAGCTGTATTTTGTAATTTTCAGATTCATCCGCCATTATCATAGTCTCTATTTTCGCTGCGTTTATTTTCGCCTTATTCGCCCCGAACCATAGCGGAATCGACACACCCGCTTGAAACCCATTATATCGCTTTGCATTCTCACCATTATTGGTACCCTGAAAGACTGAGATATGTAAATCGGGAAGCAATCGTTGCCTTTCCAAAGAGAGAGAATACTTACTTAGTTTTTCAGCGGAATCGTAATAAAGTATTCCAGGATGGTTTTTTAAATTTGTTTGTTGTAATTCTAGTTTAGGTAATTTTTTCTGTTCTACGGTAACCAATGAATCTGTTTGCAGCCATTGATGGAGCAGCGTAAATGCTTTAGTTACACCTTCTTTTTTTTGTGCTAAGGAAACGGATATTTCTTTTTGTTTTGCCTCTGCCGTAAGTTTTTCTAATAAATTAGTTTCGCCCACATCATATCGTTTATTGGCGGCTCTAGAAAACTGGCCGTAAAGACTGTCTAAAAAAGTGTATTGCTCGACAACGCTGTTATAGTAAACCACATTGTAATAGGCTTTATATACTTCTTTGGTCAAGGCCCTTTTATTTAAATGGTGCTGTTGCATGGATAAATCAACTCTTTGTCTTTCTACTTTACGTTGCGCACTATAAATTGTTGGAAATTGTAAGGACTGGCTAATCCCGATAACGTTTAATGGAAGCCCGTTTTCCGCAATATTATTGTCGTCAGTACTATAATATACTTGGGTTTTATCTATGTTTAAAGCACTTCCTACTAAATGTTCTGATTGCTCTATTCTTTTAGCCGAAGCCTTAAAGGCATTATTGTTCTCAATAGCAATCTGCACGGCTTGTTCCGCATTTATTGGGTTTTCTTGGGCACTTCCTAAAATTGGTAATAACAGTATCGTAATAATACTTAATGCCATTAGGTTTACTTTGGTCTTCACTTTAGGATGGTCTCCTTTTCTATCGAACATAGCATATAAAATAGGCAATACTAATAGAGTAAGTACCGTAGCGCTAATTAATCCGCCCACAACAACGGTGGCTAAAGGTCTTTGTACTTCTGCGCCAGCAGAATTTGAAATAGCCATTGGTAAAAATCCTAAAGCGGCCGCCGATGCGGTTAACAGCACAGGTCGTAATCTGTTTTTTGTACCCCTTATAATTCGCTCATTAATGTTGCTTATACCTTTGGATTTGAGTTCTTTAAATTCTTCAATAAGAACAATACCGTTTAATACGGCAATTCCAAAAAGAGCAATAAAGCCAACACCCGCCGAAATACTAAAAGGTAAATCGCGCATATAGAGTAAAAGCACACCACCGATTGCAGATAGAGGAATGGCACTATAAATCATTAAGGCTTCCTTTATGGAATCGAAAGCAAAGTAAAGTAGTATAAAAATAAGAATTAATGCAATAGGAACTGCTATTTTTAATCTTGCCGTTGCTGTACGCAGATTTTCAAATTGGCCGCCATAGCTTATAGAATATCCACTTGGTAGCTTAACATCCCTTTCAATAATGGTTTGCACATCTTTTACTACCGATTCCAAATCTCGGTTACGAACGTTTACACCAACCACTATTCGTCGTTTTGTATCGTCGCGCGAAATTTTTGCGGGGCCTTTCGTATAACTTATTTTAGCGAATTCGCTTAGTGGCAACTTAGATCCATTAGGAAGAGACACCGATGCTGTTTCTAAATTTTCAATATCCCTTCTATGGGCTGCATCGTAACGAATAACTAAATCAAATTGTTTTTCTCCTTCGAAAACTGTTCCGGCCGTCATTCCTGCAAAACCCATAGTGACGACCTTGTTTAAGTCTGAAATGTTTAACCCGTATTTGGCAATTTTTCTTCGGTCATATTTTACAGACATTTGGGGCAACCCAGCTGTTTTTTCAACTGAAATATCGGCAGCACCTTCTACGTTTTGGATTGCTGTTTCTATTTCTAAGGCTTTAGTGTAGAGTATGTCTAAATTTTCGCCAAAAACTTTAATAGCTAAATCGGCACGTACACCCGTAATTAACTCGTTGAAGCGCATTTCGATAGGCTGCGTAAATTCGAAATCTACGCCTGCAATTTCCGATAAGGCTTCTTTAAATTTATCGGCTAATTCGTCTTTCGTTTCGGCAGATTCCCATTCGCTTTTTGGCTTCAATTTGATGATAACATCACTTTCTTCCATAGACATTGGATCGGTAGGTACTTCAGCAGCACCAATCCTACTAACCACTTGTTCAACCTCTGGAAATTTTTTCAATATTTTCTCCATACGAGTTGTGGCTTCAATAGTTTTGCTCAACGATGTTCCGGTCTTTAAAACGGGTTGAATAACAAAGTCTCCCTCGTCTAAAGTTGGTACGAATTCGCCTCCCATTCGCGTAAATAGAAATCCGGTAAACACCAAAAGGGCTATTGCCATACCCAAAACCAATCTCTTTTTACGTAATGCCCATGAAATGGTAGGCTCGTATTTTCGTTCTAGAAAACCCATTAATCTGGCAGAAATGGTTCTTTTCTCGGTATTGGTTGGTTTAATAAATAGAGAGGCCATTACGGGTATGTAAGTAAAACAGAGTACCATAGCACCAATAAGGGCAAAACAGAAAACTAAAGCCATTGGGCGGAACATTTTACCTTCTACGTTTACCAAAGAAAGAATAGGGATAAAAACGATAATAATGATTAATTGTCCGAATACGGCAGAGTTCATCATTTTAGTCGCCCCTTGATAGGTGATTTTATCAATTAAATCTTGTCTTTCATTTTTTGGAAGTGCCAATAAAGTACTTCGTTGACTTGTGATTTTGAAGGCTATAAATTCCACAATAATCACCGCTCCGTCGATAATTATACCAAAATCGATAGCTCCAAGACTCATCAAATTAGCGTCTACACCAAAGATGTACATTAGGGAAAGAGCAAATAGCAAACATAAGGGAATAACGGAGGCCACTACCAATCCAGACCGTAGATTACCCAAAAGTAGTACTACTACAAAGATGACAATTAAACAGCCTAAAATTAGGTTTTCGACTATGGTAAAAGTGGTTTTGGCGATAAGCTCACTTCGCTCTAAAAAAGGATTGATAGAAACTCCGGGAGGCAATGAGGATTGTATTTCGGCGACGCGTTGCTTTACAGCTTCAATAACCGCATTAGAGTTGGCATCTTTAAGCATCATAACCTGCCCCAATACTTTTTCTCCTTCGCCATTTCCTGTTATCGCACCAAACCGGTTGGCGTGTCCAAAGCCTACTGAAGCAATATCTCTAACATAGACTGGAACGATTCCTTTAGTGGTTACTACAATATCTTCAATGTCTTGAATAGAACTGATAAGACCTTCACCTCTTATAAAATAGCTTTCATTTGCTTTTTCTATATAGCCACCTCCAGCAACGCTATTATTTTTTTCCAAAGCGCTAAATACTTCAAATATGGAAACGTCGATAGCGCGAAGTTGTTCTGGATTAATTGCAACTTCATAGGTTTTTAAGTGGCCTCCCCAAGTATTAACTTCTACCACTCCCGGAATACCAGAAAGTTGGCGTTTTACCACCCAATCTTGAATGGTACGCACATCAGATAGCGAATATTGTGTTTTGTGTTCTGCATCAACATCGATTATATATTGATAAATTTCACCCAAACCGGTGGAGACAGGGCCCATAAAGGGCTTACCAAAACCTGCTGGGATTTTTTCCTCTGCACTTTTAATTTTCTCGGCGATAAGTTGGCGCGGTAGGTAGGTACCCATATCATCATCGAAAACTACGGTAACTACGGAGAGTCCGAACTTTGATATCGAACGAATTTCTTTAACGCCCGGTAAATTCGCCATCTCTAATTCTACTGGATATGTTAAAAATTTCTCAACATCTTCAGTGGCTAAATTTCTAGAAGTAGTAATGACCTGTACCTGGTTATTTGTGACATCTGGAACTGCACCAATAGGGATATTTAAGAGAGAATATAAGCCAAATCCAATGATACCTGCGGTAAATAAAAGTACAATAAGTTTGTGATGGATACTATACTGGATAATACGTTCTAACATTTTTCTGTTGGTTTATGGAATAGAATATAACAAAAATATTTAAAGTATCTAAGAGGCTTCTAAACGGTTTCTTAAGATTCGCTTAAAATAGATTGTTCTTTGAGTAGCCGAAATAAAATTTAAATTTCTATAAAATTATGTCGAAAAAGTAAGGTGTCCATTTAAAAAAAATGTAAAATCTTATTTTGCAATTCGGTATTCTAAACCTTTTGAGCAATTACTAAAGATAGTTTTAAGATAGGTATTAATAGCGTAAAGCCACTTTAAGTTAAAAAACATAATATCTTTAAACAAGTCTGTTGGTCCTTAAAATGAGCCCTGAGTTATTTTAATATAAATTTCATTCCAAAAGAGATAATATTGGCTTTTAAACCCGTATTTCGTTTATAATTGGCATATTTTAAGTCTATATTTTTTAATCCAAATCTTGAAATATGCAGTTTTGTAAAAATATCGGTATAGCTTATTCCAAAGCCATATTGAATAGCGCTGAATTTCGATAAATCATAATCTGAAGTATAATACGTACTCGTCGATACATTCTGCTCAAAGGGTGCAAAATAATCTGCTTGTGTCTGATTGTAATACCGTAAAGAAGGGTAAAGTGTAAATTTATCATATAATTTAATGGGTACTTCCAAATTTGCAGTATGAGCAGTTATGCCCCAATCATCAAAATAATAGCGGTAATAAGTTCGTAAGGCAATGTTTTCATTGATAAAATAGTTAAAACGTACTCCCATAGGAATTTTAAATCTGCTATCGGGAAGTCTTTCAATATCATCTGCTAATTGAAACACGTCCTTATTATTTGGTGAGGAGTAATTGGGTATGCTTGCAGAGTTACCAATATAGTAATTAGGTACATCGCCAAAATAGACGCGCTGTAAAGGATTGGCTAACCAACCTTGTTGTTTAACCATGTCTATAAATAGGGATAGTTGCGCATTTTTGCTTACTATTTGTGAAAAACTGAAGGATGCAGAATAGGAGTTTCGAGATTTATCTTTAATCAAACCAAAGCCGTCTATGGGGTGCCAGTTGCTACTAGCAATTCCATTTTGGTCTAAAATAGTAACGCCCTTAAAAAAGCCATCGTTCAAATTACCGTTGGTATCAGTAAAGGCTTTTAATTCGGTAGGATAAATAGGTCGCCAAGCATCTAAATACACTTTTGCACTTACGCCCACCGATGTGTTTTTTTCATTAAACAGTTGGGTTACACCACCACCAAAGCCTATGGATGAATAATCGTATTCGGTGGCAAAAGATGCATCCACGTTCCAAATGGTGTTTCTGTTATCAGAGCTATGCGAATAATCTATACTTACACTTCCCCAAGTATCTTGGCTTGAAGCACCTGAAGATGCAACCCAAGGGCTTCCAATGACATCTTTGGGTACGATTGCCATTTTATCATCATCATCATCATCATCATCATCATCATTAGCTGAAGCACCAGTAACATCAAACGGATTTCCATTACTGGAGGATGCAGAAGTATACGTAGAAATTCCGGCATCTATGGTTAAAACATCGTCGGCATTCAAAGGAATACTCACAACAATAGTGGGGGTGAAGTCGGTTAAATATTCCTTACCGATACCGCCCGTTACAGAAGCATTATTACCATCTTGAACATAATAACTGGTTAAAAAATCTATTTCGGTGGTTTCTAAGACCCGTTTTTTATAGACTTTTGTCGAATCTTGTTGCGCCGTTATTTTTCCGAAGATTAAGAGAACAGTAATGAGGATTATTTTTTTCAATTTCATTTTTATTATTTAATTACACCCACATCCACCACCAGATTTTCCGCCATTGGCGCCAGACGCACCTTCTCTATAAACGTGAAAGTTGGTTTCAAACCTGTCTATTTTTCTTTGTGATAAAATCATATCTGGATCATTGATATTTATTTTTTCGTATTCTTTAACTACAACACAAGACGTTAAAGTGGTTACAATACCGATTAACATTATTGTTTTTTTAATCATTTTTAACGGGGTTTAATTCTATGTTTTTCGAGGTGATAATTTGGCTGTTATTATCAACGATGATACATTCTACACCATTTAATTGGTTAATAAAATCCAATCCGGTATCGACACCCATTACAAAAATGGAAGTTGCTAAAGCATCCGCAAGTTCTGCGGTTTTAGCGAAAAGTGTTACACTTAAAATTCCTGTCGCTGGAAATCCGGTTCGAGGATCAATAATATGTGTGTATAATGTATTATTTAGTCTTACATATTTTTCGTAGTTACCAGAAGTTACTACCGCGCTATTTAAAACAGGCAGCCAAGAAAAAACTTTTTCTTTATTTAAGGGGTTTATAATGGCGACCATCCAATCTTTTCCATTAGGTTGTTTTCCCCACGTATTTAAGTCGCCGGAAGCATTAATAATACCCGATTTCACTCCTATACTTTGTAATAATATTTTAGCTTTATCTGCTGCATAGCCTTTACCAATAGCTCCGAAACCAATTTTCATACCTTCGAGTTTTAAAAATACTGAATGTGTAACGTCATCTAGGATTATATTTTGATAGCCTACTTTTTCTACAGACTTTTTTATGTCCTCTTCAGAAGGCAATTCTTTCATGCGACCATCAAAAAACCAAATTTTATCCATAGAAGCATAACTAATGTCAAAGGCGCCATTAGTTAGTAATGAGATTTTTAATGCTCTTTTTATAAGTTCAAATAATTCACCGTCAACAACCACAGGTTTTATTCCTGCATTTCTATTAATTTTGGATGTTTGGGAGTTTTTATCCCAAGAAGAAATTAGTTTTTCAATTCTAGAAATTTCGTTTACTGCTATATCGATATATTCATAACATTGTATTGAATCTTTAGCTACAACAGTGAGGTCAAAACGACTTCCCATAAGCGTAACCGGTTTAACAACGACTTCTTGACCAATAGCTAGGGACGTTATTACAAGGACGATTATAAAGAGACTATTTTTCAAAAGTTTGCAGTTTTTTAAAATACAATTCTGGAGTTGTTATTTCGTAACCTAAATCTCCTAGAATTGTACCTTTCGAGTTGAGAACAACCACGTATGGAAAGTATCCCTTTTGGTTATATTTTTCAGCTAAATTATTGTTTTGAATTTGTTGATCTTTGGCTAATGCATTTTTACTTTTACGAGGAAAGTCCGCTTTAAGCATTACAAAATAATCTTTTGAAAGTTCTTGGAATTTACTAGTGCTCCATATCTCTTTATCTAATTTAATACAAGGAGCACACCAATCGGAACCCGAAAACACCAAAATTATGTTTTGATTGTTTTTTTCTGCTTTAGCCGAAGCACTTTCCCAATTAGTTTCCCAATTCTGGGCACAGACAATGGACGACAGCATCAAAGTGTAGATAATGATTATGTTTTTCATAGTAGTTTAATTTATAGCTATTAACTTTGTAAAAGTAATTTTAACCTTTAAGAGTTGTCTAAAGAAATTCTTAAGATTCGCTTAAAACGCAATTGAAAAAGTGGTTCCAACGTTGCGTTCACTTTCTACATAAATTTCTGCCTGTATAGCATCGGCAGCCTTTTTGGCTATAGAAAGTCCTAAACCGTTACCAGAAATACTTTTATGGGTTAGTGCATCAGATCTAAAAAAACGATGAAACAAATTATTTAAATCCTCTTTTTTGATACCTATGCCTTCATCTTGAATTTTACAAACAACTTTTGAGTTTAGCAGTTGGATGTCTATCTTTATTATAGTCGCGTTATTTGAATATTTTATAGCATTGCCAATGATGTTCTCCAAAATTAAATTAGAATAATATTGGGGCACAACAGCTTCTAAAGTAACGCCATTATTAAAGTGTATTGCAAGTTTTTTTTCTGCTATACGTTTTTTATGCCTTGAAAGAATATCGTCTATTATGGTAGATAAAGGTACTAGTGATTGGTCTGTTGTTTTTGCATTGGTATCTAACCTAGCCAGCACTAAAAGTTGTTCTATAGTCGCAGTAATTCTATCTATTTCGGTAAGGCTAAATTTAATTTTATCCTCATATTCTGAGAGGTCTCTTGGTTTTCTAATTAACACCTCTAAAGTGCCTTTTAAGGTAGCCAAAGGTGTGCGTAATTCATGAGACGCATCAGAGGTAAATTGTCGTTCTCGCTCAATGGCGTTTTCAATACGTTGTAATAATTGGTTAATACCCGAAGATAATTCGTAGAGTTCGTCTTTGTTTTGGGGTAAAACCACCCTTTCATTCAAATTATTTTTTGTAATTCTTTTTGTTGTTTCGGTTATAATTTTGACTGGTATAATACCCCGACCTGCTAGATATCTAGAAATAAAATAGAATCCCATTAAAAGAAATAAGTACGAAATAACCAAAACGTTTCTTAAGTTAAGTAATACCATTTTTGAGGATTCTAATGACATTGCAGCCATTATAAATCCCTTAACTTTTCCGTTTTCTTTAATGGGTAGCTGTACTTGTCTAATAGCTCTACTATTTAGTGTTTCATTGAAATGGCCACCATAACTTTGTTGTGGGTTAAATATGAGAACATCTTTTTTAAGATTTGGAGATTTGTCCATAAACAATCCGTCTTTATTGAGTATTTGAATAAAAACAGGGTTAACCTGCACTTCGCGATGTTCTCTTTCTTCCCACTCTTTTTTATTTTTTATTTGTACGCTATCTCCAACAATTTTAATTTCTCCGGTGTGTTTTTTAGCTTCATAAGATAGGTCGGTATCTAAGTTTTGATATACTGTTCCCTGAACGACAAAATAAACAACTATAAATGCCAGAGCCATAATTATGGCAGTGGCTAACATATAATGTAATGCAATTCTATTTCTAAAAGTTAAACTCATATTTCTTTGGCGACATAGCCTATTCCGCGAACGGTTTGTATATAGTTTTCATTTTCTCCTAATTTTAATTTTTTACGAAGCGCATTAATATATACATCAATAACCCCTGTGTTATATTCAAAGTGAATGTCCCAAACGCTTTCTATGATTCGGGTTCTTCGGCAAACGATACCCTTGTTACGTATTAGGTATTCTAACAGTGCAAATTCTTTTTGCGTGAGGCTAATTTCTTCTTCCGATTTAAAAACTTGATGTGTTGCGGTATTTAGTATTATGTCTCCAAGCTTAAAAACGGAATGTTCTCCAGATTTTGGGCGTAATTGCACTTTAATGCGTTCTAACAGTTCTTCAAAATTAAAAGGTTTTTTAATATAATCGTTTGCGCCAGATTGAAGTCCGAATACGGTTTCATCAACGGTGTCTTTTGCGGTTAAAAAAATGATAGGGGTGTCTTTAAACTCTTTTCTAAACTGACGACATATTTCGATACCGCTCATACCGGGTAACATCCAATCCAAAAGCAATAAATCGTAATCGCCAGAAAGTGCTAATTGAAGACCTTTTTTACCATCTTCGGCAATATCCACCGCATAGGACTCTTCCTCCAGACCTTGTTTAAGGAAGTTAAATATACCGGGTTCATCTTCTACTATTAAGATCCTCATTGTGCAAATATTACAATTTTTAATTAAGTTAAGATTTGTGTTTTCTTAAGATTGGCTTAAAATTAGTCCAACCTTGCCTCAGTGTGTTTTCGCCATAAAGTGATTCATTCTTTATGTTTCATTTTTCAATTATACCCTGAGAAATCAGTCTTTCGTTCTAGGAAAGTGTAATTCTTTAAAATAATGATTAACTATAGATTTTGTCAAAGGAAAAACGTCTACCAAATAGCCAATAAAAAGGCGTTTCATGCCGTTAATAAGTACAACGATTGGGATGATTCTAAGCTTAATAAAATAAGTTAAAGCTATTATATTAGCCCAGTATTCTATAAGTTTAAATGTCTATACTTATTTCCATCCACTCACTATTCTAGAAATGACTTCTTTTGAATTTGTTAATTCTGCGGTCCATACAACAACGTCTTAGAGTACAATAAATGCAATTAAATTATAGCAGAAATGAAACCGCTATTGTGTAATGAGTCATTCGATATATTTACAATACTTTTTTTCCATACTAGTCACTTTTAGCGTGTTTGTTTTATACGAGCCTATTGAGTTCGCTAATAAAGCACCTTCTTTAACACTCTATATGGTGGTCTTCTAGGTTAAACTAACGCCAAATGCATAGCCGGCCAATGCTGTTAATCCCATTGCCACAGTTCCCCAGAAAGTGATTCTAATAACTGCTTTTAAAATATTAGAGCCTCCTGTTTTAGCAGCTAAGCTCCCTAAAATAATTAAGAATAAAAGGGCAGAACTGTAGAGGTAATATTCCATAGTATCCAATGGTAAAAACAGGGTTACCAATAGTGGTAGCAGCCCTCCAACGGTAAAGGCTGCCCCAGAAGCAAACGCGGCTTGAATTGGCTTGGCTTGACTCATTTCGTTAATTCCTAACTCATCTCTAATGTGCGCCGCTAAAGCATCTTTTTCTGTTAATTCTTTAGCAACTGTTAATGCTGTTTCTTTTTTTAGGCCTCTCTTTTCATAGATTTCCGCCAACCGTAGTAATTCAATTTCGGGCATTTCTTCTAGTTCCTTCTTTTCTCTCTCGATGTCTGCTTGTTCTATATCTGTTTGAGAACTCACAGAAACATATTCTCCTGCTGCCATTGATAAAGCTCCCGCAACCAATCCTGCTACCGTAGCCAATATTACAGGCGCTCTAAAATCGCTTGCGGCGGCAACACCAATAGCCAAACTAGCTGTTGATAGAATGCCGTCATTTGCTCCAAGTACCGCCGCTCTTAACCAATTACTTCTGTGTATATAGTGATTGTCTAAATAATTATTTTCAAATTCTGACATTTTTTAATTCCTTGTTTCTTATCGCTAATATACGATAGATGTTAGTGTTAAAATGTGACTAATGTCACATATAGTAGCTCGGACTATTAATTTTCTGTGGTCAAGGCCAAATTCTTAACAAAAAACTTACAGCATCAATTCTCTTATAGTATCGCATATGTTAAAACCCTAAATTATCGAATACTAGTTAAAAAATTGGCTTTAGCTATACAACTTACTTAAAAGTCTTTAAAGGCTTAAGAAAATTTTGATAATGCTAATTTTTAACTAAATTTATCTGTTGAAAAAAGATGGATGTGGAGCAAAATATTATAATAAGGTTCTTGACAGGTTATCACTAAAAGCTTTAACTTTAGCCTTGAAAAATTCTGCCTATACACGTGCGCTGAATCAATCCTTAATATGTAGATAAACCACCTTTTGTTGTTAATATGTAAACAAAATTTGTTGTACTAGACCGCTCTATAGGCTCTTGTTAAGTCTGTAATTAAGTATTTAACAAGATACAACGAAATGGAAATTTCAGGAGTCTGAGTTTTATGAAACAATAACGTGATCTAAAAAAGAAGGTGTTTTAGATAAAAAAAGTAAATTAATATTTAAATAGATACTATTATGGCAAAAAGTAAAGACTCAAGGAAAAACGTAAAAAAAGAATCTGCTAAAACTCCAAAAGAAAAAAAGGCAGAAAAAAAAGAAAAAAAATCTAAGAGAGATTAAAGGATCCGCAACTAAAATCGTGCGCTCTAATTGCAGCAGGATTGAAAATTAGAACCGGTAGCGTATTAACATACAATTGAGAAGCAACACATTACAACACAGAAAAGAGGTGTAAATATGGCGAGAACTAATTGTATCCGTAGTTGTGTTCTTGGTCTAAAAGAAAGAAATTTAAAAAGGAGGAGGGCTATGAAATCTAAAGCCTTCCTCCATTTAATTATCCCTTATATTTTTTGAATAATACAGCGGCACAATGGCCTCCAAACCCAAAAGTATTACTTAGTGCGTAATCAACAGTTTTAGATGTTTTTTTACCGAGTGTTATATCCAAATCTGAAGAAATTGCTTTATCAATTACTGTCGTGTTAATTGTTGGTGGAATCCAATTTGTGTGTACCGATAGACAGGTCGCTATCGCTTCAATCGCTCCAGTACCACCCAAAAGATGTCCGGTCATAGATTTTGTACCACTAATACTAATGTTTTTTAAATTGTCATTAAATAGTCTTTTAATGGCTTTGGATTCTGATACATCTCCAGGGCCCGTAGAGGTCGCATGTGCATTAATATAATTAACTTGGTTTGGCATAATGATACCTTCCCTTAAGGCTTCTTTCATGGCGAGATAAGCCCCTTTTCCTTCAGGGTGAGTATTAGTAATATGGTAGGCATCGGCCGTTTCACCACCACCACTAATTTCGGCATATATTTTAGCATTCCGTTTTAGTGCACTTTCCAAGCTCTCCACCACTAAGGCACCAGCACCTTCACCAAGCACAAAACCGTCTCGGGAATTATCAAAGGGTTTGGATGCCGTTTTATAATTCTCATTGTTAGTCGATAGGGCTTTCATAGCGTTGAATCCACCCACTGATGACTGATTAATTGGCGCTTCAGAACCACCAGAAATAATGATATCTGCTTTTCCCCATTTAATATAATTAAACGCTTGAATTAAACCTGTTGTAGAAGAGGAGCAGGCAGTAACAGGGCAGGTGTTTACCCCTCGTAAGCCGTGTTTAATAGATAAATAACCGGCCACATTATTAGCAATTATCTTGGTAATAAAAAAGGGATTGAACCTTGGGTTATTTTGATTCTTACTAAATTCGATGATGTCCTTTTCCATAGTTTCAAAACCGCCTATACCGCTTGAAAATATAACCCCGATTCTGTCTGTATCTAAGGTGTCAAAATTTAAATTTGCGTCTTTAATCGCTTCATCGCCAGCGATAAGACCATATTGAGTAAATCTGTCCAGTTTCCGACTTTCCTTTCTGTCAAAATAATTTAAGGCATCATAATTTTTTATCTCGCAGGCAAAGTCTGTTTTAAATTGTGTAGTATCAAAGCGCGAAATTTTATCAGCTCCCGATACGCCGTCAAGCAAATTATTCCAATAGTCTTTTGTGTTATTTCCTATAGGAGTTATAGCACCTAACCCTGTTATTACTACTCTTCTCATCTTCCTTCTATTTTAATAATTTATTTAAACTGTTGTCTCAACTTCTTCTTTATAATGGCCATCTATAAGTTTTAGTTGTATTTCACTAAAAACGGTAATTGTTCTATCCACATCTTCCAAGGTGTGATCTGCCGTTGGAATTAATCTTAAAATAATCATTCCTTTAGGTACCACAGGATACACAACCATAGAACAAAAAATATGATGATTTTCTCGCAAATCACGGACCAATGCTGTTGCTTCGTCGATGGTTCCATTTAAATAGACCGGAGTAACAGGTGAGTTTGTATCGCCTATATCGAACCCTGCATTAATTAATCCATTTTGTAAGGCGTCTGTGATTTGCCATAATTTCTCTCTTAATTCTGGTTGTGTTTGCATTAACTCAAGTCGCTTTAAAGCTCCAAAAACCATTGGCATAGGTAGTGATTTAGCGAATATTTGAGACCGCATATTGTATTTGAAAAACATAATAGCTTCTTTGGTACTTGCAATGAATGCGCCTATCCCAGCAAATGCTTTTGCAAAGGTGCCAAAGTAAAAATCAATGCCATCTTGAATTCCTTGCTCTTCTCCTGTACCGGCACCTGTTTTACCCATACAGCCTATACCGTGCGCATCATCTACCAATAACGAAAAACTATAATTTTCTTTTAAAGCAACAATTTCTTTAAGCTTGCCTTGGTCGCCTCGCATTCCAAACACTCCTTCAGTAATTAATAAGATTGCACCTTTTGTTTTTTTGGTTATTTTTTGGGCACGTTGTAATTGTTTTTCACAATCTTCGATATCATTATGTTTAAAAACGAAACGCTGTCCCATATGTAATCGTGCCCCATCGAGAATACACGCGTGCGACTCGGCATCGTATACAATAATATCATTTCTGTCCACCAAGCAATCAATTATGGAGACCATACCTTGATAACCATAGTTTAATAGAAACGCATCTTCTTTACCAACATAATCGGCAATTTCGGATTCAAATTTTTCGTGAAGTTTGGTATTACCGCTCATCATTCGGGCGCCCATAGGATAGGCCAAGCCATAACGTCCTGTTCCTTCGTTATCAGCTTCTCTAACTTCAGGATGGTTTGCCAATCCGAGGTAGTTATTTATACTCCAGACTAATTTTTCTTTTCCATTAAAAGTCATTTTATTGCTAATTTCTCCTTCAAGTCTTGGGTAAGCGTAATATCCATGAGCATAGTGTGCGTGCTCACCTAATGGGCCTAGGCGTGTTTGTAGTTTATCGAGTATATTCATAGATTATCTTTAAAAATTAATTATAATGGTGTTAACTTTTTTAAATTTCAAGTCGTTTGGTAATCAGTGTTTTTAGTTCTTTTATTGCAATAATTTCATCTTCGTTTTTAGAATTAGATATCTTATTTAGAAAACTTAAAAAATATAAAAGATAAATTTCATCGGTCAAAATAGTAGGTATAGTAACATTGGTAAAACCAATAATTTTGAGTTTTTCAACACCTCGTAATACGAGTGATTCTTTTTGTGTTTTAATAACGTCTAAATTTTTATTCATAGCCATTAAAATTTCTTTTCCCAAAAATTTAGTTTTCCATTATAGCCTGTAAATTCTAAATCAAAACCCAGTGGAATTTCTTCCCAAGTACTCCAATACGTAACTAAGCGAGTGCCTATTGGTGTTTTTTTTAATTGATTTTGTACATAGTCTGAATATTTGATATATAATTTTTTGCTCGTAGCGATTTTACTATCTATTAAATGAGAATTATCTATGTTTTCATAAAATGGATTATAAAAATAGAAGGCATCGTAATCAGAAAAGGAAATCTGTGTAATATTAGAGTGAATGAATGCTGTAGTATTAATCTTATTTTTTTCTGCTATTCTTCGGGATAACTTTACAAGTCCCTCTCGTTGCTCAACGCCATAAAAAAGACCTTTTGTTGAAGCAGCTCCTATTAAACAAAACTTTCCTGCCCCAGAACCAATATCTAGAACTTTGCAGTTTGGTTTATCGACTAAATATTCGGCAGCCAATTTGGCGACTTCAACAGAGGTCCAATGGCGGTCGGAGAGCTTTTTAACTCGCAAAGGATACAGTGTGTTAAAAAGAGGGTCATCGACGTCAATATGTGATTTTAGATTTTTAAAAATCATTGAGTTAATTGAGTATAATCCTGAAACGTCAATAAGGAAACAGTATCTGTTTTAGTCGTTAAAATTGCAAACCAGTATTTGTAGGGTCCTGTATTTACATAGGATGTATGCTTATGAATGTCTCTGTTTTTCTCTGTAATTTTGCAATCAAATGGCGCAATTAAATTTAAAGTGTCATTGGTTCCATAAACGATGCCCCAAACGGATCCTTTTTTTAGTTGGCTTCCTTTATTAGTGCTTAGTTCAATCAAATCAATTTCACCAATTTCTTTTTGTCCAAAATCGGTTATTCCAACATAAAAATCATACAGACCTATTTGTTGCAACCATAAATGCTGTTTTGTGTAATAGATGTTTTTTGGAATCTGCATAATATGGTTTGTTTTTATTTGAATAGTTGTTTAAGAACCAGTTAATAGTGCATAAGTAACCGTTTATTAAAAATCTAATAAATCTGTAGTGGTTTCTATTTTTAATTTAATTATCCAGCTTTCACTGTAAGGTGCTTACTTAACTAATTCCAGACTAGGTTTTAATTTTATCTATCATTCTTGAACATCGGCGTATTTACAGTCTTAACGGTCGTCACGATATTGTTTGCAATTCCCTTTTTTACCGGTGATTTTAATGGTGACCTAAATAAGGTCTCTTAATTCGCTTTACGGAAAATTAAAATAGGACTGTTTTTTGTATATAAAATCTCTATAGTTAAAATATGTACAACCACAACCACAACGACTATTGGTACGTCTAAAAAAGTAGTCTAAAAAATCGAGCACCATTATTGTGCTTACCTACCTGTGGTTTTTTTTGTGATTAAAACCACAAATAGGGGAGCTCATTACAGCACTGATATTAATTGCTATTAAGCACTATGCTTTTTCAAGTTTTGGATTGGTTTTAGGGCCGCCAGAGCGGATTTCATCATTTGCAAAAGAGTGATAGATTTTAAAGTTTTCATTAAATTGTGCCGCAAGTTTGTCAGCAGTTTCATTATACTTTTGTGCGTTGTCCCATGTGTTTTTTGGATTTAATATATGGGAAGGAACACCTTCACATTCTGAAGGCATTTGCAAGCCAAAAACAGCGTGTTTTAAATAGTCTACTTTGTCTAATTTCCCATCGAGAGCAGCAGTAATCATCGCTCTAGTATAGCGTAATTTAATACGTTCTCCAACACCATAGGCACCACCAGACCATCCTGTATTTATAAGCCAAACATTTATAGTGTCTCCTTTTAATTTTTGTCCTAATAATTCGGCATATTTTGTAGGGTGTAGCGGTAAAAAAGGTTCCCCAAAGCAGGCAGAAAAAGTGGTTTGAGGCTCTGTAATTCCTGCTTCAGTTCCCGCCACTTTTGCCGTATACCCAGAAATGAAATGATACATAGCTTGTCCAACAGTTAATTTTGAAATAGGAGGCAATACCCCAAAGGCATCGCAGGTTAAAAAGAATATATTTTTTGGCGCACCACCTATTGATGGGGTTATGGCGTTATCTATGAAATGAGTAGGATAAGCAGCTCTAGTGTTTTCTGTGAGGTCTACATTGTCATAATCAACGATATCAGAACCTTCAAAGAAACGCACATTTTCCAATAGTGTGCCAAAACGTACTGCTGAAAATATTTGGGGTTCTTTTTCGTAGCTTAAATTAACACATTTTGCATAACAGCCTCCTTCAAAATTAAACACGTTTTCCGAATCCCAACCATGTTCGTCATCACCTATAAGTGCTCTTGACGGATCGGCAGACAACGTCGTTTTTCCTGTTCCAGATAATCCAAAAAAGACAGCTGTATTTCCGTCTTCACCAATGTTAGCGGAACAATGCATTGATAATACATTTTTGTCGTGGGGTAAAATGTAATTTAGAATGGTAAAAATTCCTTTTTTAATTTCGCCCGTGTAGGCGCTACCTCCAATAAGGATTACCTTTTTCTTGAAATTAATAATTGTAAAATTCTGTTGTCTGGTGTTATCTATTTCTGGGTCTGCCTTAAACTCAGGAGCGGCCAGTATAAGCCATTCGTGTTCAAAAGTTTCTAGTTCTTTTTCTGAAGGTCTTAAAAAAAGGTTATTTGCAAACAAACTTTGCCAAGGCGTTTCTGTAATAACACGAACATTTAATTGATACTCTTTTTTACTACCGGCCTGTACGTCTTTAATATAAATTTCTCTTTGAGATAGAAATGTGGTAACGCGCTTATATAACCTATCAAAATCCTCAGATGAAAACGGATGATTTACATCCCCCCACCAAACGGAGTTTTCAGTAATGTTATCTTTTACAATATATTTATCCTTTGGCGATCGTCCTGTAAATTCGCCAGTGTTGCAAGCTAAAGCACCTGTGCTTGTTAATACACCTTGCTTCTTTTGGAGTGTCTGTGCTACTAGTTTAGAAACTGGTAAATTCCAGAAATAGTCCTTAGTAGGATAAATTCCTAGTGCATTTAATTGTTCAATTTTTTTCATAGAAATGATAGTTGAATTGTTGCTGCAAATCTACAATGCCAAAAGACAATAGCAATTGATTGGAATATTGATAAAACTTGATTTAAATCAAATTTTAGATTAAAAATTAAATAAAGTGTAGCTTTGTAATCGCAATTATGATAAAGAAATTCACATTCAATAGCCAAAATATATTAAACGAATTGCCGTCGTGTGATAGGGAATTTCTTGAAAATATTATGGTTGATAAAAAGTATCGTAAAAACCAACCTATATTTACGGAAAGCACCTTGCCTTCTGGTATATTTTATATGCAAAGTGGCAAAGTGAAAAAGTATAAAATGGATAATGATGGGAGAGAACAAATAATATATATCTATAATGCAGGAGAGTTTTTTGGTTATTCATCGGTTTTAAGTGAAAGCAGCTATGGAGACACAACAGTCGCGATAGAAAACTCTGTAATCTCATTTATAACCATAAAGGATTTTAATGAGATACTTAAAGCTTCTTCATCCTTTTCGCGGTTGCTTTTAAAAAGTTTAAGCCACGAATTTAGTGTTTTGGCAAATCTTATGGCAGTATTGTCTCAACGTACGGTAAGGGAGCGGGTAGCGCTTAATTTATTAATTTTACATGATAAGTATAAAGTTGATGATAAGGCAAATACTTATATTATGCTTTCTCGCTCTGATTTGGCAAATATGGCAGGTACAGTAGTTGAAACTTTGGCGCGGGTACTTCATGATTTTAAACACGATAAACTTATTTCTACAGATGGTCGCAAAATTGAATTACTTAAGATTGAACGTCTCATTCAAGTAGCGAATTTTTATTAATAAAAATGATTTAATTTCTGAACTCTTTAATATTATCCAGTGAAAAAGGGAGTATTTAATTCTATGTAAACCAAAATCCACCTATTCTAGGCTTATTCCTTTTTTGTGAGTCGTAGGGATACGTTGTGTAACGCTATTGCAGTAAATGGTATGAGCGGGCTAATAGGGTTATCGTATAATTGAAACTGAATTATTTTAGTCAGTTATACTGGCAAAAGCCGTTTCCCATTGTATATCGTATGCGTCAGTTACATCTCAGGTTAATTATAGAAGTAGAAATTAAGGAATGCGTAATCAATCTTTATCATAAAAGAGCACCGTGGCTTATTTTTACAAGCATATTAAAGACACTATTTTTAATAGTTAAATAAAAATGTAGTACACGTTTTAGTGCGTCCCATTTTAAAGTATAACTTAGTTTAAAGGGATGATAAATGGTTTCTGATTAAAGTAGAGAGCATAAATAGGGGTGAAACTAGAACCCAATCTGTATCGATAAAGGAGGTTTTAACTGATTATTAGCGAATTCCATTCCATATTTTAACTTAATATTTTAAATAAAGTTAAGTTTTTCTTAATTTACAACGAAAAGTCGCATATTATACTGATGTTCAATATATAAATAATAGATTTGTACTCTATTTATTAAATTTTAAAAACATTTTATGAGTCAAGTAAAAGAAAAAGATACGGTAAAAATACATTACACAGGGAAATTAAATGACGGTCAAGTTTTCGACAGTTCTTTAGAACGCGAACCTTTAGAGTTTACTTTAGGGGAAGGTATGTTAATTCCTGGTTTTGAAAATGCTGTTATCGATATGAAAGTGAACGATAAAAAAACAGTAGAAATTCCAGTAAATGAAGCTTACGGAGATGTTCAAGAAGAATTATTTCACAAAGTTGAAAAAGCACAATTACCACAAGATATGGAACCACAAGTTGGTTTAGGATTAGTATCTAAAAGTGAAGATGGTAAAGAGCACCAATTTAGAATTGCTGAGGTTAATGAAGATCACATCGTAGTAGATGGAAATCACCCATTAGCAGGTCAAGATTTAGTGTTCGATTTAGAATTAGTAGAGATTAAATAATTCTGAATTATATCGCATAAAAAAAGCCGTTTATTTCAAAATAAACGGCTTTTTTATGGGGTTACGTTTCTAAAACCATTTAAAAACGAATCCTGAAATTACTACGGCAACGATTAATAAAATTAGCACAATAAATATAAAAGCTACGGTCGCTTTCGTCTTATTATCTTTTTTTAGAATATAATTTCTTCTTTTATTATTTCCTTTTTTGATTAGGCTCATAGTTTAGGTTTTTAGTTTTTTTACTTATTAATGTAAACAGTTTTAGTATTTATAAATTCGCGAATTCCTTCTTGCGAAAGTTCCCTGCCATATCCAGAAGTTTTTGTACCTCCAAATGGTAATCGCGGATCCGATTTTACTAACTCGTTTATAAAAAACGCACCGTCGTTGATATCTATAACTTTTTTACTCGCGGTTTCAATATCTTCACTAAACAGCATTGTTCCCAATCCAAATTTAGAATTTCCTGCAAGTTCTAAAGCTTCATCCAAATTTCTAACTTTAAAAATGGGCGCTACTGGACCAAAAGTTTCTTCCTTAAAAACCGCCATTTCTTGATTAGCATTGGTTAACAAGGTTGCTTCAAAATACGATTTATTTCTGGTATTTCCAATTATCACTTCAGCTCCTTTACTAATGGCATCGTCTACTTGCCTTTGTAAATCGTCTGCTAAATCCTCTCGAGCTAGTGTAGCAATGGTGGTGGCTTCATTTATTGGGTTGTCATAGTGCAATGCTTCAATTTTAGATTTAAAGCGCTTAACGAAGTCGTTATGTATACCTTCGGTGACAATGAATCGCTTTGCGGCAATGCAACTTTGCCCCGTGTTTTGCATTCTCGCATTTACAATGGTATCCATATATTTGTCTAAGTCGGCGTCGTCTAGAATTATGCACGCATTATTGCCTCCTAATTCTAAAACACATTTTTTTAGGTATTTTCCGGCTGTTTGCGCAATACTTTTTCCTGCCTTTTCACTTCCTGTTAAAGACACGGCTTTTACACTTTCATGCGCAATAACCGATTCAATAGTCTCGTGGTTTACTAAAAGCGTCTGAAAACAGCCTTTTGGGTAACCTGCTTTTTCAAATAATTCTTGTATGGCTATGGCGCAGCCTGTAACATTAGAGGCGTGTTTTAAAAGCGCTGTGTTACCTGCTGTTATTGTGGGGATTGCAAAACGCAACACCTGCCAAAATGGATAGTTCCAGGGCATCACTGCTAAAATTGTTCCTAAAGGATCGTAGCTTATAAAGCTTTCTTCGGCTTCCGTTTCTATCATTTCGTCTGCTAAAAACTCTTCGGCATTAGCCTCATAAAAATCGCATAGGGAAATACATTTTTCAATTTCGGCTCTACTTTGAGTAATTGGTTTCCCCATTTCTAAGGTCATTAAACGGCTATATTTTTCTTTGTTTTCGTTTAATATATCTCCTAACGTGTTTAATAATAAGGTACGTTTGGAAATAGCGGTGTGTTTCCAGGTATTAAAACAGTTAGTCGCTATTTCCAAGCAATTCGCAACTTCTTTTTCAGAATGCAAATTATATTCTTCTAAAACTTTATTATTATAGGGGTTTGTAGTTTGTATCTTGTTTTTCATAAATTATTATTTAATTCTATATAAATCTTGTAAAATTTAATGAATTAATGTGTTTTAATAGTTGATTTAACAAATGTTTAGTAATTCATTTAAGTTAATTTTAAGAGACTTTTACCTTATAAACTGTACCTTTGATTAGAACGTAATTACGATTATAAGTTATTACAAAAACCAAGTTTAACAATAAAAACCAACACATTATGAATAATAACGGAAGTACTGCATTAGGTCTAATTTTAGGCGCTGCTATAGGCGCAACTTTAGGTGTTTTATATGCACCGGATAAAGGAATTAAAACTAGAGAACGTTTAGCTGATGAAGCATTAAGCGCTAAAGAAAGATTAGCACACAGTGCTATGGATATTAAAAATCAAGTAGCGAGCACTTTACAAACGTCAAAAGTAGATTTAGAAAGTCAATTAGAATACGTTGTAAAAAATGCTAGCTATAAGGCAGACGATGTCATTACTACTTTAGAAGCGAAATTACAGGAATTGAAAGCGCAAAATAAGAAATTACAGAAAACTTCGTAATTTATGTCTGTGTTTGATTCCATAAATGAAACATCAAATAACGCTATAGGTGCTGGTGAGAAGTACTTAAAGTCTTCTCACGAGTATTATAAACTAAAGATTTTCCAACAGCTTTCAATATCTATAAGTTTAGTATTTAAAGCTGTAATTATAGCGGGCTTATGTATTGTAGGCTTAACGTTCTTGGCTATAGCCCTTGCTTTTTTTATAGGTGCGATGTTAGAAGATTACGCGTTAGGGTTTGTAATAGTAGGGTTGCTATTTTTTATAGGAGCATTAATTTGTTACTTATATAGAAAACATATTAGTAATCTAGTTGTTCGCAACTTGTCAGATAAATTCTTTGAGTAATATGAAAACATACAAAACATTAGATGATATAGAATTTGATTTAAAGAGACTTACGCTTGAACGCAACATTGCACTAGAGGAAATTAAAGTGTCAAAAGGCGAATTTGTAGAAAGTTTGCAACCAGCAGAATGGATGCGCACTGGATTTAAATTAATAGGTAAAGTGGGCGTAATGATGTTTGTAAAAAAGATTTTCAGAAGATAACAAGTTTTAAAATTATTTAAATGGGCTGATATTTAAAAGTGTCAGCCCATTTTTTATGCTATTTTTTAAAAATAAATTAAAGTGCTTCAGGATTTTGGCCATCGATACCAGCACTATCAGATTCAATATGTTTTAAAAAATCTGATGGTGACTTCAATAAAGAATAAGTTTTGTCCACTATAATTATAGGGCATTTTAAGGTGTCAGGATTATTATTTAATACTTTTATCCAATCCTCACTGTCAAAACTCGAAGTTTTGTCGTAGTTTTTTGTGAAATCAGGGTGATCATTATTAATTAAGTCACCAATAGATAGATTTAGATTATCTGCAATAGTCGCCCATTGTGTGCCCGTAACTTTAGTCTTAGAAATATCTATGGCGTGTACTTTTTTGTCTGCCGCGGTTACATACGGTAAGGTTTGTTTACCTAAAGCTGTTTGAGAATTGTAAAATAAAGTAATCATATTTTTATTGGTTGAAATTGTTCCCATAGGATAATTAAATTTGTTTAACCTTTTCTTAAATGAATTTTAGAATTTAAGACGTTAATTTGCCTTGTTTTTAAAGATTTGTAAATATACAGATAAATAATAAACCTTTATATAAATATAGTTACTGTTGATAACTAAGAAGCTAATTTTCTACTAAAAAAGCCTACTTTTGTGCTTTATAAAATATGATAATATGTCTGATACAATTGAAAAAGTAAAATGTCTAATTATAGGATCTGGACCTGCAGGGTATACCGCAGCCATCTACGCAGCCAGAGCAAATATGGCTCCAGTTTTATACCAAGGAACACAGCCTGGAGGGCAATTAACAACAACTAACGAAGTTGAAAATTTCCCAGGATATCCTGACGGTATTACAGGGCCAGCTATGATGATTGAGCTACAGAAACAAGCAGAGCGTTTTGAGACTGATGTTAGAGATGGTTGGATTACTAAAGTCGATTTTTCTGAAAAACCACATAAAGTTTGGGTAAACAGCACTAAAGAAATTCATTGCGATACTGTAATTATTTCTACAGGAGCCACAGCTAAATATTTAGGATTAGAGTCTGAACAAAAATATTTAAAGTTAGGTGGCGGTGTTTCAGCTTGTGCTGTTTGTGATGGGTTTTTCTACAGAAATCACGAAGTAGTTATTGTTGGCGCAGGAGATAGTGCCTGTGAAGAAGCACATTACCTTTCTAAATTGTGCAAAAAAGTAACTATGCTAGTAAGAAAAGACGAATTTAGAGCGTCTAAAATTATGGCACAGCGTGTTAAAAACACAGAAAATATAGAGATCTTATTTAATACAGAAACCGAAGAGGTTTTAGGTGACGGGCAAGTAGTTACGGGCGTAAGAGTGATTAATAATAAAACATACGAAAAAACAGAAATTCCGGTAACGGGATTTTTTGTAGCTATTGGTCATAAGCCAAATACAGATATTTTTAACGGCTTTTTAAAGTTAGATGAAACAGGTTATATCATTAACGAACCAGGAACGGCAAAAACAAATATAGAAGGCGTGTTTGTAAGTGGTGATGCAGCCGATCACGTATACCGTCAAGCAGTTACTGCAGCAGGTACAGGTTGTATGGCAGCTTTAGACGCAGAGCGTTGGTTAGCAGCTCAAGATTCTACTTTCGAAGTTAGTACGTCTAACTACAACTAGTAAGAAGTATCTTTTAACATAAAAAAAAGCCGAAGTATCAATGATACTTCGGCTTTTTTATTCGTTATGAATTTGAGCTCACTTTTACTTTTTTAATAGAGCCGCTCGGTCTTCAAATTTTATAATTTCTATTTTCGGACTTCCAAAAAGATATGTTTCACTATCCCCAGACGCTTCAATAGATAAGGTGCTTTTAGTCTCTATAGACACTTTAGCTCTTCCTTCGGTAATTAAGGTTGTGTTTTTGGCCGTTAGTTTTTCTCCTTTAAAAGTTGTCGAATTGTCGGCTCTTACCAATAATTTATCAGTATCTCCATCAATTCTTGCCGTTGCTCTTTGGTATAAATCCACGTTGATTTCCGAAGCGTTTATAAGTGCTTCAATGTCACTATTATCATTAAGTTCTAAACTTGCTTTATTGGCCGTGACATTTAATTCAATGTCACTTTTATTACTGTTTACCAATCTAAATAAATCTGCTTTTAACGTAAGGTAAGCTTTAGACGATTCTTTGGTGACTAAAGTAATGTTGTTTAAGTGTAAAGGAGCCATCGACGATAATTCGGCCTCTCCTTTAAGTTCGATAGAGTTTAGAGAGTCCTTGAAAATAACCGTAATATCCAGTTGTTTGTGAGATCTGATTCTTTTTGTCGTATCGAATTTTAAACTTCCACCTTGAACCTCAAATTCTATAACTTGATGTAAATTATCGTCGGCGTCAATTTGTACTGCATTATTAGGGCCTTGCATTAATTTTATTTTAAAATCATCGCCAATAACCAAACGTTCAAAAGGATCAATTTCGGTAATAATAGAAGTGACATTACGGCTCCCTCTTATTTTTTCTTTTTTCTGGGAATAGCTCGTAAATACTGTGAATAGAGCAAGTAGTGTAACAGGAATATAAGGATTCATTTTTTATGTTTAAATTAAGTTATAAAGATAATCAAAAACCATCCCAAACTTTTAGTAAAGTAAGAAATGGTTTCTATCTTGACGTCAATTTTAGCTGATTTATGTAAATTTTACTAAAATAATGACGACGATTAATTTGCCTAATACTATCATATTAATGATATTTTGATTGATATACAACCGTTAAACACTCTTAAATATTATTGATTAGAACTCTCTGAATTGATGTTTATACCACTTTCATCGATAGTAACATTGACGGTTTCGCTTTTTGCTTTTATACCGTCGTCATTTATTTCAAGTGCAGCATTCTGATTTTTAGCTTCTAAACTTTTATCGTTAATTTTAAGTTTCCCATCTTTAGTGTTAATATCTATGTTTACTTCAAAATCGTCGTCTGTACCGTCATTGTCCGCTGGGCAATTTAAACATCGTAAGGTGTTGTTCTCAACTTTTAAATAATAATTTTCCATACCGTTATCTAAAATATCGTTATGTCTACTATCATTTTTGTGGTAGCGGTACGTGTTTTCGTTAGCCAATAAGGTGCTTCCTAGTGGTAAATAGACGGTGATCTCAACTCTCTGATCTCTTTTTTGATGGTTGTTGGGAATAAGCAAATGGTTGTCTAAAATTAATTCGTTATTAGTTATAGTGTAATTATAACTAATGGATTTTGCGCGTTCTTTTGCCACCTGGTAAGTTGCGCCGCGTGCCGTTTTTAAAACTTTAATTTTCGCAACGCTATCTCGTGTAGATTTAATAATTAGTCTAACATCTTGGGAGTACGTCACTTCATCACCATTTTTATTATAACCATAATCAAACGACGTGCTTCTATAAAAATTATCGGCAAAATGGTCATTCGCTTTCATAGAAATTACGAGGGTGTCTTTTGCGGTTACGGTTTCTAATTTTTTAATAATTACAACTGGCGCTTTCTCACTATACGATAAACCTTGTCTTGCTCCAATTACCGATAACCCGATAAGAGATAAAATCCATAATCCTAAAAGAGTAAACTTTGCGACATTACCAATAGATTTTAGATTATTCACTAAAATTTTTAAGCCTAAATAAAAGAGCATGAAAAAGGGGATGGCGAATGCGAAAAATAGAAATACTGCAAGTAACCAAAATGGTGCACCGCTGGCATTAGATAAATCCATAATAGTACTATTAAAAAACTTAGAATGGTCTAAAACACTTACAGAAATTAAACCTACAATTAAAGCAATCACGGCGGCAGCACCTGCAAATAGTAATATTACACCAATAAATTTGGCAAATAACTTCAAGAAAAACATAATGACTTCTGCAATCGTATCGAAAAATGATTTTGAACTTGATTTGATACGGCTGCCGTGTTTTTGTAAATCGACATTTTTTACGCTTTCTGATACATTTTCAAACCCGTCACGAATTTTTTTTTCAATGTTACTAATGGTGACGCGTTCTCCAGTCATTATAATTTTATCTGACGTTGTTTTAGCTTCAGGAATTAAAATCCATAATATAATGTATAAGAAAATTCCTGTACCAAAACCAAACACTAAAAGAATCCAAGCCAAACGAATCCAAATGGCGTTAAGGCCAAAATAATGACCTAATCCGGCAGAAACACCACTAATATAAGAGTTGTCTGTGTCTCTAAAGAGTTTTTTGGAATCTGTTTTTTGATGGCGACTCTGTTTAGGTTCGTCTTCAAAAATTTCATCATCGACCAGATAATCTTCAGGTTGACCCATAATAGAAATAATGGCGTCTACTTCTTTAATTCCAATAACGTGTTTGTCGTGCTTAACGCGCTCTGTAAACAGTTCGGCAATACGCGCTTCAATGTCTGCGATAATTTCAGAACGGCCTTGCGAATCGGTGAATGCCCGTTTTATAGCCTCAAGATAGCGCTGCAATTTTAAATACGCATCTTCATCTATATGATAAAAAATACCTGCTAAATTTATATTGACTGTTTTATTCATTTTTAGTGTTTTTTGAGCTTGTTACTATATTTACAGCGTTTTGCAATTCGTTCCAAGTGGTGGTTAATTCAGTAAGAAATAGTTTTCCGGTTTCTGTTAAACCGTAATATTTTCTGGGTGGGCCAGAGGTCGATTCTTCCCAACGGTAATTAAGAAGTCCTGCGTTTTTTAAGCGCGTAAGTAGCGGATAAATGGTACCTTCTACAACAAGTAGTTTGGCGTCTTTTAAAGTCTTTAAAATCTCTGCCACGTACGCGTCGTCGTCCTTAAGTACCGATAGTATGCAGTACTCTAAAACGCCCTTACGCATTTGTGCTTTTGTATTCTCTATCTTCATTCTCTAAAGCATTTTGTTAAAATTAAACTGTTCATTTTTTGATTTAATTTGATTGTATTGATGAAATATTATTTTAAAAAATTAATGGTTAAAGGATAATGGTATATGTTGCCGTCTCTGGCTTTTAAACTCGCTGTAATAATAAATAAGAGTTCTAATAAAAAGCCAATAAAAGCGAGTATACCTATAGAGCCCCCTATGTATAATAATGACGACGGCTTAGTGATGTTAAATTGAATCGTGTCGAATAGGTTAAAATCTAAGAAGTGTACATTTTCTAATAAACTAAAAGCAAAAAACGGTATAGTAACCATACCAATAATAATAGCGTATAATAGAATGCTTATCTGAAAATTAATAGCTTGCTTACCGTGCGCATCTATAAATTCCGATTTGTCTTTATTGGCTGCACAAAGAATAATTGGACCTATAAAGTTACCGAAAGGAATAAAAAATCTAGAAAATGTAGATAAATGTATAAATGTGGCTATTGTATTGTGGTTATTCTGTTCCATATCGAAAAGCATATAATAGTTGCTTATGCAAATATATGTCTTTAAGAAGGTATTATGCAATACAAAGTACTGTAAATTAACAAAAGATTAACATAGTGATGGTGTCGCTTTTTTTTGATAGTTTTGATCTCAAACTTTTAAGTAATGAAATTAACACCATTAAAAATAAACCTGTTTAACCTCGTTAAGCTTCCTGCGGTATTCTTTACAGGGGTTAGGGTGAAAGAGATTTCAGAGCGTCATTGTAAAGTTTCTGTGCGACACAGATGGATTAACCAAAACCCGTTTAAATCAATGTTTTGGGCGGTGCAAGGTATGGCTGCCGAGCTAACTACTGGAGCCTTAGTTTTGATGAAAATTAATAAAAGTGGTCGTAAAATATCTATGTTAGTTTCTAATAATAAGGCCACTTTTACAAAAAAGGCTACTGGAAAAATTACTTTTGTTTGTAATGAGGGTGATAAAATTGAAACCGCTCTTAAAGAAACAATAAAGACTGGTTTAGGACACACCTTTTGGATGACTTCTATAGGTACCAATAGCGACGGTGTCGTTGTCTCTACCTTTGATTTTGAGTGGTCTGTAAAAGTGAAGAATTAATTAAACTTTCTATAGACTGTAACAAAAATGTGAATACGATAACCTATAACCATTAAACTATATTATTATGACATCACACGAAATCGATTACAAAATTTTTGGAGAAGAAATGCAATATGTTGAAATAGAACTGGATCCGGAAGAAGGTGTTATTGCCGAATCGGGAAGTTTTATGATGATGGATGATGGTATTGCAATGGAAACTATTTTTGGAGACGGTTCTAAAAACGATTCTGGATTTTTAGGAAAAATTTTAGGGGCAGGAAAACGTATTCTTACTGGCGAAAGTTTATTTATGACAGCTTTTTATAATACAGTTGTTGGTAAAAAGAAAGTGTCCTTCGCCGCTCCTTACCCAGGAAAAATAATACCAATAGACTTAACCGAGTATAAGGGCAAGTTCATCTGTCAAAAAGATGCTTTTCTCTGCGCAGCCAAAGGGGTTAGTGTAGGTATTGAGTTCAGCAAAAAACTAGGCCGAGGCTTATTCGGCGGTGAAGGTTTTATTATGCAAAAACTGGAAGGAGATGGTATGGCTTTCGTACACGCTGGAGGCACAATGTCTAGAAAAGTACTTCAGCCTGGAGAGATTTTAAGAGTGGATACCGGGTGTATTATTGGTTTTACACAAACCATAGATTACGATATTGAGTTTATTGGAGGAATTAAAAATTCTGTTTTTGGAGGAGAGGGCTTATTCTTTGCGAAATTAAAAGGTCCTGGAGTTGTTTATATACAATCTTTGCCATTTAGCCGCTTGGCTAATCGTGTTCTTGCGAGTTTGCCAAAAGGAGGAAGCAGTAAAGGTGAAGGTAGTATTTTAGGTGGTCTAGGAATTTAATAGATGGAGATAATAGATTTTAAAAGCAAATTTTAAGTTTTTCTTAACTGTTAAAGTTTAATGGTACTGTTTTTATGATGCCTTTTTTCACTACATTTAAACGGACTAATAAACCATTTGCCTATATTACAAATCTACTTTTTAAACTAAAATATTTATAAATTATGTCTAGAGCAATGTTTGAGTACACTAAAATTGTACTTAATAAAGTGAGCTTTGATGCAAACCTATTTTGCAAAGAAGTACAAAAGGCCCTTCAGAGGTTATTACCTTACGAAGTTGAAGAATTAAAGATTTTTATTAGATCTATCATATCTCAAAACCCAGACTTAAATGCGTGTTTAATATATTTAAAAACATAAAAAAAGAGCGACTTAAATAAGTCGCTCTTTTTTTATGCTTTGAAAGTGGTGAATGTACTACTTAAGAGTATCTTTCCAAAAAGAAATAAATAAGATTCTGAAAAAAAATATTTTGCATATTACTTTTTTTAGCTTTCGCTTTGAGGCCCATATATCATATTGGTTATGTGGTTTATTTTGAGTGGAATATAGACTATATCATAGAAACCTATTGTGCAAATAAAACACCACTAGAACTAGAGTGTAATGGTAAATGTCATTTGGCAAAACATTTAACTTCTGCTAGCGACACCGAAACAGGCGACGATGGAATTATATCCCTCGCCGAATCTTTCTTTCCTGTGTATTACAGTATGTATCCTGCAATAGAATTTAAAATGCCTAACTATTTTTTATAAAAAAGAATTAGTTTTATCACAGACACAAAATTCTAACTATAACGTTGTGTACACTCACTCTAAACCTCCAATGGTATAAGCTTCACTTCCGCTTAAATAGCTTACATCTTAAAGTATTGTAAAAGAAAAGGGTCTAATTATCATTCGTACCCACGTGGTGATCATAATAGGTATGGTCTTCGTTCTCGAAGAGTAGTTATTTGGTATACCTCTTAAAAAAATAGGCACGATAACTAACGTATTTGTATACGTTATAAGTTTAGCCTTACAGTCAATTCGCATTAAATAACATTAGATAATAATGCGGTTTTACAACAACTTTTCTATTCGTTTAAACGATTTAAATTCAACCTTAAAAAACTTCAATATCGTAACGCATATTTCAGCACACATTAATACCTCAGATAAATAAAATTAGAATGGAAAATTATATTATAGTCGATTTTTTATGGCTACTAGCTTATTAAGCGCTCAAAAAAACACGTTAGAAACAAGCACCGGAAAATGGAAAGGCAGCAGACCTGATGGACACGCTACAATTTCTATTATGGCCGACCATACGCACAGTAAGGGAGAAATGATGTTCTCTTATAGATTTATGGCGATGGCAATGGAAGATATAAACAGCGGGCGGCATACATATTCGCCTTCACGTTTATTGATGTCAAATGGTGGTAATTATATGGTAGCGCCCGTAAAAATGCCAATGAATATGCATATGTTAGGAGCAATGTATGCCCCTACTAATCGTATTACTTTATCTGTAATGGCAAATTATATGGCTATGGAAATGGATCATATAACGGCTACAGGAGAAACGTTTACTACAGAATCGGCTGACTTTGGTGATACCAAATTAGCAGCGTTGTACAAGTTGTTTAATGCGAATAAAAAGCAATTACACGGTAAAGTTGGGTTTCTTTACCGACAGGAACGATAGATAATAAAGATGTTACTCCGGCGTCGGGAGGTCAGGAAATGGTATTGCCTTATGCTATGCAAATGGGTAGTGGTACGTTTGATGCTGAATTAGGCCTAACATTTTTAATTCAAAACGATATGGTATCGTTTGGTTCTCAGCTTAACACGGTAATTAGAATGGCAGATAATAGCAATAACTACACCTTAGGAAATAGATATAGCCTTAATAATTGGTTTGCTGTGAATGCGACAAATTGGTTAAGTTTTTCAGCAAGAGTGGAAGGTATGTTGGTTGAGCAAATTAAAGGCTCAAATTCAGATTTAAACCCAATGATGATTATTACTGCCGATACTTATAACTCTGGGGGTACTTTTATCAATTCAGGTTTAGGCTTTAATTTATTAGTGCCTTCAGGAACGTTTAAAGATTTTCGTTTAGGTTTTGAATATGCTATTCCAGTCCTTCAAAATGTAAATGGTATACAATTACAAACTAATGAAACTATTACTTTAGGTTTGCAGTATGCGCTTTAGGATATTCTAGTTTTTAATATGAAAAAAGCGACTCTAGGGTCGCTTTTTAATTTATTTAGGTAACGGACTAATTATTTTTACATTCTGAAAGGCTATTGCTCCCCTAATAATGCCGGAAATAACCTCCTGTAAAGCGTCAATAATTTGCATTTTTAATTCACTTTTATGATAAATTAAGCTCACTTCTCTGGCTGGTGAAGGATCGTTAAATAGGTGTAAGTTTTGTTTGCCTACTTCACTTAAATCTAAAGTGTGTAAATAGGGTAGTAGGGTCATTCCTAAACCTTCATCAGAAAGTTTAATTAATGTTTCTATACTTCCGCTTTCTAGTTGAAAGCTAGAGTCGTTCTGTGTTTTTAGCGCTTTACACAAGTTAATAACACCATCTCTAAAACAATGTCCATCTTCTAATAAAAGCATATCGTCTATATCTAAATCTAAAGTGTCAATCTTTTTCTTTATACTTAAACGATGGTTATTTGGTATGTAGGCTATAAAAGGTTCATAATATAAAACGCGCTCTTTTATAGTATCATTTTCTAAAGGAGTTGCAGCAATAGCTGCATCTAAATGCCCTTCGTTAATACGTGTTATAATATCTTCGGTTGTGAGTTCTTCAATTATTAATTTTACTTTTGAATGCTTTTTTAAAAACGTTTTTAAAAACATTGGAAGCAATGTAGGCATCACTGTTGGAATGATACCTAATCGAAATTCTCCACCGATAAAACCCTTCTGTTGATCTACAATATCTTGTATTCTAAAAGATTCATTAACAATATTTCTAGCTTGATGTACAATCTTTTTTCCAACCTCAGTTAATTCAATAGGTTTTTTTCCTCTATCAAAAATTAAAATATCTAGCTCGTCTTCTAGTTTTTGAATTTGCATACTTAAAGTAGGCTGGGTGACGTAACATTTTTTTGCTGCTTTAGTGAAATTTTGTTCTTCTGCAACAGCCAAGACGTAAGAGAGTTGAGTGATTGTCATTATTAGTATAGTTTTATTCTATAAAAATATAAAAACTATCGATAAATCTTATTATAATTAACAGTTATTTAATCACTAAGTTTACAATAGTAATAATAATCATAAAAATAAAACATAATGGCATTAAACAGTTTAGGATTAGACAGCAAGAAAACGAAAGATTTAGCTGAAGATTTGAATAAATTATTAGCGAATTTCCAATTATATTATCAAAATTTAAGAGGTATACACTGGAATATTAAAGGGAAAAACTTCTTTGATTTACACGTTAAATTTGAAGAGTTATATACTGATGCCAATCTTAAAGTAGACGAAATAGCAGAACGTATTTTAACTTTAGGAGAAACACCCTTACATACATTTGATGATTATACAAAAGCGGCAAAGGTTCCAGTAGGAAAAAATATATCTAAAGATGATAAAGCGGTCGAATTAATTGTAAATTCTTTGACTGAATTATTGAAAATAGAACGTTCAATTTTAGAGAAATCTGACGATGCGAACGATGAGGGAACAAACTCTATGATGAGTGACTTTATTACAGAACAAGAAAAAACACTTTGGATGATGAATGCTTGGTTAAACCATAGTAGTTAAGTCTAATTAAATACACAATGAAAGAGCGATTATAAAAGAATCGCTCTTTTATTGTTTACAACAAGATATTGAGAGTAATATCTTCAGTCGTCACTTCAAATTTTGCGTCGCTAAATTGTGGTGGCCCAAAACTCATTGCATTGTTCGAAAGGCCATAGTCTTCCTTAGGCATTCCGTTAGGGGTAAAATCCATTTTTCCGTTATTATTTTCATCGTGTAAAGCTAGAATGGCATATTCTCCCGCGGTTACATTATTAAAAGTAACCTTAATTTTCCCCTCTATAATTTCAACAGCGCTCCTTTGAAGCGCTTCAGTTTTCATAAAGGTGTTTTCTGTATGTAAGCCTAAAAGTATTTTACCAGTATCGTTTTTAATGTTGTTAATGGTAATCGTAATTGTATTAGTGTTGTCACTTTGCGCCCAACCACTTATTGAAAGACTTAGACAGATAATAAAGAGTACAATTGATTTCATGATTTTTGATTTTAATTAATAGTTCAATCAAAGATTAGAAATAACAAGCTGTTCACACAATTAATAATACTGAACTGTGGCTTTTTATTACTGAACAGTACCGCTAATTAATAACAAATATCTCTACACGTCTGTTTTGTAAACGCCCCTCGGCTGTAGTGTTGTCGGCCACAGGGTTCTCTTGACCATAACCTTGAGAAGTAATTCTACTATCCTCAATACCTTTAAATAATAAGTAATCTCTTACTGACTGTGCACGTTGATTTGACACTGAAAGGTTTGTTTCTTTATTACCGGTATTGTCTGTATGTCCTGCAATGTGAAATCGCATAAATTTCTGAATCGCCATTATTTTTACTACTTCATCTAAGGCTACAGTAGCATTCGTGGTTAACGTAACCTTTGCATTATCGAAAGAAATTAGTTTTGCTAATTTATTTAATTCTGAAGTTACGGCTTGCTTAATATCATTATCTCTAGATTGTTGTTGCTGTAATTTTGTCGCGGCTTGTTCTCGAGCTTCCTGTTCTAGATCTGGGCACCCTCCATTCTCTCTAAGGCCAGGGACTTCTGGACATTTATCAAATCTATCGTCTATGCCATCATTATCGCTGTCACGTCGAGGACAACCATCGTCATCAATAGCGCCTTGTTCGTCGGGGCATAAATCGTATTTATCTGGCGTACCGTCGCCATCTCTATCTGGACAACCACTTAAATGAGGAGGTCCAAAATCGTTAGGACATAAGTCTTCAGAGTCTATTACCCCATCACCATCTTGATCTGGACACCCCGCAGTTTCAATCCTTCCAAATAATTTTGGACACTTATCTTTATCGTCGTTTATGCCATCGTTGTCAGTGTCTTTTAAACCAAATCGATAACTTATGCCCGCCGAATGCTGGAAATGTTTTAAACCATATTCTTCAAAGGCGTGTTTATATTGCGTTTGTAGTGTAAACCCGAAACTTGACGTTAACCAAATATTTAGGCCGACACCTCCATTTACAGTTGGGGAGCCTACGGTGTTTAAACTGAGGTTATTAGTGTCTAACCACGTGTATCCACCTCCAATAGTAACATAAGGATCTAAAGTATATAGACCGCGGGTTAGGTGGTATTTAAACATACCATCTATAGAAGCATAAGGGTACTCTTCTTCTAAGTTTTTATAATTTTCTGATATTGAATTTATAGACGCGACACCTTCAAAATAAAATCTATTTGTTATGAGGCGTCCTACCGATAAACGAAATCCGCCTGCGTTCCAGTTCCACGTTTTAAACCGGCCTTCTTCGCCAGTTATATCGCGAACAGGATTGTTTATAATATTGGTCCCAAAACTAGCTGTCCAAGGATTGTTTTGTGTTTGAGCATTGACATTATGAGCACCGAAAGTGAATAATATGGCGATAAGTAGATAACCAAAAGGCTTCATTTTGTTGTGGGTTAAATTAATAGCCTTAACAAGATATGCTAAAAAAAAGAATATCTAAAAATAAAAGAGTGATTTGTGGTTTAACTGCTAATAATGAGGGTAAACGTTCAATTATCGCTTATAATAAGCCTCTTGCTTTAATTTCTAAATACTTATTAATGGTATTTATAGTTAATTTTTCGGGTGCAGTTAAAACGCTTTGTATGCCGTATTTTTTTAGCTCTTTAACCATTAATTTTTTTTCGTAAGAAAATTTTTCGGCTATCGTTTTATGGTAAATTGCCTGAAGATCTTCTGCGTGTTCAGAAATAATAGTGTCGAGTTCTGTGTTTTCAAACAAAACAACAACTAAGAGATGCTTTTTAGAGATGGCTTGTAAATAAGGAAGCTGACGTTTTAAGGCACTAATATGTTCGAAATTTGTATATAAAATAACTAAACTTCTATGCGTCACTTTGCGTTTTAATTGTGCATATAATAATCCGTAATCGCTATCATAATACTGTGTATTTATATTGTATAAGCGCTGTAAAATAACATTTAAATACGTTGGTTTTTGAGAGGCTGGCAAAAACGATTCTATGGTTTTCGAAAAAGTAAGCATCCCTACTTTATCGTGCTTTTTTAAGGCCACATTACTAAATGCAAGAGTTGAATTAATAGCGTAATCTAAAAGCTTTAGTCCGTTAAATGGCATTTTCATAACCCGACCGGTATCGATAATAGAGTAAATAGGTTGCGATTTTTCGTCTTGGTATTGATTCACCATTAATTGTCCGCGTTTTGCTGTCGCTTTCCAATTTACCGTTCTAAAATCATCGCCCTGAACGTAATCTTTAATTTGCTCAAATTCTGAAGTATTACCAATACGGCGTATTTTTTTTAGTCCAAATTCGGTAAGCTGATTGCTAATTGCTAAAAAATCGTATTTCTGCATTTGTACAAATGAGGGGTATACCGCAACCATCTGTTCATTTTGAAACTGATATTTGCGCTTTACTATTTTTAAACGTGAAGATACATACACGTTTAAATGGCCAAAATAGTATTCGCCACGTTCTACCGGGCGCACATCGTAATTAAAGTCTAAAGTCTGATTGGAATAAACCGATGCTTTATATGAGAAGTCTCTTTTTTGAAACTGTACAGGCAATTCGTCGATAACATCCAATTCTGTAGTAAACGGGTAACTGCTTGTTATTGTAATAGGGACTAAATTGATGTCGCTATTAGAAAACTTATCGGGTAACAATCGCGCTGCTTTTATGGCGTTGGTATAGCGGTAAAGAATAAACAAATCAACAGTAAATAAAATAGAGATAGTTAATACCAAAATCCAAGCAATAGGGTATAGAAAAGGAATCCAAAATGATAATAAAAAGCCTGCCGAAGCACTTGCCATATAGACAAAAAAGGCTTTGTGCAAGTATAATGATTTTATAAATTTCATTCGTTTTGTGGCTTCAGCTTTACAGCGCTTTATTATCTTGGGACTTCAACAGATTGCTCTATCATATCAATTACATTTTCTGTAATCATTCCTTCCATTTCGCGCTCTGGAGTTAAAATAATTCGGTGATTAAGTACTGGTTTTAGTGCTTTTTTTACATCTTCAGGAATTACAAAATCTCTTCCGTTAATGGCCGCAAATGCTTTTGCTGTATTTAAAATCGCCAGCGATGCTCGTGGTGAACCACCCAAATATAAATGCGGATGATTTCTCGTTTTATACACTAATTGAGCAATGTATTTTATAATTTTTTCTTCAACTAAAACAGCTTGAGTTTTCTGTTTGTATTCTTTTAAATGTGTTGTATCTAAAATAGCATTTATAAGCGTTTGTGGTTTTGTACCTTTGCGATCGTGATGCGTTTGTATAATTATAATTTCATCTTCTAACGACGGATAGTCCACTTTTATTTTAAACAAAAAACGGTCTAACTGAGCTTCAGGTAAAGCGTATGTCCCTTCTTGCTCGATTGGATTCTGAGTGGCTAATACCATAAAGGGTTCTTCAAAAAGATAAGTGGTGCCGTCGACAGTTGCTTGGCGTTCTTCCATCGTTTCAAATAAGGCTGCTTGCGTTTTTGCTGGCGCACGATTTATTTCATCTATTAAAACAATATTCGAGAAAATAGGGCCTTTTTTGAATTCGAATTCTGATGATTTCATATTTAAAATCGAAGTTCCTAAAACATCACTCGGCATTAAATCTGGCGTAAATTGTATCCTACTAAAATCTGTTTTTAAAACTTTAGCAAATAGCTTAGCGGTTACCGTTTTAGCAATTCCGGGTACGCCTTCAATTAGCACGTGGCCATCGGCAAGTAGGGCTACAATTAATAATTCTACAAAGGTATCTTGACCTACAATTACCTTTCTTAACTCGTCTTTTATATCGTCTACAGCACTTTTTAGTGTGTCTAATTGAAGTCTATCATTAAACTCTAAGTCTTGATTTTCCATTCGTTGTTGGATTTAAATAGTTCTATTGAAGTGTTTAATTTTTGTAACAGTTCAACGCTTGTTTTTTCTTGGTTGGCAATTGTTTCAATAGTATTAAAAAGCGCTTGCGTATCTTGTATTGTATTGTTGCTTCTTGCTGCCAAGTTAGTAATAAAAGTCTCGTTTATTGTGTTGGTGTCTAAATGTAAATGGGTACGAATGTACTCTAATAAGTGCTGGATTTTGTGCGTTGCAATATCATGGTTTTTACCATTTTCGTAATACATATTTGCAATGGTTCGCGTAAAATCTACAGTCTGATTACGTAACGGTTCTACCACAGGAATAGCACGTTGTTTACGTTTTCCTTCGAAAATAACATAAAATAGAACACCAATAAGCATAAGGTAATACGCCCATTTTAAGTGGTCGTTATTTAAGAATACATGCATGGGCGAGGTATTTACTTTTTTACCAGATTTATAATAATTGTCGTAATACAAAGGTTCTGTTGTATCCAAATAAGACATAATACCCGCGGTAAAATATTGATTAGGAGACTTTAAAATGAAATAATTTGTAAAGGCCTGCGGAAACAAACTTAATATAATTGTACCCTCTCCAAAGGACTGTTTAATGGTATTTGGATACTTTGGGTTATTAATAGTGGGGTTATCATTTGCATTATTTACAGAGGCAATAACTTGGGTTTGTAGGCAGTCAATTTTACTGAAATAATGTATAAAATTTGCTTTATCAAATATAAAGGCATCTGTGTTTTTATACAGTTTTTTATTGTTGAGGTACAACTGAAATGTATTCTCTATATTTTTAAAATTACTAATTACGTTTTGGTCTAAACCTAAGGTGTCTAAAATGTTTTCTCCAAATTGAGAAGACGCCACTACCAAGGTGTTTCCTTTCGCCGTCCATTCTAAAAGACTATGTAATTCGGCTTCATCAAAATTAATGGCACTGTTAGAAAAGAAGTAGGTGCCTTTAATTGTGTTGTTTTTAAGATATTCGTAAGGAGGGCGATCGACTTCTTTAAGGTTTTCGTTACCAATTATGCGCTCCAATTGATCGTGAAAGACATAGGTGCCAAACGGTATTTTATGATGCTTTGTATACGAAGGGAACCAATTTATTTCTTCCGGTTTTGAATACTCTGCACCCACTAGTAAAATAATAACTAGCGCTGTTAACCCAACATATATTTTGCCTTTTTTATCCAATGTGATGAATTGTTAGTTTACTTAATTGGCTAAAAGGTAATTTTAGACTTTCAAATTTTAAAGCATCAATAGTAAACGAGCCATACCACACATAATCGTAAATTTTAGTAATATGCTTAAAGTTTAGTTGGATCGTTTCATCTTCAATTTCATCGATATAATCGGCATTGGTTTTATCTTGCTCCCAAATAATAATCTTATGTTCAGAGAGTTCTTTTAGTGCTAAGAGGTAATTGTATCGAATCGCTAAGCGATAGTTTTTTTGATTGATAGCGTCGTTTATTAGCGCGTTGATATCTTCGTTTTTTATGATGTGCTCTTCATCTGCAAACGCAAATTCTGGCGCTTTTTGTTTTCCTTGAATAATTGATGTCGCATTTACCTTTAAGAAAAACTTTATGAGAAGAAATATAAGAATACCAAGAATAATATACGGAACAACATTAAATATAAATTTAACAATCCCAGAAGCCGCCGTGTTACCAAAAAGGGCATCCATAATTTGAAAAAGAGCGTTTCTTAACCATCGTTTTAATTTAACAAACCAATTATCGGCAGCTTTAAGTTCTGTATAATTGAAACTTTTATTCCCTTTATAGTCTTCAAGATCGGTTTCTGTAATCTGCTGTTTTTGAAAATAGGGCGTCTCTTTGTCGTAGACAGGATTATCTTGTCTTGCCAAAACGACCAAACTAAAAAGCAGGAATAGAAAAAGAAACTTTAAATGGGGCATTGGTTATTCAGTTTTTCCTAAGGAATCTATACGATCGAACGTTCCTGAAAAGTTTTTCTTTTCATTAATATTAAAGTAAATAAAAACTCCTGCAATAATTGAGATAAAATTCAGAAAGTATTTAAGCGCATACGATAATACGTTTAATATAATGTATACCGGATCTTGGAACATTGTTATTTGCGCTGCAGGGTCGCTCTCACCAGAGAATATTCCCATTTTTAATAAACTGTAAATTGCTGCCGGTACGCTAAAAATTGAACCGATAACACCAACGATAATCGCCACAACAACAATAGTTAAAAAGGAGATCCACCATTCGTTTTTAATAAAACTAAAACTGTTACTAAACGCATCAGTTACACTTTGGCTTTTAAATACCATTAATGAAAATGATAAACTTAAAGGGACCAGCATATAAACGCCTGGAATAACACAGAGAGCAAACCCAAAGCCGAGAACTATCCCGACTAAAACCCCTAATCCTACGAAATTCCAGAAACTGTTTTTTACGTCGTCTTTTACCTGACTAGTATTTACTACACCGCCATTTTCTACATACGATTTAATGTAGTATAACGCAGTAGAATGTGCTAAAACATAAGCAATAACACCTGTAATTATTAAAATAAGAACGGTGGAAAACATAGCGATTAAGGTTGGTGTTTCACCTGAAAAAAGCGTATCGTTAGTTATTAAATTTGACAAATCACCTACGGTGTAAAAGTAAAAGGCTAAAGCCGCAAACATTACCAATAAGTAAGGTAAAACTACTTGAAGAATTAATCCAAAGAAAGGCTTAAACTCGTTTCTAATAAAATTAAAAGTATCAGTTATTATTTGTCCTAAATCGCGTTGAGCTTTAAATTCAATGTATGGTTTCATAATTAAATAGGGGTGTGGTTAGTTTGGTTTAATTGTAGTGTTTCTTTTTTATATAATTGAATAGGGTAAATAACGTAGTAAAAAATAATAAGACCTAACGATGCGCTAATTATTAATAGCGCGAGCCAATCGGGCATTTCGGTATGTCGGGTAACAAAACCTTCTAAAAAGCCTGCAATAATAAAAAAGGGTATCGTACTCATTAATATTTTTAGTCCGTTTTTAATACCGCGTTTAAACGATTCTAAGCGGGTGTACGTTCCGGGAAAAAGCATTCCGTTTCCAACGACCAGCCCAGAGCATCCGGCCACAATAATAACCGATATCTCTATCGTACCATGAATCCATATTGTGCGTGCCGACTCCCAAAGCAACCCTTGCTCGAAAAAAAAGTATTGGAAACTACCCAGCATAATACCGTTTTGCATCATAATATACAGCGATCCAATACCTAAAAGAATACCGTAAGCAAAGGCAAAAAGGGCTACTTTTATATTGTTAAGCGTAATACCTAAAAACATATTAAATTCTCCTTGTTCTTTGTAAACGCCCATAGGGTCGCCTTTTTCTATGTTGTCTAACGTCATATTTACATAACCATCACCCAGAAAAGCACGTACAAAATCACCTTCGTTAGCCGCCGAAAAGGCACCAACAATTACAAATAAAGAAAACACTAAAAAAGCAATAAGCAGTTCGCGATGGTGTTGCTTAAAGAGTTGAGGACATTCTCTAGTGAAAAAAGTAATCAGTCTGTTTTTTGGTTCTTTTTTGGTTTTATAAATTTTTTGATGCGCTTTCGAAGCCAAATCATTTAGGTATAAAACAGTATTGCTATTGGGGTAAAATGTTTTAGCATAACTAAGATGGTCGGTAACTTCGATATACAAATTAGAAAGATGGTCTGGTTGAATAGTGATATTATTTGAAAGAACACTTTCAAATGTTAACCATTTATCCTTATTTTGCTTTACGAAAGCTGCTTCGCGCATTAATTGAAGTATTAGCTAACAAAGAAAAGAAAATATGAAGGAATTTCAAATAGAAACCGCTCAAAATGTAGCCATTCATCAAAATGCAGCCCCCCTGCTCGATCGTATGCTCGGTTATATCATAGATAGCTGCGTCATATTTTTTTACGGTTTTTCTGCAATACTACTTTTAAGGGCACTAGATTTCGATTTTAGAGATGCTTGGGCTATTTATTTATTAGTCACTTTACCTGCGTTTTTATATTATGTCCTGCTTGAAACGTTTTGGGATGGACTTACCATAGGTAAATTTGTAGTAAAAACGCGAGTGGTTAAATTAGACGGGTCGAAAGCGGGTTTCGGGAATTATTTTGTACGATGGATTTTAAGATTTGTAGATATCGTTTTAACTAGTGGCGCTTTGGCGGTAGTTACGATTTTAGTAAAAGGTAACGGACAACGATTGGGTGATATTGCTGCGGGAACGACGGTTGTTTCTGAAAAACGAAAAGTAAGCATTAACGATACTGTTTTAAAAGATATTGCACCCGATTATAGACCTAAATATGCGCAAGTGACGTTGTTTTCAGATTCAGAAATGCAAACCATTAAAAATTTGTACGAGCAAGCGATTAGGCAAAGGCAGCACAACGTTATTAATAAATTGTACGACCGGATTGTTACAGTGATGCAAATTGTACCTAGCGAAACACCAATAAATTTTATAAATACAGTAATTAAAGATTATAATTACTACACTCAAAACATGTAATGTTCTACATCATCGATATTTTAGGTACTATAGCTTTTTCAATCTCTGGAGTTTTAGTTGCATTAAATAAAAAAATGGATCCGTTCGGGATTTTCATTATTGCTTTCGTTACTGCCGTTGGTGGTGGTACTTTAAGAGATATTCTTTTAAATGAAACGCCTGTATTCTGGATGAAAGATATGACGTTTATTTATGTTGTAGCTTTTACGGCAAGTATAACGATTATCATTAAAAATAAAATTGATTATCTACGTACCTCATTATTTCTCTTCGATACTATTGGTATTGGATTGTACACCGTTGTAGGGGTAGAAAAAGGAATTAACGCCGGTTTACACCCTGTTATCTGTATTGCTTTAGGTACTATGTCGGCGTGTTTTGGAGGTGTTATTCGTGATATTTTGTGTAATGAAATCCCTATTATTTTTAGAAAAGAAATTTATGCTACGGCTTGTATTTTAGGAGGTATAGCTTACTTTTTATTATCTGAGTTGCCTATTAATGGCGATTTTGTCTTTGTTATTGCCGGTTGTGTTGTTATTTTTGTACGGCTTTTAGCGGTGAAATTTAAAATTAGTTTACCTAATATATACGGTGAGAAATAGTGAAGCGAGTTCTTTTCTGCGGAAGGCCTATAGGTATATTACATAGAATAGTAAACTATGTTACTTAATTTTAAATTGTTGCAGTATTAATTTTTGATATAAAAAAGACTTGCACTATCATCGATAATGCAAGTCTTTTTAGTTTATAATAAAAGAGATTGTTATTACTCTTCCTTTGAAACAGGGAAACCGCGATCTCTCATTAGTGCTTCAATTTTAGCATCTCTTCCTCTAAATTTTCTATACGCTTCAGCAGGATCCATTGCATTTCTAGGCGCAAATAAATACTTCACTAATTTATCAGAAAGTGCTTTGTCGTAAAAACCACCCGGCGCATTTTTAAACGCTTCTGCAGCATCGCTTGTTAGCACATCAGCCCACATATAACCGTAATAAGCAGTGGCATAGCCTTCACCAGAGAATACGTGTCCAAAATGCGGTGTTCTGTGACGCATTGGTAATTGCTTTGGCATATTTAATTCGGCTAAGGTTTGGCGTTCAAAATTATCAATATCAATAGTTTCAGGATCTGCTAAGTGTAATTTCATATCCATTAAAGCGGATGCTAAATACTCAGTAGTATCAAAACCTTGATTAAAGGTAGAGGCTTTCTTTATTTTTTCAACTAACGCTTCAGGAATAGATTCTCCTGTTTCATTGTGAACTAAGAAGGTGTTTATTACTTCGTCTGTAGATAACCAACGTTCTAATAATTGCGATTGAAATTCTGTATAATCTCTAACGCCACCATTTAATGTTGGATAGGCTACATTAGAAGAGAAAAAGTGTAGCGCGTGACCAAATTCGTGGAAAAACGTTTCGGCATCGTCCCAAGAAACAAGAACAGCTTCTCCCGGAGCAGGCTTTACAAAGTTAGAGTTGTTAGACGCGAGCACCGTTTCTTGTCCGTCGAAAGTAGTATGACTTCTATAAGTGGTCGCCCAAGCACCAGAGCGCTTTCCTTGTCTTGCAAACGGGTCTAAATACCAAAGGCCGACGTGTTTTCCTGTCGTTTTATCGGTAACTTCCCAGACATTTACGTCTTCGTGAAATACAGGAACGGTGCCTTCTTCAACCGGCTTAAAATCGTAATTAAATAAACGACCAGCAACATAAAATAAAGCGTCAGTAAGTTTATTTAGTTGTAAGTATTGTTTTACTTCCTCACTATCTAAATTATATTTTTCTTGACGCACTTTTTCAGCATAATAACGATAATCCCAAGGTTCTATAATAACAGCATCATTATTTTTCTTAGCAATCGCTTGCATATCGATAACCTCCTCGGCAACACGCGCAATAGCAGAAGGCCAAACGGCCATCATTAATTCCATAGCATTTTCAGGGTTTTTAGCCATACGGTCTTGTAAGCGCCATTGTGCGTAATTGTCGTAACCTAATAATTCAACACGCTCTCTTCGCAGTCTTAAAATCTGAGCAATCATCGTATTATTATCGAAAGCATCACCATTATCTCCACGAGAATAATAATTATCCCACACTTTTTCTCTTAAGTTTCTTTCGGTAGAGTAGGTAAGAAAAGGATCGACAGAGGATCGCGTATTGGTAATGGCATATTTTTTAGCCTTACCATTATCTTTAGCTATTTTCGCGGCAGATTTAACAAAGCCCTCAGACAAACCACCTAACTGATCTTTTTCTAAATAGGTAATATAATTTTCTTCATCGTTCAATACGTTGTTTGAAAAATCGGTGTAGAGTGTCGATAATTCTTTATTAATATCAGCATAACGTTTCTTTTTAGCGTCGTTTAATTCTGCACCATCCATTTCAAAACGTTTGTATATTAAATCTAATACACGTTGTTTTTCAGATTCTAAAGGTGTTTTTTCAGCCGCTTTATAAACTGTTTTTATACGTTGAAATAAAGCGTTGTTTTGATTGATTTTAGAGGTGTACTCAGATAATTTAGGAGCTAGCTCACCTTGAACCTCTCTAAATTCTGGAGAACTCATATTACTACTAAAAATACCGTAATAAGAAAAGACGCGATCTAATTCTTTGCCTGCGCGTTCTAAAGCTGCAATCGTGTTTTCGAAGGTAGGTGCTTCAGGATTATTTGCAATCGTCTCAATGTCTTTTAAACCCAAAGCCATACCAGTTTCCATAGCTTCTTTAACATCGCTTACTTTCATTTTATCGAATGCAGGGACACCATCGTAGGGGCCGGTCCATTCTTGTAATAATATGTTGTTACTCATTGCGTCACTTTTTATAACTAGTTTTTCAATATTTTCGGAGTCTTTCTTACAACTCGTTGCCGAGACTAAAAGACTAAGAACTACGGCTTTTACGTATGGTTTCATAGTGTGTTTTATAAGTTTTATTTTGGGGATAATATAAGAATTCTGCACTTTGAAACCTATTTTAAAATCACTACTTTTTTAATGTAAACATTGCGTATTGGCCAATCTCCACCATCGGTTTCTACAGCTGCAATTTTATCTACAACATCCATTCCGTCGGTTACTTTTCCAAATACGGTGTATTTTCCGTCCAAATGATGTTGGTTGCTTTGTGTAATAAAAAACTCGTAAGGTGAAGCTAATTTGTAAGCATTTTCAATTTCGCTACTAGGAATCGAAATCACGCCACGATAGTGTTTATGGCCGTGTCGCGTGTCTGGGGGTAACAAATAGCGACCAATACGGCCTCTTTTTTTTAGTACCTCTCTACTATCTGAGCTTCCGCCTTGAATGACAAAATCTTTTACAACACGATGAAATTGAGTACCGTCGAACACTTTGTTTTTTGTTAGAAAGATAAAATTAGCCCGATGGTATTGCGTGTTTTCGAATAACTGAATATCAATTGTTCCAAAATCGGTAACTATTCTTACTTTATTTTCTGGGTTTTCTATTTCGTATTCCGCAAAAAAGGCCATTGCATTATCGTCATTTAATGGCAAGAATGTTTCTTCTAAAGTTAACACGCTGTCTTGTTTTACTTTAGGCGTTTTAGTTATAACACTATCGTTTTTTGTTATGGAGTTGCTAATTTTTTTTCGTTTAGTTTTTTTATCTTCACAATTAAAGAAGACTAAAAAAGAAACGAGAAGCAATAAATATCTCATAGGTTGAGGTTTTTTGTAATTAATTGCCAAAAAAGGCTTGTGTGTTATGGATTTTAATGAGTTTTTAAAACTAAGTGCAAAAATAGAAAATTTACCAGTTCCAGCCGAACCATCGCAGTTTAAAATGTCTCCGCCGTATCGCGGGCATTTAGTGAAAACGCAAAAAGAGCTTATTAAAAATGCTAGAAAGTCGGCAGTAATGGCACTTTTTTATCCTAATGCTAATAATGAAACAGAATTTGTTTTAATCTTACGGAAAACGTATAAAGGGGTGCATTCGGCGCAAATAGGTTTCCCTGGTGGTAAACTAGAAGCCAATGAAACCGATGCGCAAGCCGCTTTACGAGAAACAGAAGAAGAAATTGGAGTAGCGCAACACCATATTGAAATCGTAAAAGAAATGACGTCATTATATATACCTCCTAGTAACTTTTTTGTACAACCGTTTATAGGGCTATTAAAAACAACGCCCAATTTTATAAAAGAAGATCGTGAAGTAGAGGCTATTTTGAAGGTTAAATTAATAGATTTTTTTAATGAAGATAATGTAGTAACTAAAAACGTGTCAACTGCTTACGATGCCATAGTGGCTGTTCCGGCTTATAAATTAAACAACTTTTTTGTTTGGGGCGCTACAGCAATGATGCTAAGTGAGGTAAAAGACTTGTTAAAGACTGCTATTAAATAGCCGTGATTTTTTATCTTTGTCTCTTATATAACAACTAAAAATAACTATGGGTTTATTAGATAAAAATCCTTTTGGCCACAACTTATTCGTTAAAAAATGGTTGATTAGAATTCTTGGAGTGCTTTCTCATAGGCGCTTTAGAGGGTATAACGAATTACAGATTGAAGGCTCTGAAATTATAAAAAACTTACCAGAAACTAACGTGTTATTTATATCAAATCACCAAACGTATTTTGCAGATGTGGTTTCTATGTTTCACGTGTTTAATGCGAGTTTAAGTGGTAGAGACGATTCTATAAAAAATGTAGGCTACCTATGGGAGCCTAAATTGAATATGTATTACGTCGCTGCCAAAGAAACGATGAGTTCTGGATTATTGCCTAAAATTATGGCGTACGTAGGATCGATTAGTATTGAGCGTACGTGGAGAAGTGAAGGTAAAAATATTAACAGACAGGTTAAAATGAGTGATATTTCGGCGATAAGAAAAGCGCTTGACGATGGCTGGGTAATAACATTTCCGCAAGGAACCACCACTCCTTTTAAACCGATAAGAAAAGGAACGGCACACATTATAAAACGCTACAAACCCATTGTTGTGCCAATTGTAATTGATGGTTTTAGACGCTCGTTTGATAAAAAAGGACTGCGTATTAAGAAGAAAAACGTTTATCAAACTTTCGAAATTAAAAAACCTTTGGATATTGATTATGAAAATGAAAGTATTGATTCCATCGTTGAAAAAATAGAATATGCCATAGAGCAGCATCCTTCATTTTTAAAGGTTATTCCCCAAAAGGAGTTATTAGCCCAAGAAGAGCTTAATAAACAACGCGAATGGTTGGATACTTAAGTGTGTAATTTTTAAATAACTGACTATCATTTAGATATAAAAAACTCCTGATTTCAATATGATGACATCAGGAGTTTTTTATTTTAAGTCGTTTAAAGGTGGTGAAAAATAAATTATATAGTTACATCTCTAATTTCTTAAGTTCTAAGTAATTTTTATTTAATCTTTTAAGTAAGATACCATAAATGAGTTTATAGAATAACCAGAAAATGAGAACGCATATTCCCGTTAATACAAACGTGATGAGGTAAAATACAATAGTTTGAGACGTGGTAAAATGAATAATTTTATCATGGAGTTCAGAATCGTTTTGAGACGTAAAATACAAACTTATTGGTACGCTTAAAAATATCATGGAGAGGTTGTAAATTACATAGTACTTAACAATTTTTTGAGTCTTTAAAATGCTCGCCATTAATTGTTTCGTATTGTCTGTAATAGATATATTTTTATAAGCTTTATATAGTAAGTAAACAAAAACAATAACTACACTAAAAGTGACTACAGAAAGCAAAACTATAGCCAAGTTATTGCCATAAATTTGATCTAATTCTTTTAAGTAGCTTGAAGAAAGCATTGGTAGGAAATTAATTAAGATCCAAAACACAAGCTCTGCAATACTGATATAAAAAAGTGTTTTCACTATAGAAGACGACTTTTTTAATAACATCGGATATAACTGCTTCGCCGATAATTTCTGATCGCTATCGGTAGTTGTTTTCCAGTGTTTTTTTAATAATTCTAGCTCATCCATACGTTACGGATTTAAAATAGTTTTTAATTTGGTTTTTACTCGGTTCATTTTCACTCTGGCATTCACCTCGCTAATTCCTAAAGTGTCACTTATTTCTTTATAATTCTTATCTTCTAAATATAAAAACACTAGCGCCTTATTAATGTCATCAAGCTGGTATACGGCTTCGTAGAGTAATTTTAATTGTTGTTCTTCGGTATTGTCGTAATCCTCTGCTTTAATTTTAAATTGTACGGCATCAAATTCTTGCGTTTTTACGCGGCGTTTAGATTTCCGGTATAACGTAATTGCTGTATTTAAACCCACGCGATACATCCAAGTACTAAATTTGGAATCCCCACGAAATTTGGGGTATGCTTTCCAAAGTTGTATGGTGATTTCCTGGAATAAATCGTTATGGGCATCGTAATTATTCGTGTACAAGCGGCAAACTTTATGCACAATATTCTGATGCTCCTCCAGCAATTCTATAAAACTATGTTCAAGTTCTTTATTCAATGTGTTTCGTTAGGTATTGTATAAGTAGTGTAAAGGTATGAATTGTTACAAAACATAAATTAATATTAAATAAAAAGTATAAACAATTGCGCTTCTGTATCTTTGCGCAAAAATAGAAGTCAATATATATTATGAATATTCCAGAAACAAGCTTACCTAGAATTGTTATTGTTGGTGGAGGTTTTGCCGGTATTAGTATCGCAAAATCACTGGCAAATAAAAATGTTCAAGTTGTTATGTTCGACAAGAATAACTACCATACATTTCAGCCACTGCTATATCAAGTGTCTTCGGCAAGTTTGGAGCCTGACGCTATTGCCTATCCGCTTCGGAAAATCATAAAAAAAAATGACAAAGCTTTTTTTAGGTTAGCCGATGTAGCACAAATTCATCCTGAAAAAAAAGAGATTGAAACGAGCATAGGTAATTTAAAATACGATTATTTAATTTTGGCGACAGGAACACGCACTAACTATTTTGGGAATAAAGAGGTTGAAAAACACAGTATGCCAATGAAGCAGGTGCCACAAGCTTTAAACATAAGGAGTTTAATTCTTCAGAATTTTGAAAAAGCGGCCATTACCACATCTAAACAAGAGCGTTTGGCACTTTTAAATTTTGTAATTGTTGGTGGTGGACCAACGGGTGTGGAACTAGCAGGAGCTATTGCAGAATTAAAAAATCATATTTTACCTCGCGATTATAAGGATTTAGATGCTAGTGCAATGGAAATTCACCTGCTGGAAGGCGCAGACCGCGTATTGCCACCTATGAGTGAGCACGCGTCTGAAAAAGCTGAATACTTCTTAAAAAAATTAGGGGTAAATGTGCATTGTAATACAATTGTTAGTAATTATGACGGTAAAACCGTAACAACCAATTCAGATCTGTTTTTAGAATCGGAAACCTTAATTTGGGCAGCGGGAGTTACCGGTAAACCCGTAGAAGGTCTTAGAGCCGATGCTTTAATAGAGCGCGCTAACCGCTATAAAGTAGACGAATACAATCAAGTTATTGGTTACGATTCTATTTTTGCTTTAGGTGATATTGCGTCTATGGCAACAGAAGCTTTTCCTAAAGGACACCCGCAATTAGCACAACCTGCTATGCAGCAAGGGAAATTGCTGGGTGAAAATATTATAAAATTAATTGACGGTAAACCCTTAAAGAAATTTGTTTATAAAGACAGAGGTTCGATGGCAACAGTGGGTAGAAATAAAGCGGTTGTAGATTTGAAACATTATAAGTTTGCCGGATTTTTCGCCTGGTTTGTATGGATGTTTGTGCACTTAATGTCTCTAGTAGGTTTTAGAAATAAAGTGATAGTGTTTTTTAATTGGACCTATAATTATATTAATTTCGATAAAGCTTCGCGACTTATTATTCGTCCATATACTAAAAAATAAAATGCTTAAAATCGCTTTTTTAAGCCCAAAACAATTAGTAATTGAGCTAAAGCGTAAGTAAACATGATACTAAAATTGAAATAAGGGACGGGCAAATAAAATTTGTTAATTGCCAAAATACTATCTGAAATTATAAAAAATAGTGCGCCTAAAAACACGAGTTTAAAGCTAGTGTTGGGCGAATTTCCTTTTCTTAAATACGCGGTAATGCCCATTAATAGAATCACCGACATATAAACAAGTACAGGAATTAGTAGCTCTCCCAATCCTGGTTTTAAGAGAACAAACAATCCAATAGCATACACAACAAATAGAGCTATAATACGATAAGGCTTTAATGCCTTATTACGATGTTTTAAAAATACGATACAGTACAAAGTGTGTGTTATTAAAAAAGCGAGCAAACCGCCCATAAAGAAAAACTCCGACTTAAATACAAAGAGTAATAAAACATCGCCTAATAAAGAAAAAGCTAAGGCTAATAGCGTTAATCGTCTCCACGCAACCTTTTGCTGTTTTGTTGTATTTAAGAAGTACAGAATAAGTACACTTACAATAAGTGGTTTCGATATAAAATGCAAAGTACTAAGACCATCACTGTTTGCTATTAGTGTTTCAAAAATTACAAGACTCGCAAAAACAAATAGAAAAGAGGCTGTTTTTATAGGCTTCATAAATTATACTATATATCTTTTTACTTTAAAGATACGTCTTAATGCAAAACCACAACGAAATCTTTTATTCCCACAAGAATGCTTTGTATAGCGTAAGCCGAAAGAATTAAACCCATAACTTTACTAATAACGGTAATTCCGTATTCACCAATTTTTTGTGGAACGCTATTCGCGGCTAATAATAAAAATAGTGTTATAACAATTACAACGGGTACTAATACAGCAGTTGTAGCTTGTTGCTGCACAGAGTATAAATGATTGTCGGTTAAAAGCACAATGACTATTATTGCTGTTGGCGACGCTATTGATGGTATGGCAACGGAGAAAATAGTAATCTGTTTATAATCGTTTATGATTTGTTTTTAGCGCCTAGTTTTCCATCCTCAAATATCATTGTTAAGGCAAATAGAAATAAAATGACACCACCAGAAATTTGAAAAGCATCTAGCGACACTTCCATCCCCTACAAAATTAGTTGTCCGATAATGATAAAAAAGAGCAAGATAAAGAAAGCTACAATAGAGACCCTAATAGCTGTTTTAGTTTTGTGTTTTTAATCGAATTGCGTGTTAGCTTCCAAACATACAGTTACCGAGCTCAACGGATCTATAACAGCAATTAAAAAAGAGATAGTAGTATGTATGTATGTATGTATGTATGTATGTATGTATGTATGTATGTATGTATGTATGTATGTATGTATGTATGTATGTATGTATGTATGTATGTATGTATGTATGTATGTATGTATGTATGTATGTCCTTGGTTAATAGAATAAATTAAGCCCTAATACAAAATATTAGGGCTTAAAAGGTGGGGGAAATAATTATTTTATGGATAAAGAAATTAAATCTTTCCATTTTTTAGTTAAATCAACTTCTCCGTTTAATTGATAGTTTTCTTTAGAGTTATAGATTTTTAACGTCTCTACCGTTCCATTTTTATCTATTGGATGCAGTACTAAGTTTAAGTTTTCTATGTCGCCTTGTTTGTTTCTAGTGTTATTTTGTCTTACCTCTAAAACTTCGCAATCTAAAAACTGACTTAAATTAACGTGTTTCGATATGTTTTCTAAAACCGTGTTTTTATAATAAAATAAGGTTTTAGTTGCTTGGTCTAAACCAATGGCAAAATCACTAGTTACGTCGTATTTTGTAAGTTTGCAATTTTGCTGATTAGATAAAGTTTTTAAAGACTTTAAAAGCAATTGCTCTTTGTTTCTCTTTTTTAATTGCATTAAAGTTAAGGGTACTATAATTAATAATAATAGTGTAGCAGATATAATAGTCATTCCTAATTCCATAATAAATTTTTTAATTATTTTGATAGCGTTATGCGCACTTTGTGAGTATTACAAAGTCCGTTTAAAAGTTTTGCCACTACAGGGCGCCGAAATAATTAAAAGGGGTTTACCAGAAGGAATGAAACGGGTAAATAATATCAATAGTTAAAAAATTAAGGTTTAAATTTTTTAAAAACTGAATGTATTTAGAATACGCTATTACAAATAAATGCTTGCTACTAGCGGCAATCGCCTTTCCAGTGTCAAGATGTTTTATAAATATTACAGGTGTATTGGTGGTAAGTTGTTCTACAATAATGCGATCAAATTCTTTGGTATGTACAGAAAAAGAAGCGGTAGTGATAGCACCTTTGTCAGATGCCGATTTTAAAGTTTTTGAAACCTCTTCGTTGTGTAAAGACACTATAGTTGCGCTCGCATTAACTGTTGGTAAACAGAATGCCAATAAAAATAAGAGGCTTAATATTTTGAATGTTATTTTCACATTTCAAAGTTAAAGCATTAATAGTATAGAATGGTAAATAATTAACATTTCGAAAACAAAAAATAATGTTAATTATTTTAATAGAAAAGAACGTTTATGGTTTACGTTGAAGCGAAAGAATTTTTAGAAATTATAATTTTTTAGAGACCGAAGTACAAATGAAGCACCAAAAGTAAACTGAAGTTTTTAAATTTTAAGGCCTTGTGTGGTAAATGAAATTCCTTGTTGACTAGAGGTTGAAATCATAACGGCTTCAAAAAACGGATCGTGTATTCCTTCAGAAATACTCCAATCGAAAACAAAATTAGCGCCCGAACCCCCTTCTTTATCGCGTTCGTCTATAATAATCTCTATAGTTTCTAAAGGTTTTATAAACACTGTTTTGCTAAAATAGGTTCTAATCAGTTCCCCGTGTGTGTTAAAGTATTCAGCTTTATTGATATAGATTGTGTCGTTAGGATTTATGTTTCTTATGCTTACGGTTGCAGTTAAACCCTGTGTGCGGTGCTCGGTTAAACCATAAATTTCAGAATAGACAGATAAATACGTTTTACCGGTAACCAGAGCATTGCTTTTTGGAAGTAAAATGGTTCTTTTATTCCAGTTAATAGGATTAATAGAACTGACTTCTGCTTTGCCATTACAAGCAACAAGTACAAAGCAAACACTTAATAACAGTAGAAAATTCTTCATTTTATTTTTTTTGTAAAATACAAAATTACGAGGTACTAAGAATAAGAAACTATCTTTAAAAGTACTCAATTGTTTTAAGAGCTCTTAAAGGGCTTCAATAGTGGGTTATATTTATAAAATGATTCAACTAACGACGTTCTATTGTATAGTAAGTTACAGCCACAATCAACCGGGCGCTAATTCGGCTTAAAAAGAGAAAAAATTAAACTGCTTTTCCTTCTTGTCTCCAAAACAGTAAGCCCACAACACTACCCAACGCCATAGAAATGGCATAGCGGTAAATGCCGTAATAGTGGTCTTCCATAAAATCTGTAACTAATTCGCCAATATTAAATACGATAATAATAAGTGCAAATGCCACCAAAATAATGGTACCAACGGTGGGGCTCACTAATTTTAATCGGCGAGTGGTAAAAAAAAGATTTGCAGCTATGGCGCCCCAAAAATAAGTAAGGACAAAAAAACCGTTATCGGTATTGTTTTTAATAATACTGCTTATGGTGTTATTGTCTATAGAATCGACAGCCAAATAAACATCTAAAGCAATTAAAAGAACAAACATTGCTATTAATACGTACTGTATTCGCTTAATAAGATGTGTGTTGTTTAAAAATTGTTTTAGGTGCTGTATCATAAATTCAGGTATTAAAACCAAGGTAAATCTACGTTTGGTAAGTGGCGTTGCGACCAAATAAAATGACCGTAAAGGATACCCGTAAGGAGTAAAATGAGTTGATAACGACGTTTTAAAATGTACTTAGGATTTAATCGTTTTCCTATTATAATCATAATAATAACGATTACAACGAGTAGTACAACGGGGAGCCACCAGTTATCTCCAAATAGTGGCAAGCGTGAACCTAGAAAGAAATGCCCTCCCAAAACACCCCAAAAAAAAGTGGTAAAAAAATACTTATTGTATGCCCAGTTTTTAAGAATAACATTTACAGTATCGTTTTTTGTGCGATTAAAATTTAAAACAATATTGAGTACGATTAAACAACCTATTATTCCTATTACAATATGTTCTACGGTTTTAACGGTGATCATGAAAATAGCGTTTACACGGTATAAGTTACTCATTTTTTTAAAATAGAATGTAAAAATGCAGTTGAGAAGTGAAAAATTACAGTTCGGTAAACCCTTTTTTAAAAATCGCGTAAGCTGAGTGATATTTGCTTCAACCTTTAACACCACATACTATGTTTAAAATCGGAGTACTCATCTCAATTTTTGCCGTGACCCAAGTGTCTACAGACAAAAATAAACCAATAGAAGTAAAAAAAGTAGAAATTAATAAAAAAGAAGCGCCTAAAATAGCACTTTTGTATTCGGTTAAAAATACGACTTTCTGTTTTGGAAAGTAACACGAAAATGATTAACAAATAAGTTAACTAATCTACCAAATTAGCTTTTGCTAACTTTAGAATTGAATGATGCTAAACAAATTAAAAAGAAAACCAATGAATAGCCACTTTAAAAATATAATAATCACATTCGCTATTGGCTGTTTAGTATTTATACTCGGTAACTTGTTTTTTGGCGATTTTAATTATAAAAGTTCAGACGCGTTTTTAATCAGTTTTGGGTTTTATCAACTGTACGCTTTTATTTTAGCCTTCTCGAATATGTTTTATTTCGCCTATTTAGAGCGGTTAGAGTGGCAGAAGAAAAACGGTGTAAAGCGCATTATAATTGGCACGTTAGGTTCTACGCTATTAACCTTAATAGGTTTGTTTTTATTGCGTTTCTTCACGTCGGTTATTTATGTAGGCAATAGTTTTTCTTATTTTATTAGTCACGAATCGATTATGGATTACCAATTTGGATTATGGATTACAATGAGTATTGTTATTGTCTTTCATTTCGTGTATTTCTACAACCGTAAGCAAAAGCAAAAAATTAAAGAACAAAAAGTAATTGCAGGTACGGCGAGTGCTAAGTTTAATGCTTTAAAAAATCAATTAGATCCGCATTTTCTGTTTAATAGCTTAAATGTTTTAGCAAGTTTAATCGATGAAAACCCCGAAAACGCACAGAAATTTACGACTAGTTTATCTAAAATATACAGGTATGTGCTCGAGCAGAAAAACAAAGATTTAGTGTTGGTAGACCAAGAGCTCAAGTTTGCAAAAACGTATATGTCGCTGTTAAAAATGCGATTTGAAGACAGTTTAGTGTTTTCTATGCCAGAGCACGCTAAGAATCCAGAAAGTAAGGTGGTGCCTTTATCGTTACAATTATTATTAGAAAATGCGGTGAAACACAACATTGTAACTAGTAACAAACCGTTGCATATTACTATTTACGAAGACAACGGTTTGTTGGTGGTCCAAAACAATTTGCAAATAAAACGAGTGGTAAAAAGTAACAGTAGCGGTGTTGGTTTAAGTAATATAAAACAACGTTACGCTTTATTAACAAACAAAAAAATAAGCATTACGGAAAGTGAAAACACGTTTAAAGTGGCCTTACCAATGCTTACAAAACAACTCTCTATTATGAAAACAAACTATAAAATAAACGAGCAAGACGCTTATTACCAAGCAAAAAAGCATGTTGACGAAATAAAAGGGTTTTACGGCAATCTTATAGCTTATTGTATTATTATTCCGGTAATCATTTTTATTAATTACAAAACCTCTTGGGAGCAGCACAAATGGTTTTTCTACCCAATGTTGGGTTGGGGAATGGGACTTATTTTTCACGGATTTGGGGTGTTTGGTTTTGGGAAAAATTGGGAAGAGAAAAAAATAAAAGAAATTTTGGACAAAGAACAACATACTAAACACTGGAATTAAAATGGAAAATCGAAACTTAGAACAGGAGCGCTACCAAAGAGCAGCAAAACGCGTTAAACAAATAAAAGGGTTTTACACACACGCGTTAGTTTATACCGTAATTAATTTAATGATTGTGGTGATCAATATTCAGAATTTAGACGTCGGAGAAAGCTATTTCCAGTGGCATAATTTCACCACTTTATTTTTCTGGGGATTAGGGTTACTAGCTCATGGATTAAGTGTTTTTGTACCCACCTTTGTTATGGGGAAAGACTGGGAAGAACGCAAAATACGCGAGTATATGGAGAAAACTAAAAGTAATCGTTGGGATTAATTTTAAAATATAATTAAAATGAAAGTACTTATTATTGAAGATGAAAAACCGTCGGCAAGACGTTTACAACGGATGCTAAAAAAAATTAATATTGAAGCCGATACGTTATTACATTCGGTAGAAGAGTCTATTGAGTGGTGTGAGCATAACGCACATCCCGATCTTATATTTTTAGATATACAGTTAAGCGACGGCTTATCCTTCGAAATTTTTGAAGCGGTTTCTATTACATCGGCAATAATTTTTACAACAGCTTACGACGAGTATGCTCTAAAAGCATTTAAATTGAACAGTATAGATTATTTATTGAAACCTATAGATGAAGAGGAACTGGAAGCTGCCGTAAGAAAATATAAATCTAGACTAGAGTCGCAGCAACACGTAACATTAGATTTTAATGATATTAAGCAACTTTTGGTAAACCCGATAGAGCGCGAGTATAAAAAGCGGTTTTCGGTAAAAGTAGGACAGCATTTAAAACTAATACAAAGCGACGAAATAGAATGTGTGTACAGTGAAAATAAAGGCACATATTTGTACACTAGTCAAGGTCGCAATTACTTAATAGACGCCACTTTAGACGAATTGGAAACAGAGTTAGAGCCCCATATGTTTTTTAGAATTAATCGTAAGTTTTACGTTAATATTAATGCCATAAAAGATATGGTAAGCTATACTAATTCGCGAATAGAAATAAAATTGAATACCTATAAAGATTATGAAATTATAGTAGCCAGAGAGCGTGTAAAGGAGTTTAAGAATTGGTTAGAGTAAATCCTATTAATTTTTTAATTCTTTAGGTTTTTTTTCCTCTTTTACTTTTTCGACTTTGTTATCGTTAAAAGTAGACGGTAACATATTTGGAATTAATTTCACTACAATAGGTAATAGAATAGCGCCACCAGGTAAAATAAAAATAGCCAGACTTGGTATGGTTTTAAAAATATCTATCAATTGAGATTGTACTTTTTTCTGCTCCTCTTTTGTTAAATCTCGAGTTGTAGCCTGTGTAAGCAATACCATTAAATCTTTACTTTGAACGAGCTCTTTAAAAATACGCTTACTATTCCTTTTTATAAGTTTCATAACCAACTTCGACGAATTATCGTAAAAATTAGCAATTGGTGTAGAGGTTTTAAATACAGAAAACTCTTCTTTATGGCGTTTATTAAACGCTACAATATGGTTTAGCGCGTCGTTTATCTCTTCTACCGAAAGATTCATATCTACACCTACAGATTTTACAAAATTGTACGCTTTATCATCTTCAAAAACGTCTTCCCAAATGGCCAAACAAGCAATGTCTAAGAAATATTTTTTCTCGTAATAATTAAAATCTGTTTCTAATGCTCTTCTATAATTTAAGTTAAAATTTTTACTATCGTCCTTTACATAAGAAATCGATTCACGCAAACTTTTTAGAAAATCGAGATCTTTTTTATTGTTATCTACTTTATAATTTAAGGCGTCGTAAGTAATATTGACAAGGATGGTCTCTAAACGAGCGGCGTAAGTGTTTACGTTTATTCCTGTTTTTAAATGTTGTCTAAAGGTCAGGATATCAATAAAAACTAGCGAATTGGTAACCGTTTTATTAAAATTTCGGGTCAATAAGTTATTATCTAATTGCACACGATCGTTAATTAGGCGTTCTAAAACGGAAGCGTCTGAACTCCGAATAAATAATTTGTCCCACAGCGATAAATCTGAAACTTCTAAATCTTTATAAAACTGCACCACATTTGTTAAAAACGTATTAAAATTCGTGTCTCCCGTGGTAAATACATAAGTATGGTACAAGCCGGTGAGTAGATTTACTTTTCCAATTTCATCTTTAGAATAGGTATGCTCGAATTCAAATTGCGGTGGTGCAAAAATATTTAGACCGTATAAAAAGCCGCTTTGCCTTAGTTTAGAGTACAGCGCGTTAAAGTCGCTGCAAAACAAACCACTTTGTCTAACGATCGATTCGAATTTCTTTATCCAACCTGAAGTTGAAGGATTCATAACTTTTTATTTGAGTATAAAGGTACTTCTAAAAGTTTAAAATCCCATTTATTTTTATAAATGAAACAATTTATAAAACCCTATCTACTTTTTTTGCGTAGGTATTCTCGAGAACAAATTATTAATTAACAAAAAATCTCATATTATGAAAAAAATGAAAATTTTACTAGGAGCTTCAGCATTAGCTATTGCTGGCTTCTTTATGGTAGCAGCCGATCACATTGATGCACCAGATGTTACAGGCACAAGTAGTGACATCACCGACTTTTATGCGTTTCAGGGGCAAAACACAGATAATATTGCTTTTGTAGCCAATGTTCAAGGTTTATTAAGTCCGATGGCTTCGACTTCGGCAACTTTCGATGAAAATGTATTAGTGGAGATTAACATTGATACTAATAACGATAACGTTGAGGATTTAGTTATTCAAGCGATTCCTAGAAATGGAAAAATGTACTTTTTCGGACCAACCACTCCAGCAGCTGTAGGTTTAAATAGTACCATTATGAAGGATGCGACACAGACCGTGGTAGATATTACAGCTTACGGTGAAACAGCAAAAGTAACGAACAATCCAAACGGTATTAAAGCGTTTGCAGGGCCAAGAGACGATCCCTTCTTTTTTGACTTTGCTCAATATTCCGCAATTATTGCTGGAGATGCAACGAGTTTTAATACGCCAGGAGACGACACCTTTGCAGGAACTAACGTAATGTCTATTGTCGTTGAGGTGCCAAAATCTATGATTGGTGGTTCAGGGACCATTAATACGTGGATAGAATCTAAAAGAAAATAATAACAATTTAAAACTTAAAACTTATGAAAACTATAAAAATACTAATGACAGCATTATTAGTCTCGGCAGTTTCTTTTAACTGCTCTAACGACGATGATAGCTTTACGCCAACACCAACACCGGCACCAACAACTCTAGATTTTACTGGAACCTATAGTCAAGAAGACCAAATGGGACGCCCAGCTGTAAATACAGTGTTTGTGTCTTCAGGCTCTAAAGACGCTTTTAATACAACGGTTCCTACAGATCAAAACGCCGCGTATCAGGCCATGTTTCAAGCCAATTTAATGGGTTTAAGTCCTGCATTTGCTAACCCAGGAGATATGAATGCATTGGGGCAAGATGCTGCTGCATTTACAGGTCTATTAGCTACCGATGTTTTAAATGTATCGCTTGATGGAACAACAACGTTTTATGACGGAACAAATGTCTTAACAGGACGTAACCTTGCAGACGATGTAATAACTGTAGAGTTATTATTAATTTTTGGAGGAGAAGATTTTTCTGAAAACCCAGGTTTATCCAACGATAATGTTAATGAAAATGACAAACCTTTTTTAGCCTCATTTCCATATTTAGCTTCTGCTTGGTAGAAGCACTTTAAACTAAAGCGCTATCCTTACTAGCGCTTTAGTTTTTTATATGAATAAAATTAAAAAACAAACAAACAAACAAACAAACAAACAAACAAACAATATTATGAAATCGATACTTTATTCTTTGGTCCTATTACTTACAATAGCGAGTTGCAGCAAGATTTCTAACTCAAAAGATATTACAGCTGCTCAGGATTACAATTCTTTTTTAAATACTGAAAACAAAACAGTAGACCTTATAAATAAGGAGTACGCTTTTTGGTCTCAAAAATTAGAGAAAACGCCGAATCAATTTCCTTATTTAGGAAAAATGGCTGGGTTAAACGGAAGCAAGTTTGAAACCACTGGAGACATCTCTAAGCTTATTGAAGCTGAAAAAAACTACCTTATTTTAAACAAAAAAACCAATTACGATAATGCTAGCTATTTAAGAGGCTTAGCTCGTAATTATATTTCGCAACATAAATTTAGAAACGCGTTAGAATTATTATTAAAAGCTGAAGAAAATGGCGAAAAATTAACCGATACTCAGAAAATGCTATTCGATGTATATTTAGAGCTTGGAGACGATGAAAAAGCTAAGTTTTACTTAGAAAAGTTGATAAATCTTAATAGCTTTGATTTTCTAATTCGAACCGCTAAATGGAATGATCACAAAGGTAATTTAGACGCCGCAATTAAGTATATGGAGCAGGCTGTTGTTAAGGCTGAAACTTCAAAAAATGAAGGCTTAATGCAATGGTCTTATACAAATCTTGCCGATTTTTATGGACATATTGGAGAGATTCAAAAATCTTATAATTACTACCTAAAGGCACTTCAATTAGATCCAAATGACGCGTATTCTAAAAAAGGAATTGCTTGGATTGTTTACTCTTACGAGCGCAATCCAGAGGAAGCAATGCGTATATTAAATACGGTAACTAAAAATTACAATACACCAGATTTTTACTTGTTAAAAGCAGAAATCTCTGAGTATATGAAAGATGATGTCGCTAAAGATAATTATTTAGAAGCGTACAATCAGGCGGTAAAAAATGAAAATTATGGCGATATGTATAATGCATATAACGTACAATTATGGGCAGATAATAATACGAATTTAGATGCCGCATTAGCCGTTTCAAAACGGGAAATTGCAAATAGACCAACACCTTTATCTTACGATTTACTAGCGTGGTCTGAGTTTAGAAAAGGAAATTTTGATAAAGCATTAGACATTGTAGAAGCTTATGTTGTAAACAAAACCTTCGAGCCTAATGCACTGTATCATATTGCAGAAATATACAAGGCTAACCAAATGTTAGATAAAGTAAAATCTCTTAAAAAGGAATTAAAAGATAGCGCTTACGAACTTGGGCCTTTAATGGAAATTAAAATAAACCAATTATAATTATATATGAATCAATTTAAATTAATTTTTGTTACTTTTTTTCTTTTTAGTTTTACGTGCTCACAAGCACAACAGATTAAAGGTTTTGTTTTTGACAGTTATAAGCAACCTCTCAATGGTGCTTATGTGTACAATACAACAAGCAAATCTCACGCACATACTTCAGAAAACGGGTATTTTATTATAGAAGAAAGCGCGGTAGGGGATGTTTTAGAAATCGGATTATTCGGATTTGAAAAGTCGACAATAGTACTAACCGAAAGTTTAGTTTCGGGTTCACTATCTGTGGTTTTAGACAACAAAATTTTTAATTTAGAAGAGTTAGTGTTAACAGAGCAAATAAACCCGTTAAACACTTTAGTGAAAATGGATTTAGAAACAAATCCTATTAACTCTTCACAAGAGATTTTAAGAAAAGTACCAGGATTAATGATTGGGCAACACGCTGGTGGAGGTAAAGCGGAACAACTGTTTTTAAGAGGTTTCGATATCGATCACGGAACAGATATTTCTATAAATGTAGACGGAATACCCGTAAATAACGTGTCGCACGCTCACGGTCAAGGGTATAGCGATTTACACTTTGTAATACCTGAAACTATTAGTAATATTCATTTTGGAAAAGGCCCTTATTACGCTGAGGCTAGAGATTTCACAACTGCTGGCTATGTCGATTTTAAAACGAAGAGCAGTTTAAAAAATAATACGATTAAATTATCTTATGGTCAATTTAATACGATTAGAACTTTAGGGTTATTCAACGTATTAGAAAAATCTAATCGGGATAATGCTTACGTAGGTATCGAATATATTGAAACTGACGGTGCTTTTAAGACCTCTCAGAATTTTAATAGAGTAAATCTTATTGGTAAATACACAACATACGTTAACAACACCGATAAATTAGCGTTTACTATAACACATTTAGATAGTCGTTGGGATGCTTCAGGGCAAATTCCGCAACGGGCAGTGGACAGTGGGTTAATTGGCCGTTTTGGAGCCATAGACGATACTGAAGGAGGGAACACCAGTCGTACTAATGCTAATGTTGAATTTAGATCGGTGATTGATGATAATACCATATTAACTTCAAACGCTTTCTATTCTCATTACGATTTCGAACTGTATTCTAATTTCACTTTCTTTTTAGAAGATCCTATCAATGGCGATCAAATTAAACAAAAAGAAGACAGAAACATTTTTGGTTTCAATGCTCAAATCGAAAAGTCAAGTCTTTTAAGTTTTGCCGATTTAACAACCACAGCCGGCGTAGGTTTAAGACACGATAGAGTTAGTGAAATCGAATTATCACACACGCTAAACAGAACAACGACGTTAGAGAATATACAATTAGGGGATATAAACCAAACCAATATGTTTGCGTTTTATAAGGCTGAATTTGATTTAGGAAAATTCAAAATTACGCCAGGTCTGCGTTTAGAGTATTTTAAATTTATGTATAACGATGCTTTAGTTGAAGACTACAGTACACAAGCAGAAAATAAAGCAGGATTATTTCCAAAACTGAATGTCGTATTCGAACAAAACGATAACTTACAATGGTTTTTTAAATCTGGTATTGGTTTTCACTCTAACGATACACGTGTTGTGGTGGCTCAAGAAGGTAAAGATGTTTTACCAAAAGCGTATGGTGTAGATGTGGGGTCGATCTGGAAACCTATTCCTAAATTAGCCTTAAACGCGGCAGCTTGGTATTTATTTTTAGAGCAAGAATTTGTATATGTTGGAGATGCTGGAGTTGTAGAGCCTAGTGGAGAAACAGAACGTTACGGTGTAGATTTTGGTTTGCGTTACCAATTAACCGATCATTTATATTTTAATACCGATGCGACGTTAACAAAAGCTAGAAGTGTTGAAGATCCTGAGGGAGAAAACTACATTCCCTTAGCGCCTAAATTAACGTTTGTAGGTGGTTTATCATTAAATGAGTACAATGGATTTGCAGGGGGTATACATTACAGATATTTGGGAGACAGACCAGCCAACGAGGATAACTCGGTCGTAGCTGAAGGTTATTTTGTAACCGATTTTAATCTGAATTATAAAATTAATAAAAATATAACCCTTGGTGTTGTCATTGAAAATATTTTCGATACCGAGTGGAACGAAACACAATTCTTAACTGAAACACGTTTGCAAAACGAGGTGAATGCTGTAGAAGAAATTCATTTTACGCCAGGAACTCCGTTCAGTGCTAAAGGATCAATAACGTATAATTTTTAAGTGTAATTTAATTAAGTATCAACCAACATTTTTTTACTTTGATTGTTTTGTTGAGTAAGATTTTTTGTTTGTTTTTTGTTGGTTGATTACAAAGCCCTTTTTAAACGCAGTTTAAAAAGGGTTTTGTTTTTTGGTTTATTTTAAGCTGTTAGCACTCATCACAGAAAAAATGTGAAACAACACCTTAATTAGCCTAAAGAAATCGACTTAAAAATCATCACTTTACCTTAAACCATAGTATGATTGAGCATTCGGACTGCACAGAGGCTGTATTAAGCCAATACCTATTGAGTCGCTGAGATCATTTAATTAAACCGCTATTTTAAAGTCTTTAAACTTAAACTCTAATTTTTAAGCTTTCATTTTAAATTCCGCTATAGATTAGCTTTTATTAAGTGCTACTTTTAGAGTTTTTATTATTTTATTAACTTTTTAAAATCTCAGAACTTATTGGACTAAAACACCATTAGTAACTTTACAATTCATTTAAATCCATAAAAAAAGCTTAAACTGAAATTCAGTTTAAGCTTTTTTAGTAGTTAAGACCGCACCACTAGGTATCACTTACCACACCTAAGGTGTAGAGTTGTTCCATTGTAGGGGTTTTACTTCCGCCAGCCGGTTCTAAGGTAATACCGAACGCTTGAGAGGCATTGTTATTTTGTAATTCGAAAATTTTATTAGTATTGTCATTAAAATCGTCTATTGTTCCTAAACTCGTAGGCGACAACGGATTTAAAGTTAGCGACCAGATTTGGTAAACTTTACCTTTTGGAGGTTTTGGTAAGCCTTCTAAATCTAAATATACTGTTTCTTCAGATTTATCCCAATACACTTTCGCGTATGCTTCAGGGTAGACCGCTTGACCATCTAAGGTTATATTTATTAAATTTTCATCTCTAACAACATTCAGTAATTTTTTAGTGTCTGCCAAATCGGAATTGACATCTTCAATTTGAATTTCTAAAAATTCTTTATCTGTCGTTATAGTCGATACTTTGGTATTTAGAGACGCATTTTTGTTTAGAGTCCATAATAAACCAACGGCTAAAAATACTGCCGCTGCCCACCCCGTATAACTTAACCAATTGGTGTTTTTAGAAGGGGTATTTAAAGACATAACTTTAGTGTCTTCATCAGTAAGACCGAGTGCTTTTTTAATGCTTGCATAAATATGTTTAGAAGTTGAAGGAGAAACTTGGGCTGTCAATTTAACAACGGCAGCTTCAATATTTAAAACTTCGTGTAGTATTTCAGTATGCTTAAGCATAGCATTGTACACTTCTCTATTTTCTAAATCAGAGAGTGCGCCTGCAACATACAGTTCTAAAATTCCAGATTCTATGTAGGTTTTAATATCCATTTAGTTTAAAACGATTTGTCTTAATTCATTAATACAATTTCTATTTCTTGTTTTAACCGTCCCGATGGGTATTTCCAAAGTTTCTGCAGCTTCTTTTTGCGTATAGCCTTTAAAGTATAATAACTCTAACACTTCAATACACTTTTGTTTGAGTAAGCTTACAAATTTAGCAACACCAATAGCGTCAGTGCTATCGTTTAGGTCATCTTGAGATGGTAGAATATCTACGAAATATTCAGCATCAAGGTTTTTTGAATTGTTTTTAAAATGTTTAGATCTGGTTTTATCTATAGCTGCATTTCTAGAAATATTAAGAATCCAAGTGAAAAAGCGACCTTTAGTGGCGTCGTAAGATTCCGATTTATGCCAAGCTTTTATAAAAACATCTTGCATCACTTCTTCAGCAATATTACGATCTCTCACAATATTATAAATTACGCCATGCATACTTTCGCTATACATATTGTAAAGCGCTTCAAAAGCTTTTTCGTCTTTTTGCTGGAATTTCGAAATTAATAATTCTAATTGCATATCGTATATTTGGTTTAAAGATAAAAAAAAAGCAGCTTTAGTAAGCTGCTTTTTATTGAAATTAGAATGTGTCTATTTTATGATTCCTCCACAGCTAACTCTAAATCCAGCGTTTCCGCTAGGCTGAGAAGTGAAATCGTCGGCACCTTGATGTATTATAATCGATTTACCTAAAATATCTTTCGTATCATCACCACAACCAATACACCATTCATCGGTAGTCATATTTACCGTTGCGTATCCTTTATCGTCGGCTTCAAAGTTTCCAATGTCTCCTTTATGATATCCTGCGCTATCACCCCATTTCCCGTGAGGTTGTCCTGTTGGGTTCCAGTGTCCGCCAGCCGATGAACCATCTGCCGCAGAGCAATCTGCTTTATCGTGTAAGTGTATCGCGTGTGTTCCTTTATCTAACCCTTCTAAAATGGCAACCATTTTTACTTTGCCATCTACTTGGGTAAAGACTGCATTACCAGTTACCTTACTGTCACTTTTAGACTCTAAAATTACTTTTACTTTTATAGCCGTTTCAGTTTTTGTTACCATTTCTGTTTCTTTCTCCATTTCTGGTGCAGCTGGTGTTTCTTTTTTCTCTTTACAACTTGCAGCAAAAATGAAAGTTAATGCTAATGCTAATTGAGTTATTTTTTTCATTGTATGTTCTTTTTAGTTTATTAAAATACCTTTTAAATGTAAGTAGATATTAATCGTTATGCAAGTTCTAAATCTATAAATCCATATTGTGGGTGCAAACCGATGTATAACACGGTCATTTTTAAAATAAAACAATGTTGTTAGCGTAGTGTTAAAAGTACAGTTTTAACGAAACTTTACTTATTTTTTGCTTTAAAAGTCTTATTTTTATAAGGTATGAAAACACATCATAATTTTAAAAAAGGCTTTGTTTTTAAAACGTACGAAGCTCCTACACAGTCACCATTCGAAAAACTTTTCGAAATTTTTAAAGAACTTATAACACATACTTCCGGAGATTTCGATGAGGCGATAGAATGGTTACGAGAATTAGACAAAGAATATAAACTAACAACTTCTGAGTATACCATAGACGATTTTATTGAAGATTTAAAGACGAAAGGCTATATCCGCGAGGAAATTAAACCGGATGGTAAAGGCGGTATGGCAATTACGGCAAAAACCGAGAGAGCGATACGGCAGGCAGCATTAGATCAGATTTTTGGAGCAATAAAACGTAGTGGTTCTGGAAATCATAAGAGTAAACAAATGGGTCAGGGTGATGAACATACGGGCGATTTTAGAAATTATCAGTTTGGTGATGGGTTAGACAAAGTATCAATGACCGAGAGCTTAAAAAATGCGCAGATTAATAACGGTATTGGCGATTTTAGTTTAACCGAAGACGATTTGGTAGTCGAAGATACTATGCATAAATCGCAAATGAGTACGGTGTTAATGATAGATATTAGCCACAGTATGATTCTCTATGGTGAAGACCGAATCACGCCAGCCAAAAAAGTAGCGATGGCGTTGGCCGAATTAATTACTACCAGATATCCAAAAGATACCTTAGATATTTTAGTGTTTGGTAACGATGCGTGGCCAATTAAAATTAAAGATTTACCCTATTTAAACGTTGGCCCCTATCACACAAACACAGTGGCAGGCTTACAATTAGCGTTGGACTTATTACGCCGAAAGCGAAATACTAACAAACAAATTTTTATGATTACCGATGGAAAACCGAGTTGCTTACGACTTAAAGACGGAAGTTATTATAAAGATAGTAATGGATTAAATCCGCATATTACCAACAAGTGCTATGCAATGGCACAGCAAGCTCGTAAACTACATATTCCAATAACCACGTTTATGATTGCGGAAGATCCTTATTTAATGCAGTTTGTTCAAGAATTTACGAAGGCTAATCAGGGAAAAGCCTTTTATACGGGGATTAAAGGTTTGGGTGAAATGATTTTTGAAGATTACGAAACCAATAGAAAGAAACGAATTAAAGGCTAATTATCCTGAGAGAATAATTGGTGAATAGCAAGAAGAATAATATTGAAGCAGAAGAAGCGAATCGATTATTCCATATTATAATAAGAAATAGCTCAAAAGCTTAAACTACATATGAAAGTAAATACAATTAAAACTATAGGTGAATTAAAAAAGGCTAAGTACAAAAGCAAATCTATAAAAGATGAATTAAGAGATAATTTAATTGAAAAAATAAAAAATAAAGAGACCACATTTGAAGGCGTACACGGTTACGAAAACACTGTGATTCCAGAATTAGAACGCGCTATCTTATCGCGGCATAATATTAATTTATTAGGTTTACGAGGCCAAGCAAAAACACGTTTAGCACGATTGATGCTTAATCTTTTGGACGAATATATCCCTGTGGTTGAAGGTTCTGAAATTAATGACGATCCTTTACAGCCTATTTCTCGACTTGCTATAGAATTAATCAAAGAAAAAGGAGACGACACACCTATTTACTGGATGCATAGAAGTGAGCGTTTTGCCGAAAAATTAGCCACTCCCGATGTTACTGTTGCCGATATTATTGGTGATGTAGACCCCATAAAAGCAGCTAATTTAAAGCTTAGTTATGCAGACGATCGCGTAATTCATTACGGTATGATCCCAAGAGCAAACCGCTGTATCTTCGTTATTAATGAATTACCAGATTTACAAGCTAGAATACAAGTGGCTTTGTTTAATATTTTGCAAGAAGGTGATATTCAAATTAGAGGATTTAAGCTGAGGTTAAATTTAGATATGCAGTTTATATTCACGGCAAACCCTGAAGATTATACCAACCGAGGAAGCATCGTTACGCCTTTAAAAGATAGAATAGGCTCTCAAATACTAACGCATTATCCGCAAGATATTGAAACTGCTCGTCGTATTACAGAGCAGGAAGCGAAGCTCGGAACACAACAAAAAGAGACCATAGCTGTACCAGATTTGGCTAAAGATCTTTTAGAACAAATTGTATTTGAAGCTAGAGAAAGTGAATATATCGATGCTAAAAGCGGTGTTAGTGCACGTTTAAGTATTACCGCTTATGAGAATTTAATGAGTACAGCGGAACTTAGAGCGTTAAAAACAGGAGATGAAAAAACGACGGTGAGATTAAGCGATTTTACAGGTGTTATTCCTTCCATTACTGGTAAAGTGGAGTTGGTGTACGAAGGCGAACAAGAAGGGGCCGCAAAAGTGGCTTATAATTTAATAGGTGAGGCTGTAAAAAGTTTATTTCCTAAATTTTTCCCTGAAATCGAGAAACTAAGAAAACAAGAAGAAGAAAGTCCGTACGACGATATCGTATCTTGGTTCTTTAATAATCGTGATGGTTTTGAATTGTTAGACGATTTAAGCGATAAAGAGTATAAAGACCTCCTAGATGCTGTAACGCCATTAAATGATTTATTAGAAAAACACCAACCGGAACTTTCTAAAGAAGAAAGTTATTTCTTAAAAGAATTTGTGCTTTGGGGATTGGTTGAATTTAAACAATTGAGTAAATTTAGATTTACCGAGGGCGTTCAATTTAAAGATCCTTATGGAAGTTTTATAAACGACTTATAATCTTTTAAATCAGTATTTCTAGATAAAGGCGATAGGACAGCTTTGCTTTTAATACTACGAAGCAGAAATCAAGACTTAATTTTAAATTAAATAAGCATAGAAAAGGAGTGAATTATCACTTCTTTTTTTTGTGCCTCATATTTATATAAACTTTTGTAATCAACCTGTTTTTAAAGCAAATTCGTTATAATTTGTGTAGCACTATGCAATGTTTTGTGTACTGGACATTTATCTGCTATTTGTAAGAGGCGCTCTTTTTGTTTGTCGTCTAAGTGACCCGTTAATTTAATATCGCGTGTAAACGTATCAATTTTGGCTGAAATATCCTCAGAGTTTTCACAATCTTCAGCGTGCGTTTTAGAATAGCTTGTGTGTACCTCGATATTTTCTAGATCCCATTTTTTTCTTTTCGCATACATTTGCACGGTCATAACCGTGCAAGCCGAAAGTCCTGCGCTTACATATTCGTAGGGCGACGGACCGAAATCATTCCCGCCAAAAGAAGTAGGTTCGTCTGCTATTAAGTTATGATTTCCAACTCTTAGTTGCGTTGTAAAACCTTCCTCTTTATCCAAACTAGCAATAACGTGATGCGTTGTGTTCAAGGTTTCGATTTCTGGTAAATTAAGATAGCGTTTCGCCCAACTCGCAATTAATTCACCGGCATACATAGAATCTTCTTTCTTTAGTAATAAATGATCTGCACCATCTAAAGAGACAAAACTTTTAGGGTGTTTTGCGGCTTTATAGAGCTCTTCAGCGTTTTTAATTCCTACTATAGCATCTTGCGGCGAGTGTAAAATAAGTAATGCTTTGTTGAGGTTTTTGGTAACTTCAGGAAGCGCGTTTGTTTTTAAATCGTCTAAAAATTGTTTCTTAATAGTAAAATCTCTCCCACTTAAATTAACAACTGCTTTGCCTTGCTTATTAATTTCGTCGAGATTACTTTTTAGTAGATTTTCTACGTGACTGGTGTTGGAAGGCGCTCCTATGGTTGCGATGGCTTTAATATTTTGGAGTTCGTTTGCAGCAAATATAGCGGCTGCACCACCCAGTGAATGCCCAATTAACAGCGTAGGGGCGGTGTGATTTTCTTCGAGATATCTTGAAGCTTGAATTAAATCTGAAACATTCCCAGAAAAATTAGTGTTCTCAAAATCTCCGTTGCTTTCTCCCAAACCAGTGAAATCGAAACGTAGAACACCAAATCCTTTAGACGTTAGAGCTTTGCTTATGTTTCTAACGGCTGATAAATTTTTATTACACGTAAAACAATGCGCAAAAAGAACAAAATTATGTGGTTTTTGTTGCAGAGGAAGTTCTAGTCGTCCTTTTAACTCTAACCCGTCCGTATTTTTAAAGGTAACTTTTTGAATATTCATTTTACGGCGTATTTATTTTAAAGCTTTTTTACTTCAATATAGAAGTTTTTATTCACTTTAAAGTCAGGGTTTGTAGATTTTAATTTTAATATTTTAGTGGTTGCAGAAGGTTTTATCCATTGTGTTTTTCCATCAATTTCAATTTGAATCGGCATTTTAAACCCTTCAACAGTATTGCTCCATCTATACTTTAATTCTCGGTCTTTAATAGTATATTCTAACACCGGAATACGGATATCTCTTAAATACTGATTAAAAATGAGGTGAAGGTTTAACCCTGTATTTTCTATCAGATAATTTTCAATTTGTTGTGTGGTTACCGTTTTATGGTAAAAGTCTTTATTTAAACCACGAAGAATAGTTCTCCACTTATTGTCGTTATCTAAAAGCGTTCTAATAGTGTTAAGCATATTCGCACCTTTGTAATACATATCTCCAGAACCTTCGCTATTAACATTGTAATTTCCAATAATTGGTCGTTCGTTTTGTATGCCTTTTCGGGTTCCAATAACATATTCTGAACCTGCTTGTTTGCCATAGTAATACTCTACAAATAAGCTTTCTGAATAGGCTGTAAAACTTTCATGAATCCACATATCTGCAATGTCTTTGCTGGTAATGTTATTCGCAAACCATTCGTGGCCCGCTTCGTGAATAATAATAAAATCGAATTTTAAACCCCAACCTGTTCCCGATAAATCGCGTCCTAAATAACCGTTTTTAAATTGATTGCCATAGGTTACAGAGCTTTGGTGTTCCATTCCTAAATAAGGCGCTTCAACTAACTTAAAACTATCTTCGTAAAAAGGATAAGGACCAAACCAGTGCTCGAAAGCTTCCATCATTTTCGGCGCATCTTTAAATTGCTTTTTTGCTTTTTCTAAATTATAATCGAGTACGTAATAATTCATATCTAAATCACCGTTTTCTCCTTTGTAGACTTCAGAAAAGTTAACGTAGTTACCAATATTAATATTTACACCATAATTATTAATAGGATTGTCTACAAACCAATGATACGTTGTTGTATTGTCTTTTTTAGGTTCTATTTTACGAAGTCTACCGTTAGACACATTCACTAATTCTTTCGGCACATTTACGCTAATCAGCATACTGTCGACCTCATCGTACATATGGTCTTTATTTGGCCACCACACACTAGCGCCAAGACCTTGGCAAGAAGAGGCTATAAAATGATTTCCGTTCGTGTCTTTTTTCCAAGAAATACCACCATCCCAGGGCGCATTAATAGCTTCTTTAGGGTAGCCTTCATAAAACACATCTACAGATTTCAAGTCACCAGTTTTTTGTTTGCTTTTTAATGTTATAAACCATGCATTACCCTCTTGTCTTACTTGTAGTTCTTTAGTATCTTGAACTGCTTTTGTGATTTTAAGTGGTGCCTGCAGGTCTATTTGCATAACATTATTGGCTAGTAGCACCTTGTATTGCACTGTGTTTTTACCAGAAATAAATTTCTTATCTGGGTGTACAGCAATATCTAAATGATAGTAAGTTAAATCCCACCATTCGCGTTCTGGCGTAATAGAACCACGGAGTGTATCTTGATGAGTGAAGTTGTTTTTTTCTGAAAGTAAGCCTTGGCTATAACTGTTTAGAGCTAAAACGAGAAGCAATGGTAAAAGGACTGTTTTTTTCATTTAAAAGATAAAGTTTAATCAAAAATACAAAAAAATAAAGCCGTTTCTTGGGAAGAAACTGCTTTAACACCTTAAAAGGAATCCTTATTGAGTGCTTTTATTTTTCCTGCTTAGTAAATAGGTTTAGTTATACAGCTGATACATTTCACTAATGTGTTTTTTAATTTTATCTCTAAACCATTGCGGTTTTAAAACCTCGACCATATTGCCCAGTTTTAAAATCTGTATTTCAAACTCGTAATTCGGTTTTAATTTAAAAGTAACGGTACCCCAATCGTTATTTATTCCATTTACACATTCTTGAGATTTATGCAGAGGCAAACTGCGTAAATATTTAAGTTGATTATTATGGGCTTTAATGACAATGTTTTCCACGTTTTTGTTTGGATATTCACTGTAGTTTAAACCGACCACAGTGTCGTATTGTTTTAATTGCTCTTGGAAATCTTCAATTTTTAATGATTTAGAGTTTAGAATCTCAATTTTTGAAAGTCTATCAATGCCAAAATTTCTGATTTGCGTTTCACCTTCTGCTACTGCAATTAAATACCAGCGGTTGGAATATTCTTTAAGACATAATGGAGAAACAATGTATCGCTTATTGGTGTCACCGTAATAATTTTCCTTTATAAAAGAAACTTTACGGAGTAAAGAGATGGCGTAAATTAATTCTTTAAAATGTCGTACACCGCTAAACCCAGAACTATCTTCTGGAATTATCCGTTTTTGAAAGGCTTTATAATCCTTAATACCACTTTCGTAAATCTCTGCCATAGACGCGAATTTGGCAAACTTAAAAAACTGATTTAAAGCGTCTTCACTCTCTTCTATATTGTAGCCTCGCGTTTTATAATTATACATAATTGCAATACCAAAATACAATTCTAAATTACGCTTGTCGCTTTCAAAAGTGCGCATAGCGACATCTAAAGCGTAGTCATTTTGCAAACGCTCTAAAATTTGTGTTTTATTGAGACCTGGGTAGGAGTCCACTAATTTTACAATGCAATTTAGTCGCTTTAATATTTTATAGTTAGACATTGTAGGTTTTTATTTCAAAAATAGAACAACATAGTTTAAAACAATAGAAATGATATGCTTTTAATAGAGATTTTATAAGTATTTTTTTAGTCCGCCGTCAAATGGCGGAGTGCTGAGTGATATTTGTGTTTTTAATCACTAAAACTGCTATTATGAAAAACGACTATTTACTGCAAAATGAATTTAACGACTGGTTAAAATTAAGATTTTCAACACTGTCTTTTAAGTCTACTTTCTACGATACTCAATTATTAAAACTGAATAAACTCTCTGTTTTCAATGAGGGGAATATAGGTCTGTTAGAAGCTATAGAAAATGAAATTCTTTGTGACAATGACGAGGGGGTTGAAGCTTTAATTTTAAACGTTCTAGAAAAAATGGAGCAAAGAGGAATTAAACATGACCTAAAGATAAATACTGCGGGGTTAGATGGGTTACGCAGTGGACTATTAAAATACAGGCTTTTTCTTTTCGATTTTTTAGCGCTACGAAGTATTAAGTATCAATCTGCATATACTACTGCAAGTCATTTATGGGAGATAAAATCTTTACAGCTAGAAGCTGTTTTTAATGGCGATATGCGCTATTCGCTTCCCATATACGGTGATAATTACACTTATAATAAAGGTGAAATTGATACACTATGGGAGCACGTTTTATTGGTTAACACGAGTAATGAAAGCGGACTAATTGACGAGCCAATACAATTGGAAAGTATTTTAGAATGCATATTAGTGAGACCACTAGGAAAAAACCAATTGGAGGTTATAGATGGGGGGAATGCTATAATACTATTATCATTACTACTGCATACGCTCTATGAGTTTTCAGAAAGCACAAATAATAGAGAGTCTTTTGAAGCAAAAGCGAAAATTATACCTCAGCTCTTGTCAGTCAATACAAAGTTAAATGACCAGAAATTGTTTAGGGTTCTAATTCATAACGGTATTAATAAAAGGGCAACAACTCCCAACACAATAAGTAAAGGAATTGTGTATAAATGTGAAGAGCCTGGGTTAAATATGGGCTTTCATTTTTTGCAAACTACCTTTCGATTTGTACAATTAATTCAAGCTTCTAAAATCCCACAATCGGAACATTATATTAAGAATATGGACGTGTTTATAGAGCGTTTTCTTAAAACAGTTTGTATAAATAGAAAACAATTAACCGTTGAAAATTGTAGCAAAACGTATTTAAATAACACCACCATTTTATTGAAAAATGTAATGGAATGGTTGTAGGAAAAGCTTTATATTTAATCAAAATAAAATTAATCAAAGTTATGAACACAAGTATTCATTATCAAGTAGAAACCAAATATTGGCGAAGAGACGTACCGTATGTTCACGATGAATTTCAGGACGCAACACCTACTTTTGCCGATCTAGCAGAAACGAACACTATCTTTAAAAACGGGCCTCCGCTTATGGCTAGAGAGGCAGCTTTTAACCATTATTTCAGCATTTTAGACGTACTATATGAAGGCTTGGGTAAAGAGCAAACAACCGATGCCCAAGCGCGGATAGATCTACAACGTTATTTTGACTCTGGGAATGCGATAGAGCTGGGAGGGAAGGGGGCTACATTTAAATCGTCTCCAGATAATAATAAAGGCATTGAGATTTATATGGTGATTGAAAATGTTTCAGATAAAACTACTGCGAAGATTTTAATTCACGGCATTCGTTATTTAGATTATCTCGATCGGTTTGATGCCGGAATACAAGAGTCGCTTGAGGGGCTCATTAAGGAATTCAACCATTACAAACAAAACGGTTCTGCACTACATAAAAATGTTGAAGATTTAAATTTGGAAGCGAATGGTGGCGAAAAGGTGTCTATTATAAAAACGCCTTTTAATTGGGGGCAATTAATTTTAGATTATAAGGGATTGGATTTATTTGAAATGTGGTAAGTCTATTTATAGTAATACTATATAACAAAAAAAAAAGCCGTTTCTGGGGAAGAAACGGCTTTAACAATTTAATAAAAAAACGCAACTTAAAAGCAGTACTTGTTCTCTGCTTTAACTTTTTCAGCAATTTCGTTACGTAAGTCAACAATATCTGGGTAGTTAGCATATTTAGTAAAACGCTTTAATCCCATAAGCATCATACGTTGCTCGTCGCCTTCAGCAAAAGAAATAATACTTTCTTTTCCTTTTTTCTCTATAATATCTACGGCGTTATATAAGTATAATTTAGACATTGCTATTTGCACAGCTTGTTTGTCTTCACCAAAACGTTTTGCATTTTTCTCTGTTCTTAAAATTGCAGATTCAGCCATATAGATTTCAATTAAAATATCGGCAGCAGCAATTAGTAATTGTTGGTGTTGCTCTAAATCTGGACCAAATTTTTGAACCGCTGCTCCAGCAACCATTAAGAAGGTTTTTTTAAGCTTCTTAATCATTTCTTTTTCTTCTGAAAATAATTCAGAATAATCCGGCGTATCGAAAGACGGAATCCCCATTAACTCTTCTTGAACTGCTTGTGCAGGGCCTAATAAATCAACATGGCCTTTCATTGCTTTCTTTACTAACATCCCTACGCAAAGCATACGGTTAATTTCGTTAGTTCCTTCATAAATACGAGCGATACGTGCATCTCTCCAAGCGGCTTCCATTGGTGCTTCTTCTGAGAACCCCATACCTCCAAAAATCTGGATACCTTCATCTGCGGCGTGTTGTACATCTTCTGAAACAGCGACTTTTAAAATAGAACATTCAATGGCATATTCTTCTACCCCTTTTAATTCTGCTTCTTGATGTGTATTTCCAGACGATTGGCGCATTGTAATGCGGTCTTCAATGTTTTTAGACGCTCTATAGGTTGCTGCTTCTCCAGCATAAGCGTTGGTAGCCATTTCAGCGAGTTTAATCTTTATCGCGCCAAAGTCAGCAATAGGCGTATTAAACTGTTTACGCTCTTTAGCATAGTTAACAGCCGTTGTAAGAATACGTCGTTGAGAATCTAAGCAGGCACCAGCCAGTTTAATACGGCCAATGTTAAGGGCGTTCATAGCGATTTTAAATCCTTCGCCACGACCGGCTAACATATTATCGGCAGGCACAACGGTGTCGCTAAAAAATACTTGACGGGTAGAAGAGGCACGAATACCAAGTTTGTGTTCTTCTTCTCCCATAGTAATACCGTTAGGGCTGTTTTTATCGTACTCTACAATAAAACCAGTAATATTTTTGTCATCTTCAATACGTGCAAAAACGATCATCAAACTACAGAAACCTGCATTCGAAATCCACATTTTTTGTCCGTTTATCTTGTAGTTTTTTCCATCTTCCGATAGTGTCGCTGTTGTTTTTCCTGAATTCGCATCAGACCCTGCACCTGGCTCTGTTAAGCAGTAAGCCCCAAACCATTCTCCCGTAGCTAATTTAGGAACGTATTTTTTCTTTTGTTTTTCGGTTCCATATAAAGTAATTGGCATAGTACCAATTCCGGTATGTGCACCAAACGCGGTACTAAAAGATCCTGTTCCACTTGAGATGTAATCGCAAGTTAATAGCGTAGAGACGAAGCCCATTCCTAACCCCGAATATTCCTCTGGAACCGCAACACCTAAAAAGCCAAGATCACCAGCTTTGCGCATTACTTCTTCGGTAAGTGCATAGTCTTTCGCTTCAAAACGAGCTTTGTGCGCAATGATTTCACGTTCGTTGAACTCCATTACGGCTTCCTTCATCATTATTTGTTCCTCCGAAAAATCTTCAGGAGTAAACACATCTTCACAGTTTGTTTCTTTTACTAAGAACTGACCTCCACGAAGGATATCTTTTTCAGTTGTTTCCATTTTTTGTTTAAGATTTATAGATTCAAGAATTAGGAATCAAGACATAATTACTCCAGATTTAAAACTTGAAATTATTTTTTGTATTTGTTTTATTTTTTGCTTTAATTTTTTACATTTTTTATTTCTTAAAATTTAGCATACTCTTGTTACGCTTCACTCTAAGAGTCTTGATGCTTAAGATAAAAATTCAAAAACTCCACAAGCCCCTTGGCCGGTACCAACACACATTGTTACGGCACCGTATTTACCTTTCATATCGCGTTTTCTCATTTCATCAAATAATTGAACAGACAACTTAGCTCCTGTACACCCTAGTGGGTGACCAAGTGCAATGGCGCCACCGTTTACGTTCACAATGTCTGGGTTTAAGTTCAACTCACGGATTACGGCTACAGATTGCGAAGCAAAAGCTTCGTTTAATTCAATAAGCTCTAAATCTGATTGTTTTAAACCCGCTTGCTTTAAGGCTTTAGGAATCGCTTTAACGGGGCCAATACCCATAATGCGCGGCTCTACACCAACAGCGGCATAGTTTACTAAGCGAGCAATAGGTTCCAAATTTAATTCTTTTACCATCTCTTCACTCATCACCATTACAAAAGCAGCGCCATCACTCATTTGCGACGAGTTTCCAGCCGTGACACTTCCGCCAGCGGCAAATACCGCCCTTAATTTAGATAAGGCTTCTAAGTTCGTTCCTTTACGAGGTCCTTCGTCTTTTGTTACGGTGTAGGTTCTTGTCGCTTTTTTCCCGTTGTCATCTACATAAGTTTCGTCAACTTCTATAGGTACAATTTGGTCTTGAAAACGATTTTCGGCTTGCGCTTTTAAGGCTTTCATATGTGAATGGTAAGCAAATTCATCTTGATCCTCGCGAGACACATTAAATTGTTTTGCTACCGCTTCCGCAGTATTGCCCATTCCCCAGTAATAATCTTCGTGACCCGCTTTTACGATATCGTAGTTTAATTCTGGTTTAAACCCCGACATAGGTACGGCACTCATACTTTCGGCACCACCTGCAATAATACAATCGGCCATACCAGATTGTATTTTTGCTGTGGCCATCCCGATGGTTTCTATTCCCGAAGAACAAAAACGATTAACGGTAACCCCAGGAACATCCACAATATCTAATCCCATTAACGAGATTAATCGCGCCATATTTAGCCCTTGAGCTCCTTCGGGCATTGCATTACCAACCATAACGTCGTCTATGCGTTTCGGGTCTAAGTTTGGCAGTTCTTTCATCATATATTTTATGGTTTCTGCTGCTAATTCGTCGGTTCTTTTAAAACGGAACACGCCTTTAGGTGCTTTACCAACTGCGGTTCTATATGCTTTTACTATATATGCTTGTTTCATTTTGTTTCTTTAAGATTTATAGAACCAGGCGTCAAGAATCAAGAGCGTAGTCTTGAATCTTTTGGTCTTGTTTCTCGTTTCTAATTTACTCAATACTAATACTTCACTACTTAAAAAACTAATTTCTAAGTGGTTTCCCTTTAGTTAACATGTGCTGAATTCTTTCTAACGTTTTACGTTCTGTACATAAACTTAAGAAAGCTTCGCGCTCTAAGTCTAATAAATATTGCTCGCTAACTAAAGTCGGTTCAGATAAATCGCCACCAGCCATAACGTAAGCTAATTTATTAGCGATTTTCATATCGTGATCAGAAATATAGTTACTATCATTCATTGCGTCTGTTCCTACTAAAAACATACCTAGCGCTTGTTTACCAAGTACTTTTACGTCATTACGACGAACAGGTTGCGTGTATCCCATATCGGCCATTAATTTTGCGTGTTGCTTTGCAACGGCAATTTGTCGGTCTTTATTGACAACAACGATATCTTTTCCTTTTTGTAAAAGTCCTAAATCGAAAGCTTCATAGGCCGAAGTTGATACTTTTGCCATAGCAATAGTTAAGAAGTATTCTTGCAATCTATTTAATTGCACATCGCCTTTTTTGAAAGTGTCTGATGCTCTTAAAGCCATTTCTTTAGAACCACCACCACCAGGAATAACACCAACACCAAATTCTACAAGTCCCATATAGGTTTCTGCAGCAGCGACTACTTTATCAGCATGTAATGAGAGTTCACAACCACCACCTAAAGACATACCGTGAGGAGCTGAAACTGTAGGGATAGATGAGTAACGCATACGCATCATTGTATCTTGGAAGTGTTTAATAGCCATATTAAGCTCGTCATATTCTTGTTCGGCAGCCATCATAAAAATCATTCCTATGTTTGCTCCAACTGAGAAATTCGCTCCTTGGTTACCCACCACAAGTCCAGCAAAGTCTTTTTCGGCTAAATCGATAGCTTTATTTAAACCCGCTAATACGTCGCCTCCAATAGTATTCATTTTAGATTGGAATTCGCAATTAAGAATGCCGTCTCCTAAATCTTCAATAACAACACCAGAGTTTTTAAAGACTTCTTTTGTTTTTCTAATATTATTTAAAATGATAAACGAATCTTGTCCTGGAATTTTTTCTTGTTTTTTCTTCGGAATATCGTAGCAGTAAGTGGCGCCATCTTTAATGGTGTAAAATGAAGAATTACCAGAAGCAACCATATCATTTACCCAAGCAGCAGGCTCTAAACCTTCAGCTTTCATTAATACGATTCCTTTTTCAACGCCAATAGCATCCCAAATTTGAAATGGCCCGTGTTCCCAGCCAAAGCCCGCTTTCATAGCATCGTCAATTTTATATAAATCGTCTGTGATTTCTGGAATTCTATTAGACACATAAGCAAATAATGCCGTGAAGCTTTTTCTGTAAAACTCTCCAGCCTTGTCTTTTCCATTGATAAGAACCTTAAATCTATCAATAACCTTATCGATTGTTTTTGTTAATTCTAAAGTGGCAAATTTAGCGCGTTTAGAATCGCGATATTCTAAGGTGTTGAGGTCTAAAGTTAATATTTCTGAAGACCCATCTTTATTTCTAACTTTTTTATAAAATCCTTGTCCTGTTTTACTTCCTAACCATTTCTTTTCCATCATTTTCTCGATGAAGTCTGGTAGTTTAAACAATTCTAAACGTTCGTCTTTAGGACAATTCTCTCTAATACCATTGGCAACGTGTACCAAAGTATCTAACCCTACAACATCTACTGTTCTAAAAGTAGCCGATTTTGGGCGCCCAATAACAGGGCCTGATAATTTGTCGACTTCCTCTACCGTTAAGTCTAATTCTTTTACGGCGTGAAATAAACTCTGAATACTAAAGATTCCAATTCTGTTACCAATAAAAGCAGGGGTGTCTTTTGCAACTACCGATGTTTTACCTAAGAATTGCTCGCCATAATCGTTTAAAAACTCTAAAACAGAAGCCTCTGTTTTAGGACCAGGAATGATTTCGAATAATTTTAAGTAACGTGCTGGGTTAAAAAAGTGGGTGCCACAAAAATGTTTTTGGAAATCCTCAGAACGACCTTCACTCATAAAGTGAATAGGAATCCCTGACGTATTAGAAGTAATTAATGTGCCCGGAGTTCTATGTTTTTCAAGCTTTTCGAAAACCTGTTGTTTTATATCTAGCCTTTCAACAACAACTTCCATAATCCAGTCGACATCTTTAACTTTCGCGATGTCGTCGTCTAGGTTTCCTGTTGTAATCCTTTCGGCAAAAGACGGATGATAAATAGGAGAAGGTTTCGATTTTAAAGAAGCGGTTAACGCCTCGTTTACCAATCTATTTCTTACTATTTTATCTTCCAGAGTTAACCCTTTCGCTTTTTCTTTATCATTTAGTTCTCTAGGAACAATGTCTAACAACAGGACTTCTACACCAATGTTAGCAAAGTGACATGCAATACCGCTTCCCATAATTCCGGAACCAATAATTGCAATTTTTTTTATTCTACGTGTGCTCATATTATTTATGATGTTAACTTTTGATTGTAAATTTTTTTATTTGAAATTAGCTCTGTAATTGTTTCACTCACTTCTTGAAAGTGTTTTAACTGCTCTTCAGAGACGTGATTTCTAATCGTGTTATTAAACGTTAACACACGATCTCTAGAATATTCTCGCTTTTCTTTACCGAACTCGGTTAAATAAATGAGAACACCGCGCCCGTCTTCGGGGTTTGGTTTTCTTTCAATTAATCCTAACTCTTCCATTTTTTTTAAGATGCGAGACAAACTAGTCGCTTCCATACCCATTATAGGACCTAAAGAAGTGGAAGGGGTTCCTTTTTCTGGATCTATACTTAGTAATGTAAACCCAGTTGCCATTGTAGAATCGAACTTAGCGGCTTCTTCATTATACATTTTATTCACAGCTAGCCAAGTTGTGCGTAATAAATAATCAATGGTTTTTTCTTTCATTTTTTGATGCCCGTAATTGTATGATTACCAAATATAAGAAAAAATACTATGCACGCATAATAAATTGTAGTTTTTTTTAAGGTACAAAAAATGCCTCGAGTTCGAGGCATTTTAACTTTTATGATCTGTAAATTTTTTCTATAAGGTCTTTGTAAATTTCCTTAATTACTTTACGTTTCATTTTCATTGTTGGAGTAAGGTGTCCATCCTCAATTGTCCAAGAGTCTGGAGTGATTTCAAATTTTTTAATTTGTTCCCAATGGCCGAAACATTTGTTAACTTCATCTATTTCTTCCTGAATTCGCTCCCTAAGTTTTGGATTAGAGGTTAACTCTTCTTTTGTTTTTAAGGCATATTTATGTCTTTTAGCCCATTCTTCGACAAACTCATAATTAATCTGGATAAGAGCTGCTGGCATTTTTTCACCTTCGCCAATAACCATTATTTGTTCGATAAAGCGGGATTGTTTAAACTTGTTTTCTAATAGAGCAGGAGCTACATATTTTCCACCAGAGGTTTTAAACATTTCTTTTTTTCTATCGGTTATTTTCAAGAATCCATCACTGTCTATTTCTCCAATATCACCTGTATAGAAATAACCATCTTTAATAACTTCGGCTGTTTTTTCTGGGTCTTTAAAATAGCCTTTCATAACATTTGGACCTTTTACCAGGATTTCACCGTCTTTGGCTATTTTTACTTCTACATTGTCTATGGTTTTTCCAACGGTTCCAACTCTAAAACCACCATCTCTCATATCATTTACAGAAATAACTGGAGATGTTTCGGTTAGTCCGTAACCTTCCATAATAGGTAATTCGGCAGCAGCAAAAACACGGGTAAGTCTTGGTTGTAGAGCAGCACTACCAGAAACCATTAAATCTAATTTTCCTCCTAAACCTTCTTTCCATTTACTAAATATAAGTTTTCTTGCTACTTTTAACTGGGTTTCATACCACCAACCGTTAGCGCCGTATGGTTCGTATTTTAATCCTAAATTTACAGCCCAAAAGAAAAGTGCCTTTTTAACGCCTGTAAGTTCGGCGCCTTTCGCAACAATTTTATCAAAGACTTTTTCGTATAAACGAGGCACCGCAGTCATAACATGAGGTTGAACTTCTTTTAGATTGTCGCTCATTTTTTCAATGGATTCGGCAAAATAAATTTCTACACCGCAATATTGGTATAAATAAAGAATCATTCGTTCAAAAACGTGGCAAACAGGAAGGAAACTTAAAGCTTTTGATTTTCCGTAATCAAAAGGGACACGTTTCTCACTATTTAATACATCCGACACAATATTTTGGTGCGACAGCATAACACCTTTAGGCTTTCCGGTGGTTCCAGACGTATAAATTAGGGTGGCTAAGTCGTCTGTTTTTATTGCTATTTTTCTGGCTTCAACCTCATTTTGGTTACTCGTGTCTGCACCTAATTCTAAAACGTCATTCCAACTTTTTTCATTAGCAACATCATCAAAGGTATATATGGCTTTAAGCTTTGTATTAGCTTTAATTAAATTTATTTTTTCTATAATACTAATATCTGAAACAAAACAATAAGTAGCTTCAGAGTGGTTTAAAATATAATCGTAATCTTCTTTCGAAATTGTAGGATAAATAGGTACGTTCTGGGCTCCAGTTTGCAAAATACCAATATCCATAATATTCCATTCCGTTCTATTGTTGGTTGAAATAACTGCAATTTTATCATTCGGTTGTACGCCTAAGCGCAGTAAGCCTCGACTAATAGTATTGGCTTTATCAATATATTCTTTAGTTGAAGTTTTAATCCATTTACCATTGTATTTAGTAACTAAAGCAGCATCCAAATTGTATTTTTCCAACTGGTAGTAGGGAAAATCGAAAAGTCTCGTGATTTCTTGCATAGGGTTATGTTATATTGTAGAGTTGCAAATTAAGAAAAGGAATGGTTATTTTAAAATTAGATTGATAAAAACATTTCACACTGGATTTTTTACGCTAAACCCGTTTAATCGCTTTTGTTATAAAGAGTTAAGCCGTGATTTTACTTTCGCATTTGCGTTTATTTGATTGATTAAATCTACAAATCTACTTTTAAATTAAATAAAATGGCATTTTAAAGCTGAAAAGTGTTTCGGCATTATCAAATTCGCGACATAATTTAAAAATACGTTGTAAATTACTACAATTATCTCTTTTACGTTGGAAAATTATAACTAAGTTTTCCTTTTTATCTCATTATCGAAAGATTGCTATTTAATTCTGTGTTTGACACAATGAAGATAGCTATTTTTTTTATTAGCATCAATTGTTAAAGTCTTCTTTAATTGCTGTGTTCAGGGGTAGATATAACGTAGTTTTGTTAGGAGTTTTTTTATCGAATACTTTCTAGGCTTGTTCTAAATAACTCAAATTAGATTACATTTTAAATGGTTAAAAAACGAGTAAAACAAGTCACCTTTATTTTAATATTACTTATACATTTCTCTTTTTTAGGCTGGGTCCTTTTCGAGAAACAGAGTAATGGTTATGTAATACTCTGCTTTTTTATTATTACTCTATTACTCGTTGTGACTTATGTAAAAAAGCCGGTGCGCCCACAACACCATAATCTAGATGAATTAAGCGCCATAATTTATGTGTTTATTGGCGCCATTTCTACGTATTTTTTACATACCTCTTTAAGCTTAAGTACTGTTCTTTCGGCTAGTATTGTTGGATTAACGGTTAGTTTTTTACCGAGCATTCTTAAAAATGATACCGTTGTAAAATCGATACCAGCGTCAATATATTGTGGTACTTTTGTTGGAATGACCAGCACTACGTTGGCTGCGGGTTATTTGTTTATTGTACTAGCGAGTGGCATAACAGGTCTTTTATTGGTGAGCGCTAATGGTGTTTTTCATAATATAGGCGGCAAGTTGGGGACCCTAGCTTTTGGTGGGGTTCTTGTCGTTTTTTTAATAACCTTTTTATTATCGTAATGAATTTAGAACTCTTATTATTAGTTGGATTGGGAGCTTTCTCTGCTATTGTGACCTTTATTTTACACACTAAATATAAGCAAAACACTGTTAGAGCCTCTGCTTTGGTCGGACTGTTTTCGAGCTTAGTGGTACTTATTTTTCCTGATGCTCTTTCAGCCTATCATATTAAAAATATTCCATTAGTCGCTTTTGGAGCGTCATTTATAGGTATGGTGTCGTCTTCTGTTCTGTCCAATTACTTTTTATTAGCGTGCTCTGGAAGTGTTTTTACCTTTGTGTTTTTAAAAGCCAATTCTGTATTTAGTGGCTTTGGTGGAGGTTTAGGAGTTGCTGCGTGTATTTCATTATTAGTTGTTTTAGCGCTACCCGTAATTTTTAAAAAAGCAATAAGATCCATTGTGTGGTTACACGTAAGAAAAAGCGTTACAAAATTTAAGGATTAGTTTACTTCAACATAAATTATGCAAAAAAAAAGAGCTATTTAGAATAGCTCTTTTCATCAATAGATTGATAACAAAACGTTACGTGTATATAAATTTATTTAATTATAAGTATTAAATGAATCCCTTAACTTTCATTCAATTTAAATAAACTTCACATAAGTTTGTCCAAAAATATGTAGAATTATACAGTTATTATTGTAAAAAATCGTAAATGTGAAAATATTTTAACGTTTAATATATTTCTTAAGAAATTCGTTATCTTTTTTAAAGAAATTTTTAGGTGTATCGTTCATAAATAGTTTGAAATCCTTATAAAAGTGAGCCTCGTCGTAATAGTTGTATTTAAAAATTAAAGTTTTTAAATTAATATCTTGGTTTTCGTACTTTTGCATAAGATTTAAAAAACGCGTTAATTTAATAAAGCGACCTGGCGTAAGACCTACCATTTTTTTAAATTTAGACTCTAACGTTTTTTGAGAAATCGCCATATCCTTGATTAACTGTTTAACGCTAATAAGTCCTTTTTTCTTAATAATTACATTGACGGCTTGATCGATTTCCTTAATATTAACATCTTTAGATTTAACTAAAATTTTGAGTGCTTTTTCGTACGCCAATAACGCTTCTCTTCCGTTACTTTCTGAATCTAAAACAGTAGCAACCGCATCATACAGCGGTCGTGAGACACTCTTTAAGGAGAGGTGTTTATGGCTTAATTTGGAAATATCTTTATTTAATAGTTTATAAAGTGTGGTAGGATGCAACACGATACCAACACCTTCGTAGGCTTCGTTTGCCTCTATATTATAAGATCTAAAAAACTGTCCGGTTAAAACAAAGCCCTCAAGATTATAATCGTTTTCTGCAGTTTTAGCTTCAAGTTTTCCTTTCTGTCCAAACGAAATGGTTGGCTTCGCTATGGGTAATATAGTAGACTGGAAAGGAATTACTGAATTTGAAAAAGTAAGTTCAAAATACTCGTGTATTAATGCCGATTTATTTGCGGAATGATAAGTTTCGTAAGTCATTATTGGTTGGTAATTTAGAGTAACAGCGAATAACAAAAATACCATTTATTTTGTGGGGAAATTATTTAAGTAATAAAAATCTTACTTTTATGTGCGATTAACGGAATTTACCCTTTCTCTTATTGACTTCATCTCAAATTAAGGCAAAAAAAAAGGAAGCTTAATTAAGCTTCCTTTTCCTATTAAATGATATGTATTTTATTTCTGGTCCTCAATCCAAAGTCTAGCATTTACAAATGCTTCTAACCAAGGTGAAACTTCGTCTGTTCTGTTTTCTGGATAATTGGCCCAGTTCCATTGAAAGGTAGAGCGCTCTATGTGCGGCATCGTAACTAAATGTCTACCTGTTGTGTCGCAGAGCATTGCTGTATTATAATCAGATCCGTTAGGGTTGCTAGGGTAGTTGTCGTAACCATATTTTGCCACCACATTATAGTGATTTTCTTCTTTTGGTAAGTTGAATTTTCCTTCACCGTGAGAAATCCAAACCCCTAAAGTAGCACCTTCTAAAGTGGATAACATTACAGAATTGTTCTTCTGAATATTTACAGAAGTAAAAGCGCTTTCGTGTTTTTTAGAGTCGTTATGAATCATTTTACCGTGCACATCGTGTTCTGGATTAATAAGATCAAGTTCCATAAATAATTGACAACCATTACAAATACCAACCGATAGGGTGTCTTCTCTTTTAAAGAAATCTGTAATAACTTCGTTTGCTTTTTCGTTGTATTTAATAGCTCCAGCCCATCCTTTTGCCGATCCTAAAACATCACTGTTCGAGAAACCACCAACAGCTCCAAGAAATTGAATATCTTTTAAATCTTCGCGACCAGAAATTAAATCAGTCATATGTACATCTTTAACATCAAAACCTGCTAAGTACATTGCATTAGCCATTTCGCGTTCACTATTACTTCCTTTTTCTCTAAGAATAGCGGCTTTTGGTTTCTGCTTAGCGTGTTCTGTTTTTGGTAATTTACCAGTAAATTGTTTTGGGAAATTATATTTAAGTGGTTGCGTAGCATAGTTTTTGTAACGCGCTTCAGCTAACCCATTGGCGGTTTGCTTTTGATCTAATAAAAAGGACGTTTTATACCATACATCTCGTAATCTTGATACCGTTAACGTATGTACTTCATCTGTATTGATAATACTTAACACATCGCTATTTGTTGGTTTTCCAATGTTGAAAAACTCAATATTTGCATCTGCTAATACTTTTTCTATTGATTTGTCTTTCGCTTGAAATACAATTCCACAATTTTCAGAGAATAATAATTTTACCGAATCTTTTTCGGCTACGGCAGTTAAATCTAATTCGGCGCCTAAATTCACTTCAGCAAAACATAATTCTAATAACGTTGTAATTAATCCGCCCGAAGCCACGTCGTGCCCAGCGATTATTTTTCCGTCCTTAATTAATTGCTGTATTGTATTAAACGTCGTTTTAAATTGAGATGCATTCTTAATGGTCGGTGTTTCTTTTCCTACTTTATTTAGAATTTGTGCAAAAGCACTTCCTCCTAATTTAAAAGCATCTTCCGACAAATTAATATAATAGATATCACCTCCGTTTACCTTTAAAACAGGCTCAACAACTTTAGAAATATCGTTACAGTTTCCAGCAGCAGAGATAATAACAGTACCGGGAGAAATCACTTCCTCACTAGGGTATTTCTGCTTCATAGATAAAGAATCTTTTCCTGTTGGAACATTAATCCCTAAGTCTATAGCAAATTCTGAAACAGCTTCTACTGCTTCGTATAATCTTGCATCTTCACCTTCGTTTTTACAAGGCCACATCCAGTTTGCCGATAAGGAAACCGACTGTAAACCGTCTTTTAACGGTGCCCAAATTATATTGGTAAGCGACTCTGCAATGGCATTTCTACTTCCTGCTTTAGGACTAATTAATCCTGAAATAGGAGAGTGCCCAATAGCGGTTGCAATACATTCTTTACCTTTAAAATCTAACGCCATTACACCACAGTTGTTAAGTGGTAATTGTAAGGTTCCAGCACATTGTTGTTTGGCAACTTTACCTCCAACAGATCGGTCTACTTTATTAGTTAACCAATCTTTACAAGCTACGGACTCTAGCTGCAATACTTGATCGATATAATGTAATATCTCGTCTGGATTGTAGGTTACCTCTTCGTAATTTCTATTTACAGTAACGTCGTTCATTATTGTTTTTGGTGAACTTCCAAACATATCCTCAAGCGCTAAATCCATAGGCTTTTCGCCAGTAGTTTTAGACTCAAATGTAAATCTATTATCAAGTGTTACATCGCCAACAGTATACATTGGGGAGCGTTCCCGTGCGGCAATACGGCTTAGTGTATCTAAATGTTTTTCAGCAATAACTAATCCCATTCTTTCTTGAGACTCGTTACCAATAATTTCTTTAGCCGATAATGTTGGATCGCCAACGGGAAGTTTATCTAAATCGATTTTTCCTCCGGTATCTTCAACCAATTCCGACAAACAGTTTAAATGTCCTCCAGCGCCGTGATCGTGAATAGAGACTATAAAATTTTCTTCGCTTTCTACCATTCCTCGTACAGCATTGGCAGCACGTTTTTGCATTTCAGGGTTAGAACGTTGTACTGCATTTAGCTCAATTCCTGAAGCAAATTCTCCAGTATCGGCACTAGAAACTGCAGCGCCACCCATTCCTATTCTATAGTTTTCACCACCAAGAATTACAATTTTATCACCTTCTTTTGGTGTGTCTTTTAAAGCTTGATCTGCTTTGGCATAGCCAATTCCACCAGCTTGCATAATCACTTTATCGAAACCTAATTTTCTAGCGTCTTCTTCGTGCTCGAAAGTGAGTACAGAACCGCAAATTAATGGTTGTCCGAACTTGTTTCCAAAATCCGACGCTCCATTACTGGCTTTAATTAATATGTCCATTGGCGTTTGGTATAACCAATCGCGTTCTTTCATTTGTTGTTCCCAAGGTCTAGTGTCTTCTAATCGTGAATAAGATGTCATATAAACCGCTGTTCCGGCTAATGGTAACGATCCTTTTCCTCCTGCTAAACGGTCTCTGATTTCTCCGCCAGATCCTGTTGCAGCACCGTTAAAAGGTTCTACAGTTGTAGGAAAGTTGTGCGTTTCTGCTTTTATAGAAATTACAGATTCGTACTCTGTAGTGGCGTAAAAATCTGGCTTATCGGCAGTTTTTGGCGCAAATTGTTCGACTACAGGGCCTTTTACAAACGCTACGTTATCCTTGTAAGCAGAGACAATAGTGTTGGGGTGTTTTTTAGACGTTTCTTTTATTAATTTAAAAAGAGAGGTTTCTTTTTCTTCGCCATCGATAATAAAAGTACCATTAAATATTTTATGTCTACAGTGTTCTGAATTGACTTGGCTAAAACCAAAGACTTCAGAATCGGTTAATAGACGACCAATTTTTGCAGAAACGCCTTCAAGGTATTGTACTTCTTCGTCGTTTAGCGCTAAGCCTTCTTTTTCATTATAAGCTGAAATATCGTCGATGTTTAAAATCGCTTCAGGCGTACTATTTATGGTGAAGGACTCTTGGTTTAAGCCTTTATAGAGCTCAGAAATCATAGGGTCGAACTCTAAAAAACCTTCAGTTGAAGCTAAAAATTCTTCAATTCTAATTATTCCAGAAATTCCCATATTCTGAGTGATTTCTACTGCGTTTGTACTCCAAGGTGTTATCATCGCTACTCTTGGTCCAACAAAAAAAGCATCTAAAGATGCGTGGTCAATTTTTGGTTGGTTCCCAAATAACCACGTTAATTTTAAAATGGTCTCAGTCGATAATTCTTTTGCTGTTTGTACTGCAAATACTTTGCTGTTTACGTTTCCAAAGAAATGAATCATTGTATGTTAAATTGTGTTGTTGTTTGTAAAATGCAAATTTAGCTTTTTTAATGATATAGTATATTAAAAAATCACGCATTATTTTATAGGTTATTCACGTGGTTATTAACCATAAAAAGCGACACAAAAATCGCTATTTAATTAATGTAGTACTAGAGGTGTTATCAATTAAATTAAATACACTCCTTGTTAGAGGTTATAAACAGCCTAAAAGAGTGAAATGTAGGGATTTAGTAATAATGGTTAGCGCATATCCTATGCGTAGAATTTGGGTGCACCCTTATTTTGAGAGTTGTTTTAGAAGGCGAATTGATTTGTGTAGAGTAACGTGTTCAAGTTAAATGGTTTCTCTAAACATAATCGTTACCAGTAGTGTTTAAAATAATTACAGCCATAATGGTGCCATCGAAATTACAACAACAAAGTGTAGTTGTTTTTGCCCTAGCCCTGTAAGATATTCTGGCTTTTAATTAACCATTAATGATAGATTTACCTTAAAAATGGATAGTAGGTTAATGTTGTATCGTCATTATTAACTGTTCTCTAACTTAAAGAACTTTAGCGGAAATTAATGTTGCAAATTTAGAGTTTCTTACGTCTAAAATGATTGGTTTTCTATTAAAATATTTATCAGCTAATGATAATTGTACGCTCTATGCTAGGGTGTAAACTAGTACTGTACCTTATTTTATTCCATTGTATAAAAGTAGGTGTCTAGAGACGACTTAAGATACTTATAAACCCATAACCGTTATTTATTGCAATAAAACAAGTGGATAAAATGTCTTTTGTGGTACCAATACTCCCTTGTAAATGCATTTTTAGAGTAAAGCTTATTCCTGCGGTAAAGTCGTAACTACCAGCAGGAATTTTGAGCTATTGAATAACGTTAATCACTAAAGAGATAAAAACTAGTTAAAGTGTTTCATCGGTATTAATAATACCATTATTTTCTTTCTAATAGGGCCATATAAAACCCATCAAATCCAGATTTGTGCGACAATACTTTTTTGTCTTTTATAAAAGTAAATTCTTTATTCGATTCTAAAAAAGTTTTTACTTGGTTTTCGTTTTCCGAAGGTAAAATAGAACACGTGGCGTACACTAATTTCCCCCCTGGTTTTACCATTCTAGAATATTGTTCTAAAATTTCTTGTTGTGTTACTTTTATTTTTTCAATGAATTCTGGTCTTAATTTCCATTTGGCATCGGGGTTACGTCTTAATACCCCAAGTCCAGAACATGGAGCATCAATTAAAACACGGTCTGCTTTATCGTGCAATTTTTTAATAGGCTTTGTAGAGTCTATTACACGAAATTCTATATTATGAGCTCCAGCACGTTTTGCACGACGCTTTAATTCTTTAAGCTTGTTTTCGTAAATATCCATTGCAATTATTTGGCCTTTATTTTCCATAAGTGCTGCCATATGCAATGTTTTTCCTCCCGCTCCTGCGCAAGTGTCTACCACTTTCATTCCTGGTTTAACCTCTAAAAATTCGGCAACTAATTGCGAAGAAGCATCTTGAACTTCGAACCATCCATTTTGAAACGCGTTGGTAGTAAATACATTGGAGCGTTCTTTTAATTTTAAAGCATCAGGGTATCCTTCAATAGATTCCGTTTCTACATCTAAATCAAAAAGTTCGGTTTGTAATTTTTCTTTTGTCGTTTTAAGTGTGTTAGTTCTTAAAATAACATCGGCTTGTTCATTTAAGGCTGTTGCTTCTTTATTCCATACGGCTTCACCAAGTTCGCTAACAATAAGCTCGTCCATCCAATCGGGAATAGATTCTTTTATCTTTCTAACTTTAGAAAGCTCGTCGAAACGTCCTTTTATTTTACGTAAAGGTGTCCCTTCAAAGTATTTCCAGTCTGGCAATTTAATACCTCTTAACGTCGCCCACACTGCGAACATTCTCCAAACATCGTCGCGACTAAATGGTTCTTTTACATCTGCAATTTCTGCGTACAAGCGTTTCCATCTTACAATGTCGTAAGTCGTTTCAGCAACGAAACCTCTATCGCGACTTCCCCAACGTTTATCTCTTTTTAATAATTGTTGTACAACTTTATCGGCGTACATACCCTCGTTAAAGATTAGTAATAAACCATCAACCGTTGCAAAACATAAATTTCTATGTAATCTCATTTTTGTGTATTCGTTGTCAATCTTCTATAATTAGAAGCGTATTTTTCTGTAAAATTGATTTGAATTAAAGCGGTTAACGCTTCAAATTCAGCCTGCAAAGTTACATTAAAAGCTTCGAATAGACGACTATTTTTTAATTATCTGTATTATATTATCTTCACCAAAAATATAAAAATGAAGACTAAATTACTAGTATTACTAACAATTGTATTATGTTACGGTTGTAAGAAAGATTATAAAAATGAAGCCTCTGGCGTAAGCGAAAGACCTTCGGAAATAGTTAAAAAATCATTTTCTGAAGTTGAAATTGCTGTGTTACTTAACGATTCGATATTAAATATCAGGGCTTTAGAATTGCTTAAAAATGATGCTGGTTGTTATTTCTTAACTTCGGAAGGCCTAGCAGGACAAATAAAAACGCCCGATTTAAATAACGTGTTCTTAGATGAAATTACGTATCCAATTACAGTAGACGCTGATAAAAAGGGCTTAAATTTTAGAGCGTTGGCGGTGACTACAAACGCTAATTTTGGAGTTACAGTGGGGAGTCCAGCGTATGTATATAAAATAGACGATTCCGGTGCATCATTAGTGTATCAAGAAAGCCATAAAAACGCATTTTACGATGCTATGGCTTTCTGGAATGACAACGAAGGTATTGCCATTGGAGACCCTACCGATTCGTGCATGAGCATTATTGTGACCCGTGATGGTGGGGAGACGTGGACTAAAATAGAATGTGGCAATTTACCAAGGGCTAAAGACGGTGAAGCAGCTTTTGCAGCAAGTAATACCAATATTAAAATTATAGGCGATAACACGTGGGTAGCGACAGGAGGGAAGTCTAGTCGCGTGTTGTTTTCTTCGGATAAAGGGCAAACGTGGAGTGTCTTTGAAACACCAATTGTACAAGGCTTACAAACCACCGGAATGTATTCAATAGATTTTTACAACGATAAAATAGGGTATGCCATTGGTGGTGATTATACAAAACCTGATGGCAATGCGGTAAACAAAATTAAAACCAACGATGGCGGCAAAACGTGGCAAGTAGCTGCAAAGAATAAAGCGCCGGGCTACAGAAGTTGCGTACAATATGTGCCAAATAGCAACGGTGAAGGTTTAGTTGCTGTTGGTTTTAATGGTATTGATTACTCTAATGATAGTGGTGAAAATTGGATGCATTTAACGAACGAAGGGTTTTACACCATAAGGTTTGTTAATGATAGTATTGCATATGCAGCTGGAGATAAACGCATAGCAAAACTTAATTTTAGATAATAGTTAGAAAGGCAAATAAAAAAGCAGCCATTGGCTGCTTTTTTATTTTTTAACTTCCTTTTTATGGCGCTCTTTAAACTCATCGATCATTTTTTTTCGGAAAGAGCGATTCGCTTGAATGACTTTAATAATTTTTTTAGCGGACAAAACACTTTCTAATTTGGCATAATACTCTTTTTGATTGGAGTAATAATCGTCCTCAATTTTAAGAAGGGTATTTAAATATTTCTTTGCGGCAATCTCAGAGATGCCTTCTAAGTTTTCTTTTTTACGCTCTTTAGACGCTTCGTGAAGCGTATTACGTTGTGCTTCGTAAGTATTATATAGCGGCCAAAAGGCTTGTGCTTCTTGTTGCGTAAAACTTACTTGCTCTGTAATATGTGCAACTTTTAGTGTTTTTAATTTATCTCTATCTATTTTGCCATCGTGGTGTTGTGCAGAAACGTGATGAGTAAAAAGGACGAGCAGTGCTGTTATGAGTAGGTATTTCATTTTAGTCTAAAATTAATTCATCAAAATCTTCATTATCTAATAAAGAGTCTATGGTATCTATATTCAAATCGTAATCTATAAATTGAGATTCGGTTAATTCTGAGTTAGAAAAAAGGTGCGATAATTCGCTGCTATTGGCTTCTTCTAATAAATAACTATCTAAAGTGGCTGTGCTTAGAGCGTTGAAATTTAAGTCTTTTTTAAATAGGTTCAAGCTGAAAAACACCAATAAAGCTGCGGCAATACTTCCAAAAGATAGTATTACTTTTTTATACAGAGGTAATACTTTTGTTTCCTTTTTTAGAGTAGGTGAAATAACCTTAAACGTTTCAAAATAATGGTCTGGAGTTTTAAAACCAGATTGTGGCACCTCTTTTTTTAAGCGTGCAGTAGTTTGTATATTGATTTCGAACGCTTCAAAGTAATTTTGAGGCGTTTTAAATCCGGTATTTTTTATAGTATGTAATCCTTTGTTTTTCATTCTATTACTAAGACTGATAAAAAGTCAAAAAGTTTAATGAGCTATTAAATACGCTTCAATTTTTTTTGATGCTAAATGGTAAGAGGCCTTTAAAGCACCTTCGCTCGTCTCTAATATTTCAGACAATTCCTTATATTTTAAATCTTGAAAATATTTCATATTAAAAACCAACTGCTGTTTTTCGGGTAATGTGGCAATAGCTTGTTGCAATTTTAATTGAATCTCGCTGCCTTCAAAATATACATCCGATTGTAAATTATTTAGGGCTAATTCCTGAGCTTCTTCATTAGAAATATGTAAACGTTTCGCGTTTTTGTTAATTAATGTTATCGATTCGTTAGTTGCAATACGGTACAGCCACGAATATAACTTGCTGTCTCCATTAAATCCATTAATGTTTTTATACACTTTAATAAACGTGTTTTGTAAGACATCGTCGGCATCATCATGAGATTTTACAATATTACGTATATGCCAATACAAACGCTCTTTGTAAAGCGTAACTAACTCTTTAAAAGCGGCGTCTCTATTGCTGTTAGACTGTAATTGTAATAAAAGCTTTTTTTCTTGTGTCACAAACACTATTTTGCTTTAGACTTTACTTTTGTGTAAAAGTTTAAATATTATTTAATTATTTCCCGTGTAAAATTCAGTTTCTTTTAAAATTGTGTAAATACTGAACTATACATTTTAGTTGATATAAAAACAGAAATGATTTTTTATTACAAACGATCTCGGTAAAAGTTTCAATGCGTTTGCTTTTTAATCTTATTCAAAACTCTGCATTTCTACAAGACGTTTATAAATACCATTTTTAGCAATCAATGTGTCGTGTGTTCCTTGTTCTGCAATTTCTCCTTTTTGCATCACAATAATTTCGTCTGCATTTTGAATTGTCGATAAACGGTGGGCAATTACAATTGATGTTCTGTTTTTCATCATATTGTCTAAAGCCACTTGCACTAAACGCTCACTCTCTGTGTCTAACGCCGAAGTTGCTTCGTCTAGAACCATAATAGGGGAGTTTTTAAGTACGGCTCTCGCAATACTTAAACGTTGTTTCTGTCCGCCAGAGAAATTATTACCAGCATCGCCTACATTAGTTTCAATGCCTAAAGGTAAGTCTTTAACAAATTCCCAAGCATTTGCTATTTTTAAGGCATCAATAACTTCTTTATCGGTAGCGTGTTCTTTGCCAATAAGTATGTTGTTTTTAATGGAATCATTAAACAAAATAGAATCTTGAGTGACTAAGCCCATTAGATCGCGTAACGAATGAATGTCTAAATCTTTAATATCTATATCATCAATTAAAATACTGCCTTCATTTACATCGTAAAAACGCGTTAATAGATTGGCAATCGTACTTTTTCCACTTCCCGATTGGCCAACCAAAGCAACGGTTTTTCCTTTAGGAACAGTTAAGCTGAAATTTTTGAGTACGTTGTCGTTGTCATATCTAAACGTGATATTATTAACGTGTATTCCTTTTGTAAAATCGGTTTTATTGATAGCATTAGGCTTTGCTGCAATGGCATCTTCCTGTTCTAATATTTCAAAAACACGCTCGGCTGCTGCTAAACCGTTTTTTACAGAATACGACGCTTTAGAGATGGCTTTTGCAGGGGTTAAAATATTATAAGCTAATAATAAATACACCAAGAACAGTTCTCCTTCTAAGGTTTTATCCACAAGAACCAAATTACCACCATACCACAATAACGTCGCAATAGTAACAATACCCATAAACTCACTCATTGGTGAGGCTAAGTTATTTTTATTACCAATACTATTCGATAATTTTAACAAGCGATCTACCGAGCTATTAAATTTAGTTCTAAAATTGGATTCGGCGTTATAACTCTTTACAACTTTAAGGCCGGTTAAACTTTCTTCGACTATAGAGATTAATCGACCCGATTCTTGTTGCGCTCGTGTAGATTTAGATTTTAGATTTTTACCAATTCTAGAGATTATAAAACCAGAGATTGGAATAAAAATAAACACGAAGAGTGTAAGTTCTACACTAATACTTAGCATTGCATAAATGGCGAATAAAATGGTTAAAGGTTCGCGAACAATAAGCTCTAAAATAACGAAAAATGAACTTTGTACCTGCCCGATATCGCCCAACATTCTAGCCATTATATCCCCTTTACTACGTTTAGAATAAAACGGAATTGGTAAACTGATGATTTTATCGAACATTGTTTTACGTAAATCGCTTAAGACACCATTTTTTAGATGCATCATATGTAACGATGCTAAGTAATTAAACAGATTTTTTAATAAAAACGTAGTGATTACTAAGCCAACGGCCAACAGTAAAGAGTAGTGTGGGCCGTAGTTCTCGTTTAGATTTGAAATATGATAGAAAAACGATTCTTTGGCGTAATCTGCAATGTTCCAGAGGTCTGTGTATTCTGGTTTTGTTAGTATTTCGGGTGTAGCGTCAGTTTTTTTTTGAAACAACACTTCTAACAACGGAAACATCGTAATTAATGATAAGGTGCTAAAAAAAGCGTAAAGCACATTAAATATAACATTCCAAACAATATTAGTTTTATACGGTTTAGTATATGGAATTATTTTTTTTAGATTTAAATCCATTTAGTTTAATTGCATATCTTTTATGATAGCCTCAATTTTGGTTTCTAATTCAGTTTCTTTATCTTGAAAATCTATTGCGGCTTCTAAAACCGTATTTACACTGATGTAAAATTTAATTTTGGGTTCGGTGCCACTTGGTCGAAGTGCAATTTTACTGCCATCTTCGGTATAATATATTAAGACGTTAGATTTAGGGATGTCTAACGCTTCTATTGTATTAGTTGCAGTATGTATTGCAGTTGATGATTGATAATCTTCAATTTTAATCACTTTTGAACCATTCACGGTTTGCAACGGATTTTCGCGTGCAGTAATCATCATTTGTTTAATGTCTTGAGCGCCTTCAATTCCTTTTTTGGTCATTGAAACTAAACGTTCTTTAAATAACCCGTAATCCACATATAAATCGATTAATTTCTTATATACCGAGCTGCCTTCCGCTTTAGCTTGAGCAGCCATTTCGCAAATTAATAGCGTAGCAGTAACGGCGTCTTTATCGCGTACAAAATCGCCAACCATAAACCCAAAACTTTCTTCTCCACCACCAATAAAATCTAGCTCTGGGAAGTCTTTAATCATTTTAGCAATCCATTTAAAGCCCGTTAAACCTACTTTTAATTCCACATTATAAGCATCGGCAATATTTTGCATCATTGGTGTAGAAACGATGGTGCTGGCAATAAACTCTTTACCTTTAATTCTGTTACTCTTTTTCCATTGTTCGGTTAAAAACGCGGTCATTAACACCATAGTTTGGTTGCCGTTAAGTAATACCAATTTGTTATCAAGGTTTCTTACGGCAACACCTAAACGGTCGCAATCGGGGTCTGTACCAATAACGATATCTCCGTTGGTTTTTTCTGCTAATTCTAAAGCCATTTTTAAAGCTTCAGGTTCTTCGGGGTTTGGTGATTTAACGGTAGGGAAATCGCCATTTGGAACACGTTGTTCTTCAACAACAGTAACGTTTTTATAGCCTGCACGTTTTAAGGTTTTGGGAACTACTGTTATAGAAGTACCGTGCAGCGAGGTGAAAACAATATTTAAATGGTCTTTGTCGGGCTGAGGCGTGTTGAAACTACCATTTTTAACCGAGGCATTTATAAAAGCATCGTCAATAGCTTCACCTATATATGTTATTAGTTTTTCGTTTGGTTCAAATTTAATTTCGGCGTAATCAAGTGCGTTAATTCGCGCAATTATTTCAGCGTCTTCTGGCGGTACTAACTGTCCGCCATCTTGCCAATAGACTTTGTAGCCGTTATATTCTGGTGGGTTGTGTGATGCGGTTAAAACAATACCACAATGACAATTTAAATGTTTTAAAGTAAAAGATAGTTCTGGAGTAGGGCGTAAGTCTTCAAATAAAAAGACCTCTATATTATTGGCCGAAAACACATTGGCAACCACTTTAGCAAGTGCTTTACTATTGTGTCTACAGTCGAAAGCAATTGCTGCTTTTAATTGTTCTCCAGGAAATACGGTATGCATATAATCGCTTAGTCCTTGGGTGTTTTTTCCTAAAGTATATTTATTAATACGATTGGTGCCAATGCCCATAACACCTCTCATTCCACCAGTTCCAAACTCTAAATTTTTATAAAAACTTTCTGTTAATGTTTGTGAGTCTTCAGCAATAAGATGTGTAATATAATCTTGGGTGTCTTTATCGAAAGTGGGCGTTAACCACGTGTTTACTTTTTTTAAGACTTCAGGCTCTATGTGTATCATATTATAATAGTAAGGCGTATTGAGATAAACTAAATATGTGTTTTTTGTGCTAAAATAAGCATAATAACACGGTTAGTAAAGGAGGTTTAAAAATTAAGCTCTTTTTTAACGAGGTAGCGTTTTTTATCGGGTCTGTTTCGTAGAATGATCTCACCTAAAAAGCCTGCAATAAAAAATTGAGAACCAATTACCATAGTGATTAAGGAGATGTAAAATTGAGGTTTTTGGGTGATTAATCTACCGTAAGGGTGCAAAAATAATTTATCGATACCTAAATAAACGGCAAAACTTAAACCAATAGCAAACATAATAACCCCTAAAGCGCCAAACAAATGCATAGGGCGTTTACCAAAGCGCGTAATAAACCAAATAGTGATTAAATCGAGGAATCCGTTTATAAAACGCTCCATTCCAAATTTCGTTTCCCCGTATTTCCTGGCTTGGTGTTGTACGACTTTTTCTCCAATATTTATGAAGCCTGCATTTTTTGCCAATACAGGAATGTAGCGGTGCATTTCACCATTAACATCAATATGTTTTACCACGCTGTTGCGGTACGCTTTTAAGCCGCAATTAAAATCGTTAAGTGTAACACCCGATGTTTTTCTCGCTGCCCAATTAAATAATTTAGAAGGTAAGTTTTTAGTCAGTTTATTATCGTAGCGTTTCTTTTTCCAGCCGGAGACCAAATCGAATTTATCGTTTACAATCATATTGTAAAGCCCAGGTATTTCTTCTGGATTGTCTTGTAAGTCGGCATCCATTGTAATAACAACGCTGCCTTGTGCTTTTTCAAATCCGGCATGCAGGGCTTGAGATTTCCCAAAGTTCTTTAGAAATCGAATTCCTTTAACGTTATTATCTTCCTTAGAAAGTGTTTCAATACGTTTCCAAGAGCCATCGGTGCTACCGTCATCTATAAAAATGATTTCATACGAAAAATGATTGGACTGCATAACTTTAGCGATCCAATCATATAATTCTTTTAAAGATTCTTTTTCGTTAAGTAGTGGTATGACTACTGATATATCCATGCTGTGCATTTGAAATTTAATGCTTCAAATATAAGGTTATTATGCGTTTTTAACTATTAAACCAGTTATTAACGATACAACAAGTCCGAAAAATATAGAGCCTATCAAACTAATCGTACTAATGAAACCCGGAGAAGTAAAAATATTCATCAACGACAAGGCTTGTTCTTCTGCGTCTGCAGTCATCTCTGTACCAGATTTATAGATATCTTCTAAGGCGTTTTCTCTAATGGTTGTAATAAATTCAGGATTAATAAATGAATAATGAATATATGTAAAAAGAGCAATTAAAAGGCCCCCAATTGCAGCCGTAGCTAATCCCGCTTTCATTGATTGACTTAAAGTAATAGCATTTCCATTTTCCTTTTTGTAGGCAATTACAGAATACGCTATAATCCCTACTGTACCCAACACATTAACGATGGTTAAGATTATATTGCTATCCGTTTCCATAATATATAAAGAAACGATCATAGCGATACCCAGAAGCGCATAATAGACTCCGTAGGTATATGCAATTGATTTAAATGATTGTTGTGGAGATTCCATATTTTTCGTAGTTTTGTAGTTAATTATAGTTGATTAGTAATCAAAGATAAGCAAACGTTACAGAAAAAGATTAAATATTTTTAAAGAAAAGGTTGGTAATAAGTAAAATTTACTTAAATTTGCACCTCGAAATTAGAATACAATTAAAGCATTTAGCGATGAAAAAAGATATACATCCAGAAAATTATAGATTAGTAGCATTTAAAGACATGTCTAATGAAGACATATTTTTAACTAAGTCTACGGCTAACACGAACGAAAAAATTGAGTTCGAAGGTTCAGAATACCCATTAATAAAAATGGAGATTTCTAGAACATCTCACCCGTTTTACACAGGTAAGTCTAAATTAATTGATACCGCAGGTCGTATTGATAAATTCAAAAACAAATACGCGAAATTTAAAAAATAATTTTAGCAGTTTTACCATATTAAAAGCCTTTCATTTACTGAAAGGCTTTTTTGTTGTGCGTAATATATTTACTTTTGGAATACATAACCAACTCAACACCCAATGAACTATATTCTTTTTGACGGCCCAGCAAGAAATCAATTACTGCCTTTTACTTATACGCGTCCGGTGGCCGATATTAGAGTTGGTATTTTGACGATTAGAGAAAAATGGGAGCTGCATCTAGCAACTACCACCACCACAATTACCGAAGAATTTTTATCTGACAAATACCCAATGGTGGAGCTGCCAGAAAATGTACTCATTAATTCTTCATATTGTCCTACGCCTCAATTAGTAGAATTGGTTAAAGGACTAAAAGAAAATCAAGCCATTTTTAAAGACGAAGATGTTATTGCTTTTTTTACCAAAGAGTCGCAAGAGGATATCAATTTAGAAACTTTTGAAGCTATAGAGTTTACAGATAACTGCCTGAAGATAGAGTATACTTGGGACATTTTTTCTAAAAATGCCGAAGCCATTGCTTTAGATTTTGCGTTTTTAACACAGAACAGACAGTCGGAACCTATTCCGGCATCAAACAATGTCATTGCGCCAGAAAACGTATTTATAGAGGAGGGAGCTAAACTAGAATTCACCACTTTAAACGCCAGTTCGGGGCCTATTTACATCGGTAAAAATGCTGAAATTATGGAAGGCTCTGTTGTACGAGGTCCGTTAGCTTTATGTGATAATGCGACTTTAAAATTAGCATCAAAAATTTATGGCGCGACGACGGTTGGTCCGTTTTGCAAAGTAGGAGGAGAGGTTAATAACTCTGTTTTAATGGGCTATTCTAGTAAAGGACACGATGGTTTTTTAGGAAATTCGGTATTAGGTGAATGGTGTAATATTGGCGCAGATTCTAATACTTCTAATTTAAAAAACAATTATGCAGAAGTAAAACTTTGGGATTACGACACCGAGAAATTTGCTAAAACAGGACTACTGTTTTGCGGTTTAATGATGGGCGATCATAGTAAATGCGGAATCAATACGATGTTTAACACCGGTACTGTAATTGGTGTGAATGTTAATATCTTCGGAAGTGGCTTTCCTAGAAACTTTGTACCGAGTTACAGTTGGGGCGGTAGTGCAGGATTTACCACTTATAAAACCGATAAGGCCTTTGAAGTAGCCAAAGTAGTAATGTCTAGACGCACTATGGAATTCTCCCAAAAAGATAAAGCGATATTAGAATTCGTATTTGAAGAGACTAAGAAATTTAGAAGACAATAGTTTTAAGAGTTAAATAATTGCCTGTTTATGATCTTCTTATTTAAGAAACAGTACTATTTTGGTTTAGTGTTTTTTACACTATTATTTTTGGATATTTATATAAAATTGGAAATAGAAATACCGTTATTAAGAGTGGGGAGTAAAATACTACTTATTGCCTCTTTGATTATTTATTACCTTATAAACGAAAATGAAAAAGTAAGACATAATAAAAAATGTACTGTAGCAGCATTGTTGCTTTTCATGATGGGCGATGTGACCTTTGTATTTGATTATTTGCCTGTGTTTTTTTTAATCTCAACGCTGCTATTTGTGTTGGGAAAATGCTTTTATTTACGGCGTTTTAGAAATCATGAAATCTTTGAAATTTCTAAAATAGTACCATTTCTATTGATTTCTTTCTTATTTATGGTGTCACTTTTATATGTTATTTATCCGCAATTAGGGAGCTATTTTATACCGATTCTAATTTATTTTTTTATAGCTCTTTTATTGTTTTTATTTGCCTTTTTAAGAAAACAGGCAGTTAATAAGATAAGTTTTATAGTGGTACTGTGTGGTGTCTTTTCATTTAGCTTATCAGAAACCATTACAGCTTTAAAGATGTTTAGTTCTGGGTTGCCTTACGATGACTTCTTTATTATGGTTTTTTACGGAGTTGCTCAGTATTTAATTGTTTTAGGGTTACTGGCTGAAAATAGAAAAGAAACTACCCCTTTAAAAACGGTACTTTAATGAGTCGTTTTTTGTACTCGTTTTAAATCTAATAAATTGATAGGGTTATTGCCTAACCCCGTAATTCCTTTTCTAGTAAATCGTATCACTTCGTCGTAATACAACGGTACAATTGGTGCTTCCGACATAACTAAACTATCCATTCTCGCGTACAAGCGTTCTCGCGTTTTATTATTCGTTTCTTTAAAAGACTGGGTATACCATTTATCGAAAAGTGGGTTTTTATAGTGGGTATAATTGGGGCCATTTGGAGCAAAATTCTGACTGTAATATAATGATAAATAATTTTGAGCATCTGGGTAATCGGCAACCCAACTAGCTCTAAACATATCTAGTTTACCGTTGGCTTTAGCGTCTTTTAAAGTTGCCGGTGGCATCACATCTACAGCAACCTCCAAACCTATTTTTTGTAATTCTCGCTGTATATATTCGCAGAAATTAAGATAATTACTTGTGGTAGTGATCGCTATTTTTGGAGAATCGTTTCCGGTTTCTTGTATATAACGTTTTAATAAGTTTTTGGCCTTTTCCGGATTATAACTAAAACCAATGGTCTCATTAAAACCGGGTAACCCTTTAGGAATAAAACCCCCATTAGCAGGAATCCCAACGCCATTACGTAAGTAAATCATCATCTTTTTTCTATCAAATCCATAATTAACAGCTTGTCTTAATAGTTTTGATTGCATTTCAGAACTTTCAGAATCCATAAAGAAAGCTAAGTATTCTGTGTTTAAATAAGGGCCTCTAATAATATCGATTTGGTCTTGATATTTTGTTCTTAATTCTCCTGTTGTCGTTAAAATGTCGTCTTGATATGAGGCATCGAGAGAATTTAAGAAATCTAAATTACCTTGAATAAACTGAAGAAATTCACTTTGTTTATCTGGTAAAAAAGTAATAGCAACAGCTTCTAAGTAGGGAAGTGTCTTTCCGTTGGTATCGGTTTCGAAATAATTATTGTTCTTACGTAAAACTAATTTAATGTTTTCTATCCATTTTTTAAACTTGAAAGGACCCGTTCCAATGGGGTGTGCTCTAAAATCGCTACCATAATGTTCCACAACTTCCTGGGGTACTACCGAGCAATATTTCATTGTTAGTTTTCCTAAAAATGACGGGTCTGGTGTTTTTAAAGTAATATGAAGAGAATCAGAAGTAACAGCCTCAATATCATAAATATTATTAACCACCCAGCTGCCTGGCGATGCTAAATTGGTGTCACAATTTCTAAACAAACTGTATTCGAAATCTTCGGCCACAACGTTTCGTGTAGAATCTTTACCAAATACCTCGTGTTTATGAAAAAAAACGTCCTTTTTTAATTTAAAAGAATAGGTGAGTGCATCGTCAAAAATTGTCCAAGATTTAGCTATGCAAGGTACCACATTTAAATTCTCGTCCATTTGTATTAACCCATTAAATAACTGATTAACAGCCCAGATATCAGCATTATCTTTAGCAAATGCAGGATCTAAAGAGCCAATGTTTTTATGTTCGTTATAACGAAAGACCATACCTTCCTGTTTCTGGTCTGGTTCATTTCGGCAGGATAGAAACATAAAAAGAAAGCAACTGGTTAGAAAAAAGTTGGTTACTGTGTAACATTGTTTGGCTGTCGGTTTTATCATATTGTAAATAAGTTGTAAATTTTTATCGTGGGTAAAAATACGAGAATGAATGCTAGAAAAAAAGGCGACATTTACTCTTTTGGAGGTAAACTTAACTTCTATAATTGGTGAAAATTTTTAGTAGCGAGAATGTGTTCGTGGCCATCTATCTAAAGGGGGTATTTTAACTAATAAAATCGATTTTAAATCCTGAGCTATTACTTATTGTTAATACCTATCTAAATTAGTTAAAGGCTCATCAAGTGATAAAACTTTAGGGATATCATAACTTGAGTGCATAAATTTCAGAAGGTGTTTTAAGCAAATGTATCGATTTTATTTACGCTTCGAGATTTAAACAGTCATTTGGGGTGTAACAGCGCTATCTTATAAAATCTAATTAATTTTTATCTAAATTAGAATAGATAGATCTAAAAGACTTTATTTCGTAATGATTTTTATTTTTCTATATTCGTTGTTATTAACAACTTAAAAATAATATTATGAAAAAAAATTACATTTGAGCTCTATTAACTTTGTTTGCCTTTTGTGGATCTTACGCACAGGTTACTTTATCGCAAACTACAGATAATACAATTGTATCCGCGAATTCTGTTGCCTGCTCTGGTGATGGTGTTGTGTCAGATAATATTTTTTATCGTGTTTACGATTTAACATCTTATGCATCAACTTTTAACGTGCAGGAAGTCTCTTTTGCAGTAGAAGCTGTATCAAATGCTTTACCAAATTTTTCTGTGGACGTAATTATTTATAGTAATACAGGTGGCGCATTTCCAGCAGGAACGTTAACAGAGATTTCAAGAGTCACTGTACCATTAACAGATGCAGCCACTGGAACCATTGTAGATGTTGCAATTTCTGCCAATGTATCAGCACCAGAATTAGTGTTTGGTGTAGAAACTCCAGACGAATCTAATGGTGCTATGCCCGCAAATACTACAGGTTTCCAAATAGGAAGTAATCCTAACGGAGAAACTAACCCAGGTTATATTTATTCTGTTGCTTGTGGTATAACACCTCCTTCAACGTTAGCAAGTATTGGTTTTGGAACGATGCATATGGTAATGGAAGTCAGAGACTTTAGTACGTTAAGTGTAGATGAATTTTCTATTAATGACTTATCTATTTCACCTAACCCAACAACAAGTAAAGTTAGTCTAAGCTTACCTAATTCAATTAAAGAATTTACTACAGAATTATATTCTGTAACTGGGCAACTAGTTAATAAGCAATCAAATAACAGTACTTTAGATCTTACCGATTTAACTTCTGGAATTTACATATTAAAAATTGAATCAAATTTAGGTTCAATTTCAAGAAAGATTGTTAAACAGTAGTCTTTTCAAAATGTCTAGTCCTGACTAATCGCTACAGATTGATAAAGGATTAAATTTAATATTTAAAGCTGAACAATGACTCCATTGTTTAGCTTTTTTGATTTATAAGTTTTCATTTCTATTTTACATTGTTTGTGCATTTGATTTGGAGTCAACATATGATTTGATAAATGAGGTCTTTCTTGATTATAAATTTTGATTGATTCATTAATGATTTGTTTCTTTATTTTTAGGTTTACCTCATATTTAGCGATATTAAATTCTTGCTTTAAAATTCCATTGATTCTTTCTGCTACTGCATTTTCGTAAGGATCATATTTTTCTGTCATACTGGTTTTGATTCCATTTTGCTCAAGTAATTCTTGGTAATCATTTGAGCAATATTGTAAACCTCTATCTGAATGATGAATTCTTATAGCATCTGTTTTTTATAGCTATACCTAATGCTTGTAAAGAACCTTCAACAGATAAACTATTGGACACGTTAAACCTCTACAATTTTCTTGGAATAAGCATCCGTAATTAACGCTAAATAACTTGGGGTTTCTCGCCTTCCAACATAAGTAATATCACTACCCCAAACTTGTTCTTGTTTATTAATCTTTAGGTTACAAACTTTATTTTTATGCTTTCTAAATCTATGGTGTGAGTCTGTTGTAATATGATATGATTTCCTTGGAATAATTAATAAATGATTGGCTTGAAGTATTCTAAAGAGCTTATCTCTTCCTATTTTTATTTTTTTTAAATCCTCTTCTAACAAATAATATAGTTTTATTTTACCTAAACGTGGCATCTTCATTCTTAATACACGAACCAAATGCATGACTTGTTGTGCTAAATTTTGCTTACGCAGTTTTGATTTTTTAGTTCGGTAATACACCTGTCTATTTACCCCAAGTAATCCGCAAGTAGAAACTATTGTTTCTTTGGTTTGCTCTCGGTATTGATCGATAACTTCGGTGTGTAATTTTTTCTTATTTTGAATATCATACTCTCTTTCAGCCATATCAACCAACATATCAAAAATAATAACCTTTTTGTCTGCTCGTTCTGCTAAATGTTCCGCTCTAGCTTTTGTTTTTCTAACAGCTTAACTTTTGCTTCTAGCTCAAGTATTCTTTGTTCAGGTGTTTTAGACATAGTAACGGGTGTTTGATTTGCCCAATCAAAATTACCCTATTTTTTTAACCATTTAGTTACAGTGGAGTCACTTTGAATACCATATTTGGTCTGTGCTTAACTTTTTGTAAGAAGTCCTTGTTCAACTTCTTGAACAATTTGTAGTTTAAAAGAAAGTGAGTAATTTTTTTGGGTCCGCTTTACGTGCCCGGTGTTTTCTATGCGTTTCATTACACTATTGTTTTAGTGTATCGCTATTTCAGGACGGGACAAAATATAGAATTAAAGAGTGTAGCAATAGTTACACTCTTTTTTTTTTGCTAAATTTGCACGAAAATTTAGAATCACTATACATATGTCGAGCAAGAAGAAAGTCGCTTTTTACACTTTAGGATGCAAACTTAACTTTTCTGAAACATCTACAATTGCAAGACGTTTTGAGGAGGAAGGATTCGATCGTGTAGATTTTGCCGAAGCGGCCGATATTTATGTCATAAATACGTGTTCGGTTACAGAAAATGCCGATAAACGTTTTAAGACTATTGTAAAACAAGCACAGAAAAAAAATGCCGATGCTTTTGTTGTAGCTGTAGGTTGCTATGCGCAATTAAAACCGCAAGAATTAGCCGATGTTAATGGTGTAGATTTGGTGCTTGGCGCAACCGAGAAGTTTAAAATTACTGATTATTTAAACGATTTATCTAAAAATGATTTTGGCGAAATTCATTCTTGCGAAATCGAAGACGCCGATTTCTATGTTGGTAGTTATTCGATTGGCGATAGAACACGTGCTTTTTTAAAGGTGCAAGATGGTTGCGATTATAAGTGCACCTATTGTACCATTCCTTTAGCCCGAGGAATTTCTAGAAGTGATGATTTACAGAATGTATTGAAGAATGCGAAAGAAATTTCTGAAAGAAATATAAAGGAAATCGTTTTAACCGGCGTCAATATTGGTGATTACGGTAAAGGTGAATTTGGTAACAAGAAACACGAACATACGTTTTTCGAGTTGGTAGAAGCTTTAGATACTGTTGAAGGTATCGAGCGGCTACGTATTTCTTCTATCGAGCCTAATTTACTAAAAAATGAAACTATAGATTTTGTTTCAAAAAGTAGAACGTTCGTGCCGCATTTTCATATTCCGTTGCAAAGCGGAAGTAATGAAATCTTAAAATTGATGCGCCGTCGTTATATGTCGGAATTATATGAAGATCGCGTTAATAAAATAAAAGAGGTAATGCCTCACGCGTGTATCGGGGTGGATGTTATTGTTGGTTTTCCAGGCGAAACAGACGCACTGTTTTTAGAAACGTACAACTTCCTAAATACACTTGATATTTCCTATTTACACGTTTTTACATACTCTGAAAGAGATAATACTGTTGCTGCCGATATGGAAGGTGTTGTGCCTAAAAAGGTACGCGCTAAGCGCAGTAAAATGCTTCGTGGCTTGAGTACTAAATTACGTCGCTCGTTTTACGAGAGTCAGTTAAACACGACACGACAAGTGCTTTTTGAAAGTGAAAATAAAGAAGGATATATTCGCGGTTTTACAGAAAACTATGTAAAAGTAAAAGCGCCTTGGAACCCAGAATTAGTTAATACGTTACATACTGTAGAATTAACACATATTGACGACGACGGTTTAGTGCGACTTGAATTTGCTAAAGATTTGGTATAAACAAAAAAGTCAAGCATTGCGCTTGACTTTTTTTGTTTAAATTCTTAAACCTACCGGAAGCAGGCTTTTGTATTCTCTGTTTCGCCTTACAAATTTTGCGATTTCGGGGTTTGTTGGTACTATGCTTAAATTGCGGTCTTTAATGCTCTCGAAAACGAGTCTTAAAAAATCATCCTGAAAGTTTTCATTAGTAATCCCTTCTGGAATAATTAATTTCGTTAAGAAAATTTTACGTTCTTGTAAAGAGTATTCAATTTTCGCAAAATGGCCATCAATAGTTAATTCAAATTGACGTTGAAATTCATTATCAACGAGTTCATCAGCATCTAACATAATTATGGGTTTTTGTGAGTAGAGATTCAAAAATAGTGCGCACTATTTTATAAATTTATATCCCAAATTTACGCATAATTATCATCATTAGTTAGTCTATATTGTTAAAACCTTATGAATCACGATTTAATCCATATCTATTTAATGCCAGGAATGGCCGCCAATCCTTCAATATTTGATAACCTATCATTACCTTTAGACCAATTTCAGCTACATAAATTGCATTGGATTACTCCGTTGGATAACGAAACATTAAAAGACTACGCATTACGTATCATTAAAGATATTAAACACGAAAACAGTGTGTTATTGGGCGTGTCTTTTGGTGGTGTTTTAGTTCAAGAAATGAGTAAGCACATTAAATTACGTAAACTTTTTGTGGTCTCTAGTGTTAAAACAAAACAAGAAATGCCAAGGCGGTTAAAAGTCTTAAGAGCTACAAAAGCCTATAAATTATTGCCCACTCAATTGCTGGCTAATGTCGATCTTTTAGCGAAATTTGCCTTTGGGGAGACTGTTACAAAACGTGTGGAGTTGTATAAGAAATACTTGTCTGTAACCGATAAAAAATATCTAGATTGGGCGATTGAGCAAATGGTTTGTTGGGATCAAGAGGAACCGTTACCCGAAGTTATTCATATTCACGGCGATTCGGACCTCGTATTTCCCCACCATTATTTAGGGGATTGTATTACTGTTAAAGGCGGCACACACATAATGATACTTAACAAGTACAAATGGTTTAACGAAAATTTACCTAAGCTAATATTAGGTTAAATATAATGACAGTTAAAATATTTGTTTTAAATTTATGCAAAACTATATGAAGATGAAATACGTGCAAAAAGGATTAATGGTAGTGGGGTTGTTGGCTGTAGGTGCAGTTTCAATTAATGCATTTAAGGAAGCGCCTACCGATGAGTTTATAGAAAAGAAAATAAAAAACGAATATAATGTATATGCACTTCAGGTGCCGGAAAAACTAGATTTTGCCGGTGAAGCTTTACCGTTGCACAATCCAGATATTTTAGAACGCATTGATCGCGAATTGTTGGTGAATACGTATTGGCAATCTAATGGACTGTTAATGTTTAAGCGTGCTAAAAAGTATTTTCCTATTATTGAGCCTATACTTAAGAAAAACGGAATTCCAGAAGATTTTAAATATCTGGCAGTGATAGAAAGCGGCTTAACAAATGCGCGTTCTCCTGCGGGAGCAAGTGGTTTTTGGCAAATTATGGCGGCTACAGCAAAAGAAAACGGACTAGAAGTTAATGATAATGTCGATGAACGCTACCATCTTGAAAAAGCGACCGAGGTGGCTTGTAAATATTTAATAGACTCTAAAGAACGTTTAGGATCTTGGACCCTTGCGGCGGCAGCTTACAATGCTGGTAATTATGGTATTTCAAGACGCTTAGAGGAGCAAAAGGTAGAGGGATATTACGATTTATTGTTGGGAGAAGAAACGGGACGTTACATCTTTAGAATTGTTGCTCTTAAAGAAATTTTATCGCATCCAGATACGTACGGGTTTAACTTTAGACCAAAAGATTTATACAGCGCCGTACCTACTTACAAGGTGAAAGTGGACACGGTTGTCTCCGATTTTGCTCAATTTTCGAAAGATTTAGGTTTAAATTATAAACTATTAAAAATTCATAATCCTTGGTTAAGAGAGAGCAATTTAAATAATAGATCTAATAAACTATATTATTTAGACATCCCGAGAGAAGGATATTACATTAATAAGCCTTGATACTCAGTTTTCTACAAGACAATATTTGGTACGTTTTAATAATAATTAACTATTTGCTCGCCATCTCGGCAGTAATAGCTCTCTTATTTAGAAATGTAAACCCAACAAAAACACTATCCTATATTATAGTTTTAGTGTTTTTTCCTTTTTTAGGCCTATTGGTTTATTATCTATTCGGACAAGAATATAGAAAGAATAAAATATTTAATAGAAAAAATATTTTAAATCAAAAGGTCGTTAAGCAGTTAAACGACAGTTTGGAGCAATCAAAATCAGAATTAGATGCTCTAGAACACAGCCTTTTAGAGGACAAAATAAAGCTAGTAAAACTACTTCAAAAGAGCGATAAAGCGCCGTTAACAAAACGTAATACAGTCGATATTTTACTTAATGGTGAAAATAAATTTAAACGCCTAATAGACGATTTAAAAGCCGCTGAACACCATATTCATATTGAATATTATATCGTTAGAGATGATAAAATAGGATCTAAAATTTTAAACCTTCTTTGCGATAAAGCGAAAAGTGGTGTAAAAGTACGATTAAGTATAGATGACGTTGGAAGCAGTATTACGCGAAAAATGAAATCTAAACTTAGAGATAGCGGCGTTGAGTTTTATTCGTTTATGCCGGTGCTCTTTCCTCAGTTTACAGGGCGAATGAATTACAGAAACCATCGTAAAATAGTGGTTATAGATGGCGTTATTGGCTACCTTGGCGGTATTAATATTTCTGATGCTTATGTAAATTATGCAAATAACGATACGTATTGGAGAGATACGCATTTAAGATTAGAAGGGGAATCTATCGTTACGTTACAAGTGCAATTTCTAATTAATTGGAATTTTGTTTCCGGTAGTGATTTAAAAATTTCGGAAAGCTTTTTTCCTAATAAGCCGTGTAAAAGTAATGTTGCGGTACAAATAGCGGCAAGCGGTCCAGATACTGATTGGGCTAATATAATGGAAGTTATTTTTTCGGCCATAACCACCGCAGATAAATATATTTATTTAACCACTCCTTATTTTATTCCAAATCAACAAATAATAACAGCCTTACAAGTGGCTTCTAGAAGCGGTATCGATGTTAGACTACTAATACCAGACCAATCCGATTCGTTTACGGCAAAGTACGCTACAAATTCGTATTTAGGTAGTTTGTTTGATGCTGATATAAAAGTATACCGTTATGAAAAAGGATTTATTCACGCAAAAACAATAGTAGTAGACGATATATTTTGCACTATTGGCACGACCAATATGGACTATAGAAGCTTTAATATTAACTTTGAAATTAATGCTGTTATTTACAACGAAAAAGTGAGTAAAGACCTTAAAGCGATATTTTTAAACGATTTAGAATCAGCTAGACTAATGAATCCTAAAGAATGGAGCAAGCGCTCTAAAACAGAAAAAATAAAAGAATCTATTTGTAAATTATGGGCACCACTATTATAGAGTTAAGCACTTAATATTAGACATAAAAAAACGCCTTAATTAAGGCGTTTTTGTTTTTATCTTCTCGTTGCTCTGCGCTGCTGGCGACCACCACCGTAATGTTGGTTTGGCATTTGCGCTTTCTTCATATTCTCTTTCATCTCCTTTATTTGGTCTTTAAGCATCCCCTGCTTATCTAATTTCTGAGCTTCGTTAATAAGTATCGTCGCTTCATGTTTTCTGCGTTTTGAAAAAGCAATACCTGCTAAATTTAATTTAGCCATCGCCATATCTTGATCCATAGATAAACCTAAAACAATGGCTTTTTTAAAGTAACGTTCGGCCGCATTCATATCGGTTTGAGAGACCATTATACCGTTTAGGTAATTATAATATCCTTGTTGTTTTGAGGTTAAGGCGGTTTCTGGTGTTTTAATTTTATCCAACCAATTTTTAGCACTTTTAAAATCTTGTTTTCTTAATTTTAAAAAGGCTATTAAAATAAACTCATTTTTAAAATATAAGAATATAAATATCAGAGAGATTAAAATAAGCATAATTCCATTTCCTATGCCTCCCTGTATGAATTGCCAAACAGCGGCAGCAATAATTAGTGCTGCGATTACTAATTTTAAATTTTTATTGTACATATTTATGTGTTTTATATAAAGTTGAGCGCTTTTATAAGCTTGATTTGCTTTAAAAATATCGTCAAGGTGCAAAGAAACTAATTTTTATCTAAAAATGAAGCTAAAGAAAATCTAAATCTCATTACTTTGTACTGTATTTCAAGGTTTTTTTATTTTAAAAAGAAAGGAAAACAGATCTATTGAAAAATAATTTTAAATAAGGTTTGCGAAATTAAAAAGTCGTTGTATATTTGCGATCAGTTTTGGAGAAATACTAGGACACATAAAATAAATTACATTTCAGACTTTAAAGATATTATAAAATGAGTAAAAGAACGTTTCAGCCATCAAAAAGAAAGAGAAGAAACAAGCACGGTTTCAGAGAAAGAATGGCTTCTGCTAATGGTAGAAAAGTATTAGCTCGTAGAAGAGCAAAAGGAAGAAAGAAAATATCTGTTTCATCTGAAACTAGACATAAAAAATAATGATTAACAATTGTTAATATATTAAGGCGTTACTTAGGTGTAACGCCTTTTTTTGTATCTAATTTTTATTATTTTTGCCACACAATAAAACAATGCAATGCCTAAAAATTCAAAATTAAAATCAATCCTTATTATTGGATCAGGACCCATCGTAATTGGTCAAGCTTGTGAGTTCGATTATTCTGGAACTCAGGCTTTAAGATCCTTGAGAGAAGACGGAATTGAAACCGTTTTAATAAACTCTAATCCAGCAACAATTATGACCGATCCGTCTATGGCAGATCACGTCTACTTGTTACCGCTAACAACGAAATCTTTAGTTAAGATTTTAAAAGAACATCCGCAAATTGATGCTGTGTTACCAACAATGGGTGGTCAAACAGCATTAAATCTATGTATTGAAGCAGATGAAAAAGGAATCTGGAATGACTTTGGCGTCGAAATTATAGGGGTCGATATAGATGCAATAAATATTACCGAAGACCGTGAAAAGTTTAGAGAGTTAATGCTTAAAATTGGAGTGCCAATGGCGCCTCAAGCAACAGCAAAATCGTACTTGCAAGGTAAAGAAATCGCTCAAAAATTTGGTTTTCCTTTAGTGATTAGAGCCTCTTTTACTTTGGGTGGAGCTGGCGCTTCAATTGTATACAAAGAAGAAGATTTTGACGATTTATTAACGCGCGGATTAGAAATTTCTCCAATCCACGAGGTGATGATCGATAAAGCGTTAATGGGTTGGAAGGAATATGAATTAGAATTACTTCGCGATGCTAACGATAACGTCGTTATCATTTGTACTATCGAAAATATGGACCCGATGGGAATTCATACTGGAGACTCTATTACGGTTGCTCCTGCAATGACCTTAAGTGATAAAACGTATCAAAGAATGCGTGACATGGCTATACATATGATGCGTAGTATTGGAGATTTCGCCGGCGGTTGTAATGTGCAATTTGCCGTTAGCCCAGACGAAAAAGAAGATATTATCGCTATCGAGATTAATCCTCGTGTGTCGCGTTCTTCGGCGTTAGCAAGTAAAGCTTCAGGATATCCTATTGCAAAAATTGCTGCAAAATTAGCGATTGGCTATCATCTAGATGAATTAGAAAATCAAATTACTAAATCAACTTCAGCGTTATTTGAACCGACTTTAGATTACGTTATCGTAAAAATACCACGTTGGAACTTTGATAAATTTGAAGGATCAGACCGCACGTTAGGACTTCAAATGAAATCTGTTGGAGAAGTAATGGGTATAGGCCGTTCGTTTCAAGAAGCCTTGCACAAAGCCACACAGTCTCTCGAAATTAAACGTAACGGTTTAGGTGCCGATGGAAAAGGATATACAAACTACGATCAAATAATAGAAAAATTAACGTACGCCAGCTGGGATCGCGTATTCGTTATTTACGACGCCATACAAATGGGAATTCCGTTAAGTCGTATCCACGAAATCACGAAAATTGATATGTGGTTCTTAAAACAATACGAAGATCTTTATAAATTAGAGAAAGAGATTTCAACGTATAAAATTAATTCTATACAAAAAGATTTATTGCTGGAAGCGAAGCAAAAAGGATATGGCGACCGTCAAATCGCGCACATGTTAGGATGCTTAGAGAGTGAAGTGTATAGTAAACGTGAAGAATTAGGCGTTAACCGTGTGTACAAGTTAGTCGATACGTGTGCTGCCGAGTTTAAAGCGAAAACACCTTATTATTATTCTACCTTCGAAAACGATGTGGAATTGGCAAATGGCGAGCGTTACGCAGATAATGAAAGTGTTGTTTCAGACAAGAAAAAAATTATTGTTTTAGGTTCTGGGCCAAATAGAATTGGTCAAGGTATCGAGTTCGATTACTGCTGTGTGCACGGTGTTTTAGCTGCCGCAGAATGTGGTTACGAAACCATAATGATTAACTGTAACCCCGAAACGGTATCTACCGATTTTGATACCGCCGATAAATTATACTTCGAACCTGTGTTTTGGGAGCATATTTACGACATTATTAAGCACGAAAAACCGGAAGGTGTTATTGTGCAATTAGGTGGCCAAACTGCTTTAAAATTAGCAGAAAAATTAGATCGCTACGGCATTAAAATAATAGGAACTACTTACGAATCTCTAGATTTAGCTGAAGACAGAGGAAGTTTTTCTAAATTGTTACAAGAAAATAATATCCCTTATCCAGAATTTGATATCGCTGAAACGGCGGAGCAAGCCTTAGCAGTATCAGATAAATTAGATTTCCCAATATTAGTGAGACCCTCTTATGTTTTAGGAGGTCAGGGAATGAAAATTGTGATTAATAAAGCCGAGTTAGAAAAACACGTCGTTGATTTACTAAGAAGTATTCCTGGTAACAAATTGCTTTTAGATCATTATTTGGATGGTGCTATTGAAGCGGAAGCCGATGCGATTTGCGATGGAGAAAACGTGTACATAATAGGTATAATGGAACATATTGAACCTTGTGGAATACACTCTGGAGATAGTAACGCAACATTACCGCCGTTTAATTTAGGTAATTTAGTGATGCAGCAAATTAAAGACCACACAAAGAAAATTGCCTTAGCATTAAACACGGTAGGTTTAATAAACATTCAGTTTGCCATTAAAGACGATATAGTATATATTATTGAAGCGAACCCAAGAGCCTCTAGAACTGTGCCTTTTATTGCTAAAGCGTATGGTGAGCCGTATGTAAATTACGCCACGAAAGTTATGCTGGGTGAGAAAAAAGTAACCGATTTTAATTTCAATCCGCAATTAAAAGGATATGCTATTAAACAACCCGTGTTTTCTTTTGATAAGTTCCATAATGTAAATAAGCAATTAGGACCAGAGATGAAAAGTACTGGAGAAAGTATCTTATTTATAGATGATCTAAAAGACGATGAATTCTATAACTTATATGCACGACGACAAATGTATTTAAGCAAATAAAATAAATTATTCTTAAATTTTTAACAAAAACCCTCTATATATTAGAGGTTTTTTGTTTTAATTAACATTTTGGTATTATTAAAAATTGTAGATTAAAGAGAATCCCTTAACTTTTTTTTTATGACTAAAATGCTACTATTTGTATTTATGTTAGTGTTCTGATTTAGTGGTAGCTCATAAACCGAGACATTCAATTAAATTCAGTTTTCTGGTAATGGCTCGATCCAAATTTAATTATAGAAACAAGAGAATCTGTTATATTAAGATTTGGACGCGCCTAAACCATTCACTTCATTAGAAAGTGATCTGTAAAAACAAATGTGAAGTCTTTAACGAAGATGTTGTGGTGCACACGGATTTACATTTTTAAGAACCTTTATAATTTTAGTTACCAGCCATTATTATGGGGTGTTCAGGGTGCAGCGAATAGGTCTGGAACAATTACTGTTGTTACTGAAGGAACGAACGTTGCGTACACCTCAATTTAAAACACCATCCTCTTTTTCAATGACTCCTAATCCTGAGAGTATTCTTCTATATGTTGATGTGTCCAGTATAAATAAAAACGGAGTGCTTTTCGAAGTGTTTGATGTTTAAGGAAAATGTATTTATGCGCAGCGTTTAGCCATACTAAATTCTACAAATGGAGTGGTAATATGGAAGAGTGGCGTGTATTTCATTCGGCTAACTGTTATAAACAATGCCGGGTAATTAACTAAGTGCGCTGTTAAAAATTAACACATTATTTTAAGTAGAAAAGCCTTCACATTTTGTTGTGAAGGCTTTTTTATTACTCGTTAGGCAATTCTATTTGAACTTTATACCCTTCTAAATCGGGAATATAATCGTCTAAAGAAAAATCTTGATGATCAAATTCTATCGTACGTTGTTGTTTTGTTTTATTCCGTATTACGGCATTTAAAAATCGTTTTACTTCCTTTTTATCATTTAAAATTAAACCGGGCACTTTCACCGATTTTCCGTGGTCGTCTTTAGCAACCATTGTAAAATAAGACGAGTTACAATGTTTGGTTACACCCGTCTGAATGTTTTCTGCTTCTACGCGAATACCAACAACCATCGACGTATTACCAACAAAATTCACAGACGCTTTCATCGTTACTAATTCGCCAACCTCTATGGGGGCCAAAAAATTCACTGTATCTACAGACGCTGTAACACAGTACATTTTAGAGTGTTTAGAAGCACAAGCAAAGGCAATCTGGTCTAATAAACGAAGAATATGGCCTCCGTGTATTTTTCCGCTAAAATTGGAGTGTGATGGTAACATCAATTCCGAAATACTAATGCGCGAGGCATCTACTGTTCTAAAAGTGCTTTTCATCATATAGGTCTTCAATTATCTTATTATAGTAATATTTTTCAATTTAAAAACTATTCGTCCTCGTCATTTTTAGCACGCTTTATTAGTTTTTCGGGTAGTGATTTTTTAGCTTTCGCTCCCATTATTTTAAGTTTCTCGACGCTCGTTATTAGGTTTCCACGCCCATCGACCAGTTTATTCATAGCGGCAGAATAGTCTTTTTTTGCATCATCAATTTTTTTACCAACACCTGTTAAATCTTTTACTAAACCATCAAATTTATCGTACAATGCGCCTGCCTGTCGCGCTATTTCAATGGCATTTTGTTGTTGCTTTTCGTTGTTCCACATGGTATCGATAGTACGTAACGTTGCTAATAATGTCGATGGCGTTACAATTACAATATTACGCTCGAAAGCTTTGTTATATAGCGAGTTGTCTTCATTAATAGCAATAGCGAAAGCAGGTTCTATAGGAATAAATAACAACACAAAATCTGGAGATTCGATATCGTATAAATCTTGGTAATTTTTATCTGAAAGTTGTTCGACGTGGCGTTTTATCGAATTAATATGTGCTTTTAAATATGGCGCACGATCGTCGTCTTCTGCATTAACAAAACGCTCGTAATCGGTTAACGATACTTTGCTATCAATAATCATACGTTTGCCGTCTGGTAAATGTAGTACAACATCTGGCAATACGCGAGAGCCATCGGCGAGTGTAAAACTTTGCTGCACAAAATATTCTCTATCTTTCTCTAATCCCGATTTTTCAAGCACGCGTTCTAACACTAATTCGCCCCAATTACCTTGCATTTTACTATCGCCTTTTAAAGCGCGCGTTAGGTTGGTGGTTTCCTTAGTCATTTGTACATTTAGGTCTTTTAAACCCAATAATTGCTCTTTTAAAGCGCTGTGCATACTAATACTCTCCTTTTGCGTATCGTCTACTTTTTTCTCAAAGACTTGAATGCGTTCGTGTAACGGATTCAATATATTTTTAATATTTTCTTTATTCTGAAGTGTGAATTTCTCCGATTTCTCGTCCAGAATTTTCGTCGCTAGCAATTCAAAATCCTTTCGCAATTGCTCTTGTCGGAGTTCTATTTCGTGCTCTCGCGTTTGGCTATGTTGTTTTAAATTATCGTATTCTGAAGATTTTCGGGTAAGTTCCGTCTGTAAAAACTCTTTTTTTCTACGAATATCTTCGCGGTCACTTTCAATCTTGGAAAGCGTTTCTTTTAAGTCTATAAGTTGCTGATTAAATTGAAGCTCTTGTTTTTGTACTTCAGCTTCAGAAGTTTGCTTATATTCTAGTAATTGCGCGCCTAGATTCGTGTTGCGTTCTTCCAACGTACTTTTTTCACCTCTACTTTTTAAGCGAGAAAAAAGCAGACCTAAATAACCGCCAATAGCAGCCGAAATAAAAATGGCGAGGATAAGAATAATGGTAGCGTTCATATATAAAACTGAATTTAATCAAATATATTATTTAAAATGAAGTCTACCATTTATAAATAACAATTGTTATTATTTCTTTACTTTAAAGCTTCCTGTAGCCGTATCAAAAACGATTAAATCGTCGGGGAATAAATTATTAAAAACACCTTGCGATATTAAATTACAAGGGGCATCGCAAACAATGCTATCTGTTTTCATTACAATGAGTCGGTCGCATAATTGAATCGCTAAATCGATTTCGTGAGAAGAAAACAGAATCGTCTTTCCTGTTTGCTCGACTAATTTTTTAAGCCACTTTAAAATATAGGCTTTGTGGTACATATCTAAATGCGTGGTAGGTTCGTCGAGAATAATAAGATCGGTATCTTGAGCGAGTGCCCGCGCAATCATTACTTTTTGGAGTTGTCCGTCGCTTAATTCGTAGCATTTTTTATGCTTTAAAGACTCTAAATTTGTTTGAGAAATAGCCGCATTTATTGCATTTGCATCGGCCGTTGTAAGTGTTCCCACCCAATTGGTATAGGGTTGTCGTCCTAAAGCAATCAGCTCAAAAACCGATAAGTTTTTAGACGCTATTGTTTCGGTTAGTACAATACTTAATACTTTAGCTAAAGTTAAATTATCGTAGCTTTCTATAGTTTTTCCGTGCAATAAAACGCTTCCTTTTAATGCGGGTTGTACGTTTGTTAACGTACGCAACAAGGTCGATTTACCAATACCATTACCACCAACCAAGCCTATAAGTTCGCCTTTGTTTAGGGTTAAATTAATGCCAGAGGCGATACTAGTTTCGGTTTTTTTAGAACGATACCCTATGCTTAAGTCTTCCGTTTTAAGAATCGTGTTTTGATTGTTGTTTTTCATATTAAAAGACCATTTTACGTTTTCTAATTAACAGCCAAATAACAACGGGTGCTCCAATTAACGACGTTATAGCATTAATAGGTAAAGTATAATCAGAGGTTGGTAACTGAGCAATACTATCGCAAATAAGCATAATTATAGCCCCAAATAAAAAGACGGCAGGAATTAATATTTTATGGTTTGCCGTATTAAAAACTAAGCGTGTAATATGCGGAATAGCCAAACCAATAAAGGCAATCGGACCAGCAAAAGCAGTAATAGTTCCTGCTAATAAACTTGTGGCTATGATTATGATTAGTCGGCTTTTTTTAATATCTAACCCTAAACTTTTAGCGTAATTTTCTCCCAATAATAAAGTATTTAATGCTTTTATAGAAGCGATGCTAAACAAGAGACCAATGGCATAAATAGATGCAAAGACGGCCAATTCGTTCCATTGTAGATCGCCTAAACTACCAAAGCCCCAGAAAATATATTGTTGTAATTCTTCGGCCGAACTAAAATACGATAACACGCTTACAATTGCCGAAGTGATACTGCCAAACATTAAACCAATAATAAGAATAGCCATTGTATCGCGCACTTTCGACGAGACGATTAATACGGTAAGCAGTACTATAAAACTACCCAAGCTGGCGGCAATAACTAAGCTCCATTTAGAGATTAATACTGCGGTAAACACACCACCAATTACCGACGAACCCATAATAACTAGAGCAACCCCTAAACTAGCGCCCGAAGTTATTCCTAAAACAAACGGCCCCGCTAACGGATTCCGAAATAGGGTTTGCATTAACAATCCAGAAATACCGAGTCCTGAGCCTACCAAAATGGCGGTTAAAGCTTTTGGTAATCTGTAATTTTGAATAATGTATTCTTTGTTGGTGTATTGTGAAGCGTCTGCAAAAAAGCTGTTAAAAATGTCGCTAAAAGGAATAGAAACCGAGCCTAAACTTACATTGACGAGAAATAAAAGTACGACGAGAAGTAATAAGATAAGAAAAGTGACGGTATATGTTTTTTGCGGATTCAAAATTACTTTAAAAGTTTAAAAAAGTAAGGTGTGTAGTTTGGCAATACTCCCGGATGGCAGATTTTAATAATGTCTTTTAAAACCAAATCTGGGCGTGCTGTACCTAATTCGTAATAAGTGACACCACCAGTTTTCCCCGTTGTGTTAGCGAACGTGTATATTTTATTATTTTTAAAAGCATCAAAATTACTGTAATGCGCATTGGCTTTTTCTAAGGCTTCTTTGCTTGTGTAATACGACGGACTTAACCAAATATCTGCGTTTTTTGCGGTGTCGTAAACCACTTCAAAATTTAGCGATAAACTTCCTGTGCCTCTAGTCTCACTCCATAAATAATTGGTGTTGGCATCTTTTAAAAACTGTGCCTCGGTACTTTGACCATTAGGTAAATACCATGTATCTTTATGCAAAGCGCCACTTAAAACACTTGGTTGTGTACTTGTGTTTAAGGCTAGTTTTTTCGCTGCGTTATAATCGGTTTCAATACGATTAAAGATTGAATCGGCTTGCCTTTCTTTATTGTATAAAACGCCAAAAAACTTAATCCATTCTGCTTTTCCTAAAGGCGATTTTTCTACCCAATCCCCATTATAGATAACAGGAATATTAGCTTTTTTTATGGTTTCTAAGGATTTGTTTTTACCATCTACTCCAAATGCAACGACCACATCAGGATTAATATCTAAAACGACTTCGGTATTTAAACCTTCAGTTTTACCTAACTCACGGACTTTATTGGCAGCGATTCTTGCGCGTGTTTTTTTAGACGAAATATAATCGGTGCCCGGAAACCCAATAAGTGTTTCTTCAACATTTAAAAGCTCTAAAGCGGGGATATGCGTTGTAGATGTTACGACTACATTTTTTATGGGTGTAATAATTATACCGTCGTATTGGTCTTTTAAAAACGTGGTTTTAGCTGCTTCTTCTTTGGAAATTAAAACATAATTAAAACTGTTTTTAGCAGTCGGCCACGGACTTTTTATCTCTAGAACCGAGTGGTTACCATATTTAGTAATTGCAAACCCTTCGGCATAAGATAACGGAACCGTCGTACTTTGTGTTTTAGGAAGTACAGTGTTTTTTTTTGTTTCATTTTTGCAAGACCATAATGAAAGGCTAACAAATAAAAATAATAAGAATGTTTTCAAAGCTTTAGTTTTAATGCTCCAAAAGTAATATTAATTAATCTTTTGCAATAACATAAACTAAAATGTTTACTTTTGCATCGAATTTTGGTTCGGTATAGAAAAGTATCAAAGCAGTTTTGAACTTTATGTATCGATTAAAAGGGAATTCCGTTAAATTCGGAAGCTGTTCCCGCAACTGTACTCTTTGTTCACGTTTGTGAATGCTTACTATTACACTTCAAGTCACTGGATATTTTTTCTGGGAAGACAAATAGTTAAGACGAAAGCCAGGAGACCTGCCATTTTTTAACATCTAAAACGACTTTCGGGAGAAAAGTCTTCAAGATTTATGGAACGATTATTTTTTATACTAATATTTTTATGCTGCGGTGCAACTTTTGCGCAAGTTGTTCCTATCACGGAATTGAGTGAAGTTAATTTGAAATATATCAAGTTAAAGGATTCTGTTTATACAACAACTCAAACCGTTTTAAACGATAGTATTCTAAAGCGTAACCAAGCGTCTCTTACCAGTCTATTAAATTTTAATTCTACGATTTATTTAAAGGAAAACGGATTAGGGATGGTGTCTTCTCCTAGTTTTAGAGGCACAACGGCCCAACAAACGGCTGTTTTATGGAATGGAATAAATATTAATTCGCAAACGACAGGTCAAACAGATTTTAATACTATTAATACACGAGGCTTTGATAAAGTGATTGTAAAATCTGGTGGAGGTGGTGTTTTAGATGGTAGTAATGCGATTGGAGGAAGTATTTATTTGGAAAATAATGTGACCTATAATTCAGGTTTTGAAAACGAAGTTTTTTTAAAATATGGGAGTTTTAATACTTTCGGAATAGATTACAAAACAGCCTATTCAACTAAAACTAAAAGTTTTTCACTAGGCGTTTCGCGTAGAGGATCGGATAATGATTATAAGTATCTAGGAACCGACAGAACTAACAAGAACGGTCAATTTAATAGTACAAATATCAACTCAAATTTTGGTTTTAAGTTAGGTCATAAAAACACCGTAAATTTATATTCTAATATTTATGATGGTAAAAGAAATTTCTCTGTCCCAACTCCAAATGCTTTAAAAACCAAGTATTACGACTTTAATACTCGAAATATGTTAGAGTGGGTGTTAAAATCGGATAATTTAGTGTCTAATACTAAAGTAGCTTATTTAACAGAAAACTATGAGTATTACCCAAATATAGATAGAGATTATAATACCTACGGAGAAGTAGGGAGTTTATTTGTAAAATACAATGTAGATTATCGATGGGAAAGTTTGCTTTTAAGTGGCGGAGTTAATTACGACCAAAATAATGGCGAAGGGTCTAATATTGAACATGAAATTCGTCATTTAGGCTCTGTTGTTTTTGGGGTAAAACAAAAAGTAAATAATCAATTTCTCTACGAAATAAGTGTACGTCAGGAACTTAATAATACGTATGAAAATCCTTTTTTATATTCTGCAGGAATACGAGCTGAAATTACTAGTTTCTACAAATTAAAATTGAACACTTCTAAAAATTTCAGAATCCCTACTTATAACGATTTATATTGGGAAGGACTAGGTAATTTAGACTTGAAACCAGAGTTATCTTATCAAGGAGAAATTAGTAATGTTTTACATATACCCAATGCGTCATTAACTGTTACGGGATATTACAATGCGGTTCAAGATCTTTTATTATGGACGCCAGATGTTAATGGTGTTTGGAGACCAAAGAATGCCGAAAATGTTAATATTTATGGACTTGAAGCTCTTTTGAAAGCCAATAAAAAAATAGGAACGCATACTATAGATGTATCGGCAACCTACGCATATACTGTCTCGGAAAATGAAAAAACAGATATGCAACTTATTTATGTTCCCTATAACAAACTAACAGCTTCTGTTAGTTATAATTATAAAAAAATGTCTGCTTATTACCAGTTTATTAATAACGGAGAAGTGTATACAACAACCGATAATGCCTCAGAACATATTGTTAATAGTTATATGGTCGCTAATATAGGAATGGAATATAGCTTTGGAAAGGGCGAAAGTAAATACATCCTCGGAGCACAAGTTCTCAATTTATGGAATGAGACTTACGAGAGTGTTTTAAACAGGCCTGCGGCAGGAAGAAACTTTAGTGTGTATTTAAATCTTAATATTTAGAAATTATGAATAAACGTTTAAAATTATTTGCCATGTTCGCTGTGATTATGCTTCTGCAAAATTGTACTAGTGACGATCGTGAAATTATTATAGACAATCCACCTCCTTCGGGCAATTATGCTAATGGAATATTTGTTTTAAATGAAGGTGGTTACACACATTCAAATGCTTCGGTCTCTTTTATAGATGTTTCCGGACAAGTTTATAATAACGTTTTTTTTGCTGTTAATGGTAGAGAATTAGGAGATGTAGCACAAAGTATGACGTTTTATGAAGACAAAGCCTACATCCTGATTAACAATTCAAATACTATTGAAGTCGTAAACCGCTATACTTTCGAGAAAATTACAACTATTGAAAACGGCATTTCGAACCCGCGATATATGACTTTTGTTGGTGATAAAGGGTACATAACAAACTGGGGAGATCCAGCAGACACTACCGATGATTATGTGGCGGTTTTAGACACTCAAACTAATGTTATTATAAATACTATACTGGTTCCAGAAGGACCAGAGGCCATATTAAATAATAACGGAACATTGTATGTAGCACATAAAGGCGGTTGGGGTTACGGTAATACAATATCCGTACTGGATGCGACTTCGGAAACGATTACTTATAGTATAGCTGTTTCAGATGTACCTGGAAATATGGTTACTCAAAATAACGACTTATATGTTATTTGTTCCGGAAAAGGTGGTTATACAGGCGACGAAACTTTAGCGGGTTTTTATAAAATTAACATGATAACAAACCAAGTTGAAGATGAGATCGCTTTTGCTGATGGGGTTCATCCAGGGTATTTAGAAATTAATAACAATTCTCTTCTATACACTTTAAATTCAGAAGTTTTTGAAATGGAGTTAACTGATTTTTCATTGTCTACAGCAGCCTTATTTTCAACAAGTCCTCAAAATGTAGGCGTATTATATGGATTTAGAATCATTAATGGGAACATTTACATAGCAGATGCTAAAGATTATGTTTCTAATGGAGAAGTATTAGTCTACAATTTACAGGGTGAGTACCAAGAAGGCTTTGACGTAAAGATAATTCCAAACGGATTTTATAATAATAATTAAATAGAAACTTAAATAAATTAAAACTTAAATACATGAAAAAAAATTATCTATTCTTGATCACCTCTATTTTTAGCTTTTTAGCTTTCTCAGGCTTTGCCCAGAGTTATGAAAATGGTGTTTTCATTTTAAATGAAGGAATGTTTGGTACCGAGACGGCTTCAGTTTCCTTTTTAAGCAATTCTGGAACTTTAAGTACAGATGTATTTGCATCAGAAAATACAGGGCAGAATATAGGCCAATTGGCACAAGGCATGGGGTTTTATGGTGACAATGCTTATATTATTTCTAATGGTAGTAGCGAAGTAACTGTGGTTAACCGTTCTACATTTGCTCATATTGCAACTATAACAACTGACATTAGTAACCCAAGATATATTGCATTTGACGATGGTTTTGGTTATATAACCAATTGGGGAGATCCTTCAGACATTGCCGATGACTATGTCGCTGTGTTGGATTTAACATCAAACACAATTATCAACACTATTTCCGTAGTTGAAGGGCCAGAAGAAATTATAAAAGCCAATAATCAATTGTTTGTGGCACACCAAGGCGGTTATGGTTACGGAAACTCTGTTTCTGTGATCAATTTAACCGATAACACTGTGTCTCAAATAACAGTGGGCGATGTTCCAAATTCTATTACAACTGATGCTGATTATCTTTATATTCTTTGTGGAGGAAAAGAAGCTTGGACTGGAGAAGAGTCTTTAGGGAAATTATATAGAATAGACTTAACAGATTTTTCTGTAATGAATGAATATGATTTTGCGTCTGGAGAGCATCCAAACTTTTTACAAGTTGATAATGGAGAGGCATTCTACGTAGTAAATAATAATATTTTTAACTTCGATTTTTCAGCAAGTTTACCGAGTACAGAATTTATTAATACCTCTACTCAAAACGTTGAGATAGCCTATGGATTATCATTAATTGATAATACGCTTTATTTGGCAGATGCTGTAGATTACGTGAGTAATGGTAAAATAACAACTTACGGTATAGCAGGGAGTTACGAGAATACTTACACCGTTGGTATAATCCCAAATGGTGTTTATAAATATACTATGCCATTAGGTCTTTATGCTCCCCCAGCAGGGCAAGCAGGATCAACAGCTATTGCTGTAGATAGTAATTTGTTTATAGATTGGGCTTCAGGAGCGACTGTAACAAGAGGATTAATAAATATAACGGATCCTTCAGCTACTTACAATGGTAGTAATTATCCTACAGTAGGGTCGTCAGATTCAGCTGTTGGTGTGGCTAATGGAGATGTTGTAAGTTTAGGTGATGGAGGAGAAGCCATTTTGACATTTGATACACCAATTATAAATAGCTCTGGATTCGATTTTGCTGTTTTTGAAAATAGTTTTAGCGATACCTTTTTAGAATTAGCTTTTGTTGAAGTAAGTTCGGATGGTGTTAATTTTTTCAGATTCCCTTCTCATAGTCAGACACAAACAACTACACAAGTTGGTGGTTTTGGAAATGTTGATGCAACATATATTAATAATCTAGCAGGAAAATACCGTTCTGGATTTGGAACACCTTTTGACATAAGTGATATCGCTGACGATCCATTATTAAACAAAGATGGTATTACGCATATAAAGGTAATTGATGTTGGAGGAACTATAGACCCAGCGTATGCAACTTACGATTCTTATGGGAACATAATTAACGAGCCTTTTCCAACTCCTTTTCACTCCGGTGGGTTCGATTTGAATGCCATTGGCGTAATAAATAACGAAACCTTAAGTATAAACTTTTTTGCTAAGACCGAAGGGGTGAAGATTTATCCTAATCCAGCAACCTCTGAATTTTATATCTCTAAAGCGGGTTTAATTTCTATTTATTCTTCGGAAGGACGTTTGGTTTTACAACAAAACAATAAATCTGCTAAAACTCCTATATATATAGATCGTTTAACTACTGGTATTTATTTAGTTAATATTTTATCTGACAAAGGCACCGTAACTGTCAAGTTGATTAAAAAGTAACAAGCATATTTAATTTCATAAAAAAAGCCTCTTTTAAAGAGGCTTTTTTTATACTAAATCACAAAACCAAAAGCCGGTTTTCTCTCCTTCGGCATTGGGTGCATCGTATTCTCGATACGTTTTTTCTCCAATAGTAAACTTAACGGGCGATTTAAAAATGGGCCCATCATAACAAAAGGTATGGAATTCACCATTTTCACCACAAGGATCTACATCGCTTGGTAGGCCTGCTATAAGGTCTTTAGTTAGTGTTTTACCTACAAAATCTTCATCGAAATATTTAGCGCTCGCGCAAATAACAACGGCTTTAAAGCCTAAGTCTAAAAACGTATTAATTACTGTTTTGGTATCTTTTTTCCACAAAGGGAATACGCCAGTTAATCCTACTTTTTCTAATTCTGTTTCGCGATACTGTTTTAAATCTTCCAAAAATATATCGCCAAACAAACTATGGGTATATCCTTCGTTTTGTAAACGCGTGGTGGTGCGTTTCATAATTTGGTTGTATTGATCCATTGATGGGTTTTCGGGCAACTCTATAGTCGTGCCTTTTATGCCAATAGCCTCCGTTTGTGCTTTTAGTAAATTTATAGGCAAGCCGTGCATTGTAACGCGTTGAAAATGCGAGTTCACAGAGGTCACTAGTTCTGTAACATCGTATTTGTTCTCTTTAAGCGTATAATGTAAAGCGAGCGCAGCATCTTTTCCGCTGCTCCAATTGCAATAAGTTTTATGTTTAGGCATATCGTGTTTGTAGTGTTAATCGATGTACATTTCTTTCGAAAAAGGCACTAAATCATTACTGTCTCCAACGGCTTCAAACGATTTACCTTCCGTTGTATTGGCGGTTCTGTTAGTATTTGAAATATGGTTTAAAGCTTCAGCTAAAAGGGGTTCGGTTTCAGTTCCTAGAATGCCTAAGTTATTTAGTTGCTCGTCATATTCTACTAAAGGAACTAATCCAGTTGATGGCACCCCTTCATCTAAAACATTGACCGTTGTTGCCACTAATGGTTGTAACGCATACGTATGTCTAGGATCGGCGTTGATACGACCAAAATCTGGAGAATCGTATAATGTTATTGAAGCTTGAGATTTCCCAGTTGTAATAGCCCCCACCTGCACTACGGTTATATAAGGTTTTAAACTATTAATCACCATTTCGCTTGCTGAAGCAGAGCTTTTAGAGGTTAACACATAGACTGTATTAAGATTTAAACTATTGCCTTGAGACGTAAAATTATAACTTGTGTTATTACTTTGTAATTGATAATTGTACTGTAGTTTAGAGAAAATATCACCATTAAAGTCTCCCGTAATAAGGCTCCCTAAAAGTGCAGCAGAAGTTACCGAGCCACCAGGGTTATACCGCAGATCGACAACCAGATGCTGCACTGCATTCCCTTTAAACACGCCAAAAGCAGCACTTAAAGCATCATTAAAATTAGCGACGAAACCATTGTACATTAAGTACCCCACGTTTTCACCTTCCACTTGCAAGACATCTGTTTTAAAAACGGGGTTTTCAGTGTAGGATACGGTATTTAAATCGATTGTATTTATTGTAGGATCAATAGTATCATCATCTGGAGTTGTGGTGGTGTTATCGTTGTATTCGGCTAAATTCAACGTAAACGAATATTGACCTAATAAACGTCTATAATTGGAGACCGTTAAAGGTGTTCCGTTTACGGCATAAAACAAATCGCCACGCTGTAATCCAGCACTTTCGGCACTGGTATTGGGTAAAATATAACGCACGTAACCATAGATATCATTAGAACCTGAAGCATAACGCACTAAGCCAAATTCCATTCCAGTGGTTGTAGTGATACCGCTAAATTGTTGTTCTAATGCTAAATAATCGTCGGTTATCCAACTAAAACGGTCAATAGTAGTACGGTTGTAAATTAAACTTTCAAACAATTCTTGTGGCCGCGAATATTGCGATAAATAATTGTTGTAATCTGCACTCGACACTTTGTCTTCAACTAAAACAGGAACATCTTCTTTATAGAGATAATAGACATCCATTGCTTTGTATACGAAATCGTTAATATCGACGTTAGCAATAGGTTGGTCGTCTAAATCTTCAAAACAACTGGTTAATGCAATGGGTACTGCTAAATAGAGTAAGATTCTTGAGAGGGGTTTCATTATAATAGTTTTCTTTTTCAGTTTAAATGTACTTACTTTTATCGGGATTAAAAACAAATTGTAACAAAACCGAAAACCAATCGTCGTAATACTATAGAGCGATAAAAAGTGCTATAAACCAAACCACCAACCAAAGTAATATAATGACACAGTCAGATTTTTTAACTATTGTGACGCCTTTTAAAGACAAAGTGTTTCGTTTAGCAAAACGATTACTGGTGTCGACAGAAGAAGCTGAAGATGCCACACAAGAAATTTTAATGAAGCTGTGGAAGAATAAAAAAACTATAAAAAACTATAACAATGTTGAAGCGTTTTCGATGACGATGACAAAGAATTTTTGTTATGATAAATTGAAATCGAAACACGCTCAAAATTTAAAAATAGTTCATAATAATTACGAAGACACGCAAGTAGCCTTGCAAAAACAACTAGAAGTTAGTGACAGTTTAGAGTGGGTTGGAAAAATAATGAATACGTTACCCGAGCAACAAAAACTGATTGTCCAACTTCGAGATATCGAGCAATACGAGTTTAAAGAGATTGCAAAAATGCTGGATATGAATGAAACCGCCATACGCGTGAATTTATCTAGAGCCAGAAAAACAATTAGAGAACAATTAACTAGTACACATAATTATGGTATTAAATAATATAGAAAAACTATTAGAAAAGTACGATAATGGGGAAACCACATTACAAGAAGAGCAGCAGTTAAAAGACTATTTTTCTCAAGAAACTGTAGCGCCGCATTTGGAAATGTATAGACCAATGTTTGCCTATTTTTCTAAGAGCAGCAAAGAACAATTTACCAAGCAAGTGCCATTAAAAACTAAAAGTGTTATACACTATAAATGGTTATCTGTAGCAGCGGTAGGCGTTTTAATGTTTGGGTTTTTCTTTAATTTATTTTTAAATGAGACTGATGACTATACCGAAACTGAGAAAGCACTCGCTTACCAACAGGTAAAAGAGTCGTTGCACTTTGTGTCTAAACAATTTAATAAAGGCACCGAAAAAGTAGGCTATCTAGAGGCTATAAACACAGCAGGAATACAAGTCGATTATTTAAAAGAATTTAATCACCCATTAAGAAGAGTATTTAACAATTAAAAATAAAAAACATATGAAAACTATAAAAAACACCCCGTCAATCATAAAATTAAACACTATGAAAAATTCAATTATTCTATTTGCTTTAGCAGTTATTTTAATGCCTTTAACCGCTTTAGCACAGAGCGATATATTTTCGAGATATAGCGATGATAGTAACGTAACTTACGTGTCTATTAAACCTAAAATGTTCCAGATGTTAGCCAAAATGGACATTAATTCAGATGATGCCGAAGCTAAAGAGTTTATGCAAATGGTAAATAGTATTACCAGTTTTAAAACGTTAGCAACCGATGATAAGGCAATAGCTGCTGATGTCTCTAAATGGGTGAAATCAAGATCTAATGTTTTAGAAGAATTGATGGAAGTAAAGGATAACGGAATGATCGTAAAGTTCTTCGTTAAGGAAGGTAAAGATGAAGACCATGTTGCAGAGCTGTTAATGTTCGTAAACGGATTGGACGCTGTAATGAATGATGCAGATATTAATATCAATGGGAAAAAGCGAAGCCTACAAACGGTTGTCGTTTCTTTTACGGGAGATATTAATCTGAATCAGATTTCTAAATTAACTAAGAAGTTTGACTTACCGGGAAGCGACGAATTAGAGAAGAAAAAGTAATTAACGATTCTAAAAACCACCATCCATTATGAAACCATTAGTTAAACTATTTGCATTAAGCGCCTTATTTTTAGTAACACTTTTTAGTTGTACAAATGAAGAATCCATACAAACGTACTTTGTAGGGCATCAAGATGAGCCTGAGTTTTTAATGATTGATCTGTCTCCTAAAATGATAGATATTTCGCAAACTGAACTAGATGACGAACAACGAGACGTTTACAATTCTTTTAAGAAGGTTAATATTTTAGGTTATAAAGTTGATAAAGCAAATAAAGCGTCTTATGTGTCAGAATTAGAGAAAGCCAAAACTGTTTTTAAAAATAAAGATTATAGCGAATTAATGGAGTTTAGCGATAATGGTATTAAATTTAGAGTAAGCACCATTGGAAATAATGATGAGATCGACGAGTTTATACTATTAGCGAGTTCAGAAGCGGTCGGTTTCGCCGTGGTTCGTGTTATTGGAGACAATATGCAACCCGAGAAATTAGTACACCTTATGGAAAAAATGAAAGATATGGATGTCGATGGCAACCAATTAGGTAAAGTTATGGACTATTTTAATAATTAAAGTTTATAGGTCATAAAACTAAAAAAGGATAGCGTGAGCTATCCTTTTTCTGCTTTAAAGGCTTTCTTGAAGGGTTTATAATTTAAACCGAACCGAAAATAAAAAATAACGTTCTAGCAATTTTTGCGACTGCAGTGTTGATGAATAATCGGAAGAATTTAATTCTACAAACTCTCTTTTATTAAGTAGATTATTAACCTGCAATGAATAGTCTATCTTTTCATTTTTCTGCTGATAATTAAAAGCAGCATCAATAAACGTAATGCTGTTATTGCGTGTTTTTAAATTGGGATCGAAGTATTTTCCATCTACTGTAAAATAGAACCTGTTTTTAATATACTTTACAGAAAAGTGATTTTGAAAAGTCGTAAATTGATTGCTATTATACCCTTTTGAAGAAAACGAATTATTTTGAAAAATCACTTTATTAGCAAAATTTAAATCCTTTTTAAACCCTGTTCTTACTTCTAATTGTAAATTTAAAGATTTGTTTTTGTTCTCCCGTATCTCTGTGTTATTAATAATATTCTTATAATTATTAATAGTATACGCTGTTTTTAAATCTAGCGTAGATTTAATAAAATCAATATATTTTTCAGTATCTATTCCTAGGCGATAATTGTTATTATCCAATTTTTGCAATTCAGAAATATTTAAGGTGTTAACATCATCAATAAAAAGTGTGTTTAGATAATCATAGTCCACTTTAGAATAGTTGAAATAGGAATTAAATTGAAACAAATTATAAAAATCATTAATTCTGTAACCAAAAGAAGTGTTTTTGTTTTGTATTAAGTTGAAATTAAATTGATTAGACAATAGATTTCGGTTATCCGTTTTAATTCGGCCAGAAAAGATTTTATTTAATTCTGGTAATTTGTTTACAATACTGTGTTTAGCATACAATACAGCGGCATTACTTAAACTGAAATTAACAGTAGCCGATGGATTATTTATAATTTTATGGGTCTTAAATAAAGCCGCATTATTATCAATTTTAATTGCAGATACTAACAACTCATTTTCTAGTATAAATTGCCAGCGATTCTTTTTAAACACGTATTCTACATCCAAATACACCGAATTATCTTCAATAGTCGTAGTATTTCTATTATATAAATTAGAAATAGTATCGAAGCTATTCGTTGAGGTTAGCGCGTTATTATGGTTGTAATATCCCAAAGCTATAGCGTAGTTCCCGTTTTTTAGTTTCGATAAAAATTTTGAAGCAACGTCTATAGTTTGGTGCTTAACTCTAATATCTTGTGCGGTAATAGTTGAGTTAATACTCGTAATATTATTAAAGTTTAAATATTGAGGAATATCATTTTTCGAAAAATCTCCAGTAACCTGAAACACACTTTCCGTAGTTACTTTCTTTGTAAATTCTATCTGCTGCTTAATAAATAAGTCTTTACTGTTTTTATCCTCTTTAAAAAGCGAGTTGTTATTAGTGCTTAAAGCATCAATAGCAAGGGTGGTGTAATCTATTTTACCTTTAAAGTTTAAAGCAGATTTTAAACTTGGTTTTACTTTAAGTTCATAGTCCAAAACATTAACTATTGGCTTTTTCTCTAAATCGTAAGTGTTGCTAATTGTTAAATCGCTTTCATCTAGATTATAAAGTGTTTTTGTGGCATTATTTAAACGCAATTTATCTCTAAAATGATTTAAATTAAGGCGTAACGCTATTTTATCTGATAGTTTATTTAAAGCATTTAAACTCCCAAAAAACGTGTTGCTAGAGCCTGTGTATTTAGAAGGAAGGCTGGCGCTAAAAGCAGTGGCATCTGTAAAATTATGAGCTCTTTGTTTGCTTTCCTCAATTTTGGATAAATCAAAGGTGTTGGCATCAAAACGATACGGACTCATATTTTTGTTAACGTTATTATAGTTTACTAGAGCAAATCCCTTTATTTTCTTCGATACCGAAAGCGCATTCCCATTTAAGCTATATACATTGTCAATGCCTAAACCCAAATCTAGATCTCCGGAAACGTCTGTTTCACCCTTTTTTAGTGTTAAATTTAAAGCAACATCTTCAGAGTGTTTAACATCTTTTAATAGTGCGTTTTCTTGATACCCTTCAATAGCTTGGATTTCTTGAATAATCTCTGGATTGATGTTTTTAGTACCAATAGTGTAATTAACATCAAACAAGTTATCGTTATCTAGCAATACGCGCGTTACTTGTTTTCCCTTAAACTTTATACTTCCGTTTTCGGCGATAGTTAGTCCTGGTAATTTTTTAAGTAAATCTTCTAAAACACGCTCCGTACCATCTTTAAAACTATTAGGCCTGTAAAATGTGGTGTCGTTTTTAACTATAATGGGTTTTTTAGTTGCAATGAAGACTTCCTCTAAGTCTGAAACTCTTAAGTCAAGTTCAAAGTTTTGAATATAATTTTTATGTGAATCACTTTCTTTTGGAAGCTTAATTTTCTTTGAAATATGACTTATTATCGAAGTTTCAATAGTGCTATTTTTAGCTGTATCTATAAACTCAATAGAATAGTAACCATCTGTATTCGTCGTGTTAAAAGAGAGAATTGTATCGTCACTATCTCTTAAAAAAACACTTGCAAAGGCAATAGGTTCTTTGGTTTCGCTGTCTATTACAGTGCCCGAAATAGTGTTTTGTGAAAACACACTATTAAAACTACAAGAAAACAAAACCATAGCAAGTATGATTTTGAAATAAGTAGGGTTAATAACTATTTTCGATAGTTTTAAATTAGTTGTCGGCACTAATTATAGTTTCAATTAATTTTTTAGGAATGGAGAATCCACCACCATTTGGAGTTCTATAGTTTTTTAATTCGTTATATTTTTTATAATATATCTCTGTATATAAGTTCCAGGATATAGGTTCTTCTTTATATTCAGAAAAAGGGTTTGTTATATCAACCTGTTTCTTGCTTATGTTTATTTTATTAGCAATCATTTTAAATTCACCATCATCAGATTCTACTTGTAATATAAGTCCTGGCAAGCCGTAAAATTTCCAAGGCCCCGTTTGAAAAGGGATTTCCGCAGTAAAATAAGCTGTGTACTGTCTGCCGCGGTATTCAGTAGTCGCTTGCTGGCAAGTATAGCCTAGTATGTCTTTCTTCTCATTTTTAATGTTCCAGTTAAAAATATTCATCGAATCCTTCACTAAAAAAGGTTTCATACCAACCCGTTCTATACTATAAATATGTCTTGTTTTTGAGTCTTTATAAATGATTGGATTTTTTTTCGACTTTAAATTTAAAACAGAACCCCCGTTTACTCCAGCTTCTTCCTCAACAAGATTAAAGTTGCCTACAAAGTCCATTTCGTAATGCGAAAGCACACCGTTAGAAATTAAACGTGAATTTATTGTAGTTACTGAAGGAAGACTTTTAAACTGAATAGAATACGTGTAATCTGCAATTAATATGCTTTCTTGAGCGTGACCGAGACTTGCACAAAGTATGAATATTAAAAAGTAGAATTTATTTTTCATATAAGATATATTAAATTTATTTATGCTTGAGAATTAAATCCTATTTAAATAGTAATGCCCTAATAATCTTTTAAAAGAATGGATTCTGGATAGATTAATGTCTCTATTTTTTGTTTAGGTATAGATCGTCCCCCTCCATTTGGTCCTCTGTAACTTTGCAATTCTTTATACTTTTTTTCATATTCTTTTATATAATCATCCCAAGACATCGGGTTTAATTCTAATGTAATAAGAGGGTTTTTAATAGTTACTTCTTCATTCTTCATATTAATAGCGTTTGCCATTAGTTTCAATACACCGTCATCCGATTCTACTTGTAATATAAGTCCTGGTAAACCGTAAAATTTCCAAGGCCCCGTTTGAAAAGGAATTTCGGTAGTAAAATAAGCTGTGTATTGTCTGCCGCGGTATTCTGTAGTCGCTTGCTGGCAAGTATAGCCTAGTATGTCTTTCTTCTCATTTTTAATTTTTCAATTAAAAATATTCATAGAATCCTTTACCAAAAAAGGCTTCATACCAACCCGTTCGATACTATAAATATGTCTTGTTTTTGAGTCTTTATAAATTATAGGATTGTTTTTAGGTTTAATGGCGAGGATAGAGCCACCATTTTCCCCAGCTTGTTCTTCAATAAAATTAAAGTTGCCTACAAAGTCCATTTCGTAATGCGAAAGCACACCATTGGATGTTAATTTTGAATTTACTGTTGTTGTAGAAGGACTTGTTTTAGGCTGAATAGAGTACGTGTAATCGGCAATTAATATACTTTCTTGAGAGTGACCGAGACTTGCACAAAGTATGAGTATAAAAAAGTATAATTTATTTTTCATTTTGTAAATTTTAATCTGATTTTACAGCGAACGAAAGATCGTAATAGAAAGTTTAATATATGTTAAAATCCTCATCTGAATTATCTGCTATTTAATTATATAATGTTGCTAATATATTATTATTATTATTATTATTATTATGTTTTGAGGCGTAAATGCAAATAATTTTGAAAATAAAATAAATAGAAAGAGTTTTCTTTGGAACCCTAAAGTCATAAAACTAAAAAAGGATAGCGTGAGCTATCCTTTTTGTATTAAAAGAGTTTCTATACGAACTCACAATTTTATTTTTATATCCCAGTATAATTACTTGGTGTAATAGCTTTTAATTCTGTTTTAATAGCATCGCCAACTTCAAGCGTATCAATAAAATTAGCAATAGACGTTTGCGTAATCGCTTCGTTAGTTCGTGTTAAACCTTTTAGAGCTTCATACGGGTTTGGGTATGCTTCACGACGCAATATTGTTTGGATCGCTTCGGCCACAACTGCCCAGTTGTTTTCTAGATCGGCAGCAAATTTACTTTCATTTAAAAGCAATTTATCCAATCCTTTTAATGTTGAAGCAAAACCAATTAATGTATGTCCAAAAGGCACACCAACATTACGTAACACCGTACTATCTGTTAAATCACGTTGTAAACGAGAAAGTGGTAATTTTGCCGATAAATGCTCGAAAATAGCATTAGCTAGTCCTAAGTTTCCTTCACTATTTTCAAAATCGATAGGGTTAACTTTGTGTGGCATTGCGCTACTTCCAACTTCACCAGCTTTAATTTTTTGTTTAAAATACTCCATAGACACATACGTCCAGATATCTCTATCTAAATCAATAAGTATCGTGTTTATACGTTTTAAACAATCAAACAAAGCCGCCATATGGTCGTAGTGCTCAATTTGAGTGGTTGGAAACGAGTGGTGTAATCCTAATTTATTATGGACAAAAGCACTTCCAAATGCCTTCCAGTCTATAGACGGGTAAGCCACTTTGTGCGCGTTATAATTTCCTGTTGCTCCACCAAATTTCGCAGCGCTTGGGATAGCGTTTAATAAATTAAATTGTTCCTGTAAACGCACAACAAAAACGTCTAACTCTTTGCCTAATCGAGTAGGCGAAGCGGGCTGGCCGTGAGTTCTAGCTAACATTGGTATGTCGGCCCATTCTGCAGCGAGTTCTTTTAAACGGTTTAATAATTTAGTGTATTCAGGAACGTAAGCCCCATTCATAGCGTCTTTAATACTTAACGGAATCGCTGTATTGTTAATATCTTGAGACGTTAAACCAAAATGGATAAACTCTTTAAACTTTGATAAATTTAAAGCATCAAATTTTTCTTTAATAAAATACTCAACAGCTTTAACATCATGGTTTGTTACACTTTCTATTTTTTTAATAGCTAGCGCGTCTTCCGTAGAGAAGTTTTTATATATAGCTCTTAATTCTTCAAAACGAGAGGAATCTACGCCGTCAAGTTGCGGTAATGGTTGTTCACAAAGTGCGATAAAATATTCTATCTCTACTAAAACACGGTATTTTATTAGTGCTTCTTCAGAAAAATAAAGAGTTAATTTATCAATTTTGTTTCTGTAACGGCCATCAATTGGAGAAATGGCATTTAATGTAGATAATAACATAGTGATTTTGTATTGTTTTTGAAAAAAAACAAAGATAGCTTTTTTGGACGATGATTACCGATTGTATTTTTAGGAATTTCTTAAAATATTGCTTTTTATAATTACTGTCTTTAACCCTTTTAACAGAACACGGTTTGTAACTTTATTAAAATAACACTTGGTGTTAAAAAAGTGATTTTAATGCGGTAGAAAGGACGCTTTTTAAATAAAGCATTGCTGTCTTTTAGAGTGTTACAATTAATTGTTGTTTCTTAATACTTAAAGTGAGGTGGCCTTATCGCACTTATCGGATAACAATTAATCGCTGCATTTTTTTTAGGATCTGTTGTGCTCTATCTTTAAAACCAATACTTTGCATTTGGTAATCGCGCTCTAAAATCAGTGAAGTTCCGGATGAAAGCAAGAGTATTCGTTACCAAATAAAAACAAACTATTCATAGTATAGGCTTTGGGTGCAATGCCGTCATCGTTTATCATCGAATCAAAACAAGACGCAATCATTTTTTCTTTGTGTGTTTCGTCTAAATGATGCTTGACTAGCGCATCGAGTTTAGAATAGTATGCCGTGTTATCTATGCGCCGACTTTTGCGGCAGGTCGCACAGCAGAATCAAGGTGCACAGTATGCATTTGGTTGATAAGCGTCTCTAAATAGGGGTGACAAGCCTCTAGTTTTTGCCCGCACTTAATAGCGGAAACCCACTCGGCTCGGCACGAAATAGGATCGTTTGGCGTAAACAGAATATTGAGTAATTGTGGGATTAAATTTGGGGTGTTAATGACCCGATTAGCATAATACAATTGTTTTTATCGCGCGTGATTTACCTAATTTAATTTGTCGTAGAGTTGCTGTAGTGTCCCTAGTTTTTTTACTTTTGAATTCTAATGTAATCAAAAACATGAAACTCCTAAAAAAAATACTAGTCGCTTTATTTATTTTATTTATTGTAGCTCAGTTTTTCCGACCAGAAAAAAATGACGGTAACTTAGAATCGGTCAACGCGTTTCTAGCTGAAACTAATCCGCCAGAAAACGTAAAAGCTATTTTGAAAGAATCGTGTTTCGATTGTCATACCAGCGCTTCACGATATCCTTGGTATAATGCGATTACGCCAGTTAATTACTGGTTAGCAGAACATATTAACGACGGAAAAAAGCATCTTGATCTCTCAAATTGGGAGGGTAATTCGGTAAAACGAAAAGACCATAAATTTGAAGAGATTATAGAAATGGTAGAACAAAAAGAGATGCCGTTACCCAGCTATATATGGACACATAGTGAAGCGCAATTAAGCGAGTCACAAATTCAAGCAGTTATAGATTGGGCAAACCAAGTGCGATTAGGCTATGCATTAGCGCCAAGGCCAGAATAGTATAATTATTTTAATGTGAAAAAAAACATACTTATTATCGGTTTTGTTTGGCCCGAGCCTAAAAGTTCGGCTGCTGGAAGTAGAATGATGCAATTAATTGCGGTGTTTCAAGCTCAAGAGTATACCGTTACATTTGCAACCGCGTGTGCTAAAAGTGCTAATGCTTTCGATTTAGAAAGTATTGGTGTTAAAACGGCCGCTATTGCAATAAACAGTGCGAGTTTCGACACGTTTATTTCAACTTTAAATCCTGAAATTGTGATGTTCGATCGGTTTAATGTCGAAGAACAATTTGGGTGGCGGGTTGCAGAACAGTGCCCAAAGGCGCTACGTGTTTTAGATACCGAAGATTTACATTCCTTACGACGCGGCCGTCATCAAGCCTATAAAGATAACGCTGAATTTAATACCCACTATTTGTTTAACGATACGGCAAAGCGTGAAATAGCGAGTATTTATCGCTGTGACCTTACCTTAGTTATTTCTGAAGCTGAAATGACCTTATTAAAAGAGCAATTTAAAGTTGATGAGCGCCTACTGCTGTATTTGCCGTTTATGCTAGATTCCGTTTCGGTTGCTGCACAACAACAGCTTCCATCGTATTCTAAGCGCAAACATTTTGTAACCATAGGGAATTTTTTACACGAACCCAATTACAATTCTATTTTGTATTTAAAAGAAAGTATTTGGCCACTAATTAAACAACAATTACCAGCAGCCGAAATGCATATTTATGGTGCTTATGCCACTCAAAAAGTAACACAACTTCACAATGAAAAGGAGGGCTTTTTAATAACGGGATTTGCCGAGAATGTGGCTACAGTAATGCAGAATGCAAAAGTCTGTTTAGCGCCTTTACGGTTTGGCGCAGGGTTGAAAGGAAAGATCGTAGATGCAATGGTAAGCGGAACACCTTGTGTAACGACAACAGTGGGAGCCGAAGGCCTTTTCGGAAATTTAAATCCCAATGCCTTTATTGAAGATACTCCAAACGCTTTTGCAAATAAGGCCATTGAGTTATACAGTACTGAATTTATTTGGAATACGTTTCAAAACAACGGATTTGAAGTGGTAAACCAGCGCTTTAATAAACTTCATTTTGGAGCGCTATTGGTACGTCGACTGAAATCTCTAATAACAGATTTAGAATCTCATAGATTACATAATTTTACCGGTCAGTTACTAATGCATCATACGTTGCAAAGCACAAAGTTTATGAGTAAATGGATTGAAGCCAAAAATAGAAAAGATTAAACTAAAGACAAGAATAGAAAGAATCTAACTCGCTTTTAAATAAAAACCCTCCTGCAATACGAAATTACAGGAGGATTTTTTGTGGTGTAAAACAGTTTTTTATTTACTGTTTTTGTGCTTATTCAATTCGTCTTGCAGTTGTCTGCGCACTTTTTGTTCACGTTCTAGAGCGACACGTCTGTGATCTTCAAATTCTTCTTCGGTTTCAGAAAGTGCTGTTCTCGCTTCTTTAGTAACCACATTACTATTTTTAAATCTATAAATGAAAAAAAGGAGTAAGGCTAATAAAGCGCCAATAATAGACCAAAGTAGGGTGTTATAACCCGATTTACTCATTTGTAAACCGAAAAGAGACATACTGTCTTTTTCTAAATTTGTCTTGTCTAAAGATTCCTGAGTGTTTGATAAACCAGATTTTAACTTCGAAATTTCTTGATTCTGATTGTCGCTAATAGCTTGCGTCGCATCTAGATTTTTATTAATGGCTTTTAATGAATCTAGTGTGTGTGCTTTAAGAGCATATAACCACGTTTTCTTTACAACTTTATACTCTTGGTAGTCGTTAGAGCGTTGTATAACAAACTCAAATTGATTGTCTAAAGTACCACTATTTAAAGATAGTTTTTCCTCTTCTTCGGTTACTTTGTTTTGAGCTTTAGTGTGATGTGATAAGTTGAAAATTATAAGAAATACAACTAGTATCTTGCAGTTATTCATTGTTAAAAATTAAAGTAGTTATAAATACCGAGAAGGTATAAAATAAAGTTTAGTGAGTAAATTTATAGATAATGAAAAGCCTCACTAAAAGTGAGGCTAATGTATATACGTTAAACATCTTTAAATTGGATGTTTTACTTATTAATAATACGTAAAACGTCTTACTTTAGCGATGTATTTTGCTAAGCGAATCACTTGGTGACTGTAACCGTACTCGTTATCGTACCATACGTAAAGGATAGCGTTTTTACCGTCTTCTCTTACTATGGTAGCTTTACTGTCGTAAATAGAAGGAGCGGAGCAACCAACGATATCGCTGGACACTAATTCATCGCTCATTTCGTATTTAATTTGCTCTACTAAATCGCCCTCTAAAGCGTATTTTTTTAAGGTTGCGTTAATGCTTTCTATGCTTGCTTCAGATTCTAACTCTAAGTTTAAAATAGCTAAGGAACCATTAGGAACAGGCACGCGAATAGCGTTTGAGGTTAGTTTACCTTCAAAACTAGGCAATGCTTTACTTACTGCTTTTCCAGCGCCAGTTTCTGTAATTACCATATTTAATGCTGCTGCACGGCCACGACGGTATTTACTATGGAAGTTATCTACTAAGTTTTGATCGTTAGTGTAGGCATGAATAGTCTCTAAGTGACCGCTTTTTACGCCGTACGTATCTTCGATCGCTTTTAAAATAGGAGTAATAGCATTTGTAGTACAAGACGCTGCCGAGAAAATATCGATTTCGTCTGGGTTGTGTTCTAAGTGGTTAACACCGTGAACAATGTTTGGTACTCCTTTTCCTGGTGCTGTTAATAACACTTTATCTGCGCCTTTAGAAGATAATAAACGACTTAACGCTTCTTTGTCTCTAAACACACCTGTGTTATCAATAATTAAAGCATTATTAATATCGTATTGTGTATAGTCGATATCTTCAGGTTGGTTTGCTGAAATAATTCTAACGGTTGTTCCGTTTATAATTAATGCTTGTTTTTCTAAATTTATTCCAACCGTTCCAGGGAAATCTCCGTGAACAGAATCGTTGCGTAATAAAGAGGCTCTTTTTTCTAAAATTGTAGCATTTATAGCACCACGTGTTACAATTGCTCGAAGACGTAATTGACTACCTTTTCCGGTTTTGGTCATTAACTCTCTCGCAACTAAACGCCCAATTCTACCAAAACCGTATAACACGACATCTTTAGGTGTAATCGCTTCGTAAGCATTAGCGCCTTTAAGTTTACTTGCAACAAAGGCGATAGCATTACTAAAGTTTTTTTCTTCTAGATGGTATTCGTACGTTAATTTACCGATATCTAACTTTGCTGGTGGAACATCTAAGGTTTGTATCGCTTCAGCTATTTCTACAGAATCAAAAACAGAGATTGGTTTTTGTACAAATTCTCCAGCGTATTCGTGAAGATTTAAAATTTCGCTTACATTTCTATCAATAAGTTGATTTCTAAAAAGAACTAACTCAATAGATTTGTCGTACCATAGGTCGCTTACAATTTTAATAAATTCTACAGTTGCTCTACGTCTGTCTGCTTGAAACGCTAATTCGCTTTCGTAAGTTTCGTTAACTGGCATCTTTTAAAGTGTTTAGTGTGTTGTTTAAGTTTGTGCAAAAGTATAGATTTTTAAGGTTTTTCTGAAACTTTTTAACTAAAAAAACAAAAGCACTTTATGGTCTATAAAGCACTTTCAATATTACTGTAACAAAAAGAGATTAACGCAATCCATATCGGGTTTTTTCGCCATTCGAATTAATGATTTCTATGTTTAATGGTTGGTACGGATTTCTATTTTTTATAATGGTTTGTACGTCTTCTATAGAGTTGACTTGGGTATTATTAATAGCTGTAATAATACTCCCTTCGGTAACACCATCACGCTTAAAATAATCGGCATATTGGCTATTCAGTTTTACTATTTTCACACCTTCTTTAACGTTGTAGGGACGTAAATCTTTGGGTTTAGCTTCTTTTATAACACCAATATTAGGAATAGTGTAAGTATCGTTTTTTAATAAAGTTACGCCCGCTTGTTTAGTAATGCCATTTCTTAAATACGTTACTACCACGACATCATTTGGACGCTTAGTATCTAATAAGCCCCTTAAATCCGAAAACTTAGAAATTTTAACTTGGTCTATACTCTTAATAATATCACCGTGTTGAAGTCCGGCAGCTTCGGCGCCGCTATCTTCTTCTATAGTATCAATATAAAATCCTTCTGTTTCATCAACGCCTAGCTTTTCGGCCACCATACTGTTTAATGCTCCTCCCGTAACACCCAAAATACCATTTTGGACATTTCCATATTCCATAATATCTTCCACTACTTTTCGAGCAATATTACTTGGCACCGCAAAAGAATACCCAATATACGATCCTGTTTGAGAGGTAATGGCCGTATTTATGCCAATAAGTTCCCCGAGCGTGTTAACAAGAGCGCCTCCAGAATTTCCGGGGTTTACAGCGGCATCGGTTTGTATAAACGACTGTTTGCTTTGTCCCGATAGATCTCTAGATTTTGCACTAATAATTCCAGCAGTAACGGTGGAGGTTAAATTAAAAGGGTTGCCAACTGCCAATACCCATTCACCAATTTTGACGTGATCACTATCGCCAAACGTTATGTAAGGTAAATTTTCATCGGTTTCTACTTTTAAAAGCGCAATGTCCGTTTTAGGATCTGTTCCTATAATTTTAGCCGGTAACGTTTTATTGTTGTTAAGCGTTACGCTTAATTTTTCAGAACCATCAATAACGTGGTTGTTGGTAATAATGTAGCCATCGGGCGAAATAATTACGCCACTACCAGTGCCTAATTGCATGCGTTGTGGGAGACGTCCCATAAACAAATCTTCAATAGTGGGTTGGCCCGTCTCTAGAGTAACGTTTTTAACGTGTACCACCGCGTGTACGGTGCGCTCTGCTGCTGAAGTAAAATCAATGTCTTCGGCGGCAGCCAAAGCGTTAGAGTTATTATCCGTATAATTTACCGGAGTAAACGCAGCGGTAAAGGGAGCGTTTTTAACCGTTGTAATTTCATCTTTTTCTAAAAAGGTTTTATAAGCTCCTAAAGTAATTGCCCCTCCTAATACTGAAACGAAGACCATTGTTAACACTTTTTTCATTAGTATATAGATTAATTAATAATTACTATGATAACGATTAAAAATAATTATTTATTGAGTCAATTTTTTAACTTTAACGTCCATTTAACACCCTGAATAATTTTCGAAAAGCCTATATTTGCCGTAATAACTAAGCAGAAATGGCGCATACATTTTATAAATATCAAGGCACGGGAAACGACTTTGTGTTTATTGATAATAGACAACAGACCTTTAATAAAAACAATACTAAATTAATCGCTAAATTATGCGACAGACGCTTTGGTATTGGTGGTGATGGCTTGATTTTGCTAGAAAATGATGACAATACCGATTTTAAAATGGTGTATTTTAATGCCGATGGAAACGAAAGTAGTATGTGTGGTAATGGCGGAAGATGTATAGTAGCTTTTGCTAAATTTCTTAATATTATTGAGGATAAAACAGTATTTATAGCTGTTGATGGCGTGCACGAAGCCATTGTTACCGCTGAAGCTATAGCACTCAAAATGCAAGATGTCGCTACTATTGAAGAGACGCCAACCCACACGTTCTTAAATACAGGGTCGCCACACCATGTAACTAATGTGGACGATGTAAACGCTTTTGATGTTAAACTAGAAGGCGCTAAAATACGATACGGCGCTCCTTATAATGAAGCAGGAACGAATGTAAATTTTGTCACCAAAGTTAATGAGAATACTTTTACTGTAAGAACATACGAGCGTGGGGTAGAAGACGAAACCTTGTCGTGCGGTACTGGCGTTACAGCCGTGGCTTTAGCAATGCACAAGCGAAATAAAACCAAGGCAACGACTATAACCTTACAAACCGAAGGAGGAATCTTGCAAGTTTCTTTTAAAAAACAAAACGATGGTTATACCGACATTTGGTTAAAGGGACCAACACAACAAGTCTTTAAAGGAGAAATAGAATGGTAACATTACACGGCGAACATATTTACTTACGTGCATTAGAGCCCGAGGATTTAGAATTTATCTACGCCATAGAAAACGATGAATCTATATGGGAGTTAAGTGCCACTGTTGCACCATATTCTCGCTATTTAATAAAACAGTATTTAGAAAATGCGCACCAAGATATTTATGAAGCTAAGCAATTACGATTGGTTATCTGTAATAAAGAAACGCTCGTTTTAGGATTAATCGATATATTCGATTTCGATGTTAAAAACAAACGTGCTGGTATTGGCATTTTATTACAACATAGTGAGAATCGACATAAAGGCTACGGCAAAGAAGCGCTAAATTTACTGTGTAATTACTGTTTTACACATTTAGATTTACATCAATTATATTGTAATATTTCTGAAGAGAATATAGCAAGCATTAAATTATTTTCAAATCAAGGATTCCAAGACGTCGGTTTAAAAAAAGACTGGAATTACAGCAACGGAAGTTTTAAAAACGAATATTTATACCAATTAATCAACACGAATGTACATTAAAAAAATCCTTTTAGCCATAGTAATCATTGGCCTTTTTGTAGCGGGTTACTTTTCTTATTTTGTTTATAACGCAATGTTTAAACCGAATACTAATTTCGAGCCCTCTGAAACGTACTTGTATGTTCCAACCAACGCACGGTATACGGAGGTTAGAGAACGTTTAAAACCACTTTTAAAAGATATTGATGGATTTGATGCTTTAGCGGTAAGAAAACAATACACCTCGAATATTAGAGCAGGGCGTTTCGTGATACAAAAAGGAATGAGTAATAACGATATTATTAATACCATTCGCAGTAAAAATACACCGTTACAATTGGCTTTTAATAATCAAGAGTCTATTGAAAAATTAGCGGGACGTATTGCCACCCAAATAGAACCGGATAGTTTAAGGTTGCTACAAGCAATGACCGATGCCCAATTCGAAACTCAAAATGGATTTACTACTAATAACCGATTGGGGATGTATATTCCTAATAGTTATGAGTTTTTCTGGAATACTTCTGCCGAAGAGTTTAGAGAGCGTATGTTAAAAGAATACAATCGGTTCTGGAACGCGTCTAGAACAAAAAAAGCGGAATCTTTAAATCTAAAACGCGATGAGGTGATGACTTTGGCTTCAATAGTTCATGAAGAATCTAAAGAAGCTAGCGAACAACCTCGTATCGCTGGTGTGTATTTAAACCGTATTCGTATAGGGATGCCTTTGCAAGCCGATCCGACGTTAAAATATGCCGCTTATCAATTGCCAGAGTATCAAAATACGGTTATTAAACGCGTATTGAATAAGCATAAAGATATCGATTCGCCATACAATACATATCAAAATCGAGGTTTGCCACCGGGGCTTATCGCTATGCCGGACGTTACTGCAATCGATGCTGTCTTGAACCCAGAAAAACACAGTTATCTTTATTTTGCTGCCGATGCTAGTCGTCTTGGGTTTCATAAATTTGCAAAAACCTTATCCCAACACAATAATAATGCCCGAGAATATCAAAGGTATTTGTCGGCTCAAGGTATTAATAGATAATGAAATGTTGTGTCGTAGTTTGTTTGTGTATCATATTACATTCGTTTTCTGTAGGTGCACAATCTGCGGTTCAATCCTTTTTAACGCCTAGCGATTCATTACATATTCCTCGACGAAATGCCGTGGTTATTGCCGAAGCTTCCATTGGAGGTTTAACATTAATCGGGTTAAATACCTTGTGGTATAGCGACTATAAGCGTTCCAAATTCCATACTATAAACGATAATCAAGAGTGGTTTCAACTCGATAAATTGGGGCACGCTTTTAGTGGATATCAATTAGGAAGACTAGGCGCTGAAACGTTAAAGTGGAGTGGAGTCCGTGAAAAAAATCGATTATTATACGGCGGAACTTTGGGGTTTTCATTTTTAACAGCTGTCGAAATTTTAGATAGTTTTTCTGAAGAGTGGGGCTTTTCTTGGGGTGATTTTACCGCCAATACTGCTGGTGCTGGATTATTTATAGGGCAGGAATTATTGTGGGACGAACAGCGTATCGCATTAAAATATTCCTTTCATCAAACTAAATATGCGGCTTTGAATCCTACTAAACTAGGACACGGATTGACCGAAGAGTTTTTAAAAGATTATAATGGGCAAACCTATTGGTTAAGTCTTAATTTATACTCCTTTTTTAAAGAGAGTACGCTTCCAGAATGGCTAAATCTAGCGGTTGGCTATGGTGCAGATGGAATGTTGGCAGGAACGAATAACGTTCAAGATTTAAAGGGGTTTCATCAAAAGCGCTACGCACAATATTACCTGAGTTTAGATCTTGATTTAACTAAAATAAAAACAAATTCGGCCTTGTTACGTACGCTTTTCAGTGTCTTTAACAGTGTTAAGGTACCCTTGCCAACTTTAGAGTTTACTAGCGAAAACGGACTCAAATGCTATCCGTTTTTCTTTTAACATACTTTAACACCTTGATTATCAGTATAATTAAAAAAGCTGTATATTTGCACTCGGAAATTTCAGGCACGCATTATAAATTTAAGTGTTTGAGAAAATCTAAAAAAATGAATAAAAAAAATAGTGTAAAGTTTTTATTATTAGCGATAACGATATGTGCATTAGCGGCATTTTCTGTATCTCCTAAAATAGATACAGAATTTGATATGACAGACCATTCTACAAAAGGATTAGATCTGGAGTATACGGTGTGTATAACCGACTCTGTTACTTTTGCCTTAGCTAATCCTAAAGAAAAAAAGTTTAGTCCTAAGCTAGGGAAATCGTTTTTAGGTTTTAAAGAAGCCTTAGGCTTTAAAGAATCTCAAAACAATTACTTCACAGTAAACTCTCTGGGATATCTAGGAAAGTATCAATTTGGAAGAAGCACTTTAGCGCTAATTGGTATTAATAACACGACAGAGTTTTTAAATACTCCAGAATTACAGGAAAATGCTTTTATAGCACTAACATCGCGTAATAAATGGGTATTGAGAAAAGACATTAAACGTTTTGTTGGAAAAAGTATCAATGGTATTAGAGTGACCGAATCTGGTATATTAGCTGCGGCGCATTTAGCAGGCCCAGGAGGTGTGAAAAAATACTTGAGAAGTTATGGTGCTTCAGGATTTTCTGATGCCTACGGAACCTCTATTGGTTCGTATATGAAACGTTTTTCAGGTTACGATACGTCGGTAATTAAACCTAATAAAGCAGCTAAAGTACGATTACAAGCGTAATTGTTAACTTTTATGAATTATAAATAACGTTGGTCTTTTATGAAGGTCAACGTTATTTTTTTTCCATTCATTTACCGTTAAAGTTCTAATGTATTCGGTAGGTAAAGTAATATCGCAAGCCACACAAACCGAAGTGTTTCCGGTTAAATAGGCGCATAGATCTTCTAATAATTTATTGTTGCGATACGGTGTTTCTATAAACGATTGTGATTGATTGTGCTCGAAAGACAATCGTTCTAAACGTTTAATCTCTTTTTTACGATCTCCCTTATCTATTGGTAAATAGCCGTTAAAAGCAAAGCTTTGTCCATTCATTCCAGAGCTCATCATAGCCAGTAAAATAGACGATGGCCCAACCAGTGGAATCACTTTCAAATTATTTTGGTGTGCAATGTTTACAATATCCGCACCCGGATCGGCAACGCCAGGGCATCCTGCTTCCGAGAGTAAGCCTACGTGCTCTCCTTTTTCGCAAGGCAATAAATAACTTGGTAAATCGGTACTATCTGTAAATTTGTTTAAAGGAAAGAGTTGTAAGGTAGACAGATCTTTTTCCGGACAAATCTTTTTAATGAAGCGTCTCGCCGTTTTTTCATTTTCAACAATAAAAATAGAAAGTGCTTCTATTTTATTTTTAACTGTTATTGGTAAGACATTAAGTGGTTCGGTATCTCCTAGGGTAGTTGGAATGAGGTAAAGTGATCCTTTTTGCATAGTTAGTCGTTCTAATAATTGGTTAAAAGGTGCTAAAAAGTAGCGGAATAAAGAGATGTGATTTATAATTAAAGGAGTCTAAACCTTTAATTTTTCGGCAATAGCATTACAAGCCACGTCTAATAAATTATATACATCTAAAAAACCAGAATCTCCTCCGAAATAGGGATCTGGAACATCTAAATTTTTATTGGGGTGACTTTCGTTTAAAATAAGTTTTACTTTCGAAATGTCTTTAGGATTACGAGCGCACTTTATAATGTTTTCGTAATTAGAACTATCCATTGCATAAATAGTGTCGAAGGTATCAAAATCGTCAACGTTAAACTGTCGTCCGCTTTGCTTAGAAATATCTAAGCCAAACTTTTTGGCAATCGCAATGGATCTTGGGTCTGGCGGGCTACCAATATGGTAATTACTAGTCGCGGCAGAATCCACTATAAAAGGAGTATCTAGTTTAGATTCTAAGATACCTTGAGCTAGTGGTGAGCGACAGATATTTCCGAGGCAAACCATTAGTATTTTAGTCATAATTTTTACGGTGAAACCCGATAGTTTAAATTAAACAGATAATTTTTTAGTAAGATCTTCGACGTACTTTTTAAATTGTTTGTCGGTAGCCGATAAATTATCTACAGTTTTGCAAGCGTGTAATACCGTAGCGTGATCTCTTTTTCCTATTTGTGAACCAATACTTGCTAACGATGCTTTCGTTAATTTCTTAGCAAAAAACATAGCTAATTGTCTCGCTTGTACAATATGGCGCTTTCGTGTTTTAGATTGTAGGGTATCGACATCCATTTGGAAATAATCTGAAACTATTTTTTGAATATAATCTATAGATACTTCCCGTTTGGTGTTCTTTACAAATTTCTCGACAACCTGTTTCGCTAATTCAATATTAATTTCTTTTTTGTTAAAAGAGGATTGAGCGATTAGAGATATAATAGCGCCCTCTAGCTCGCGAATATTAGATTTAATGTGTTTAGCAACGTATTCTATAATATCGTCTGGCATTTCCACCCCATCGCGATACAATTTGTTTTTAAGTATAGACACACGTGTTTCAAAATCTGGCGTTTGTAACTCGGCCGACAGACCCCATTTAAAACGCGAGAGTAAACGTTGTTCAATATCTTGCATATCAACAGGTGCTTTATCACTTGTTAAAATAACCTGTTTACCATTTTGGTGCAAGTGGTTAAAAATATGGAAGAAAACATCTTGTGTTCCGGATTTTCCAGAAAGAAACTGCACATCATCAATTACCAAAACATCAATTAACTGGTAAAAGTGAATGAAATCATTTCTATTATTTTTCTTAACAGAGTCTATGTATTGTTGCGTGAATTTTTCAGCAGAAATATAGAGAACGGTTTTTTCTGGGTATTTATCTTTAATATCAACACCAATAGCGTGCGCTAAATGCGTTTTACCTAAACCAACACCTCCAAAAATTAATAAGGGGTTAAAAGACGTTCCGCCTGGTTTTGCAGAAACAGCTAAGCCGGCACTACGCGCTAATCTATTCGAGTCACCTTCTAAGAAGTTCTCGAAGTTGTAATTAGGATTGAGTTGAGATTCTATTTTTACATTACGAATTCCAGGAATAACAAATGGATTGCGTAATTGTGGGTTTTTATTATTTAACGGCACATCAATATCTTGCGATTTAACAGCCGAGCGATTAGAACTTGGAATGCGTTCTGTAAACGGTTGTTTATTACCGTAAGTGTTTTCCATTTTAATAATGTAAACCAGTTTTGCATTTTCACCGAGCTCTTTTCTAAGTGCTACTTTTAATATTTTAACGTAATGTTCTTCTAGCCATTCATAGAAGAATTTACTAGGTACTTGAACACTCAAAGCATTATCACTTAGTTTTACCGCCACGATAGGTTCAAACCATGTTTTATATGCTTGTGGTTGAATGTTGTCTTGAATAAAGTTGAGACAGTTAGTCCAGACCGATTGCGCAGTAGTACTCATTATTGATTAAAAGGTTTATTAATATTAGATAATATAGACCATTATATTTGAAAAATAGGGTCTGTTTTAAAGCGTGACAAATATGTGAACAAATTTCTAAAAAAAAAAATCATTTACTATTGATTATTTAGTTTTTTTTCCCCATGTTGAGGAGGGATTCTAAACTACAAAAAATTTTCTAAATATGAGTGTTAAAAGCAATGAAATTAAAATAAAAGTACGTTATGCAGAAACAGATCAAATGGGAGTGGTACACCACGGAAATTATGCGTTATATCTGGAAATAGCGAGAATTGAGTGGTTGCGAGAATTAGGGATTTCTTACAAAAAAATGGAGCAAGATGGTATCGGCTTGCCAGTCATTTCATTACAAGTAAATTACAAAAAATCGGCGTATTATGATGACCTCTTAACCGTTAAAACTACACTTGCTAAACCACCAAGTGCAAGGGTAGAATTTGACTATATAATTGTTAATAATTCGGGCGAAATTATAGCTACAGCAAAAACAGTTTTAGCTTTTGTAGATATGAAAAAAAATAGACCAACGCGACCGCCTCAATTTTTTATAGAGGCGTTACATAATTAATCTTCTAGTTCTTTTACAGACACTTCATAAATACTATTAAAAGAAGTCTCCACTTTCGAGGCTTCTTTTTGTCGTACCGAAATAGTGATTTTGCAATCGAGTTCTAATTTTTGATCGACGATGTTTAAATTCTTCTCTTTAATAATACGCATCACTTTATTCATGTTTTTATATTCGAAAGAAATTAAATATAAAACATTAATTGTTTTGGTTTTAATATTAGAGCCATCGAGAGCCATTTGTGCTCCCGTGCGGTAGGCGCTAATTAAACCCCCAACCCCCAGTTTTACGCCTCCAAAATAACGCACCACTACAATTAGTATATTTGTAACGGCATACGACTGTATTTGACCGTAAATTGGCATTCCGGCGCTATTATTTGGCTCACCATCGTCGTTAGCTCTGTATTTTATTTTATCGGTTTGCGTTCCTATTTGATAAGCGTAACAAAAATGCCCTGCCGAGCTGTGTTGTTTTCGAAGTGATTCAAGTGCTATTTTTACATCCTCTTCGTTCTTTATCGGAAAGGCATAGCTAAAAAATTTACTATGTTTTTCTTTAAATAGTGTTTCTTTCGAAGGTTTTGTAATCGTTTTATAAGTGTCTGAAGTACGCAATGGTTTGGATCTTTAAGTAGTTTGCAATGTACTAAACACAATACAAACGGTGTTGCACTCTTGGCGCTATTCTATTTATAATCTATTAACTATTTACAATTAAAATAATACTTAGAAGTGCTAAACCAATACCAATCCAGTTCTTTGTTATAAGTTTTTCTTTAAATAATAAAAGGCCTAATAAAGTAGACGTTGCAACGATAGCAACATTATTAATGGTAAAAACTATCGAGCTCTCAAGATGTTTAGACTGTAAGGCTAGTAAAATATAGTGAATGGAATAGTAATTGGCAACGCCTAAGAAAAAACCTCCTACCACACTTTTATAACTCAAATTCAATGGAGGTTTCGTTGATTTCACAAGTATTAAAAGCGTTCCAATAAGTCCTGCAAAGCAGAAAATAGTAGCCGAAAATATAGGAATACTATCAGGCTCTAAGTAGGTGTTTTCTATATAATTAATAAAGGTATCTATAATTCCAGCACCCAAAAACAAACTTAGGGGAAGCCATAAACCTTTACTGTTAAACACCACTTTTTTCTCCTTAATGGATGTGAGATATACCGCAATTAAAGCGAAGACAATACCAACTATTTTTAAAACACCTAGTTTTTCGTGGTATAAATATATGCCGAAAACTATAGGAATCACCACACTCATTTTACTAGCAACAGAAGCCACGGACAATCCGTTTTTTTGAACAGTTAATGCCATAATATTAAAAACGGTTATAAATAACACACCTAAAACTATAGCTCCAATAAGCCATTTTGCGTTTAAAATAGTAGTGATGTTAACAGGCGTTTTATAATGTAACAGACCAAATGCACAAGCCGTATAGTAATTAAAAACAATAGCGTGTAAGGTATTGACTTGGTATTTCTTAAAAAGTTTAAAAATAACAAATATAAAAGTGGAAGATAATATGCTAAATATTAATGCTATCAAAAGAATTCTCTTTTTAGGGTGAAAACATCTATAATATCTTCGGTTTTCGGGTTGTTATTCCATACATTAAACCCAAGCGCGCTGGCGGCTTCAGTATTTTCTGTAGTGTCGTCAATAAACAAACACTCTTCAGGTTTTAAATTGTTTTCAGAAAGTACAAAATCGAAAATGGTAGCGTCTGGCTTACGCATCATAACTTCGTGAGATAGATAGAATTTATCAAAACACGCTTTAAAATCTTCGTAAAAGGAGAGGTGTTTGTCTATAGATTCAATATGCAAAGCGTTGGTATTACTTAATAAAATAAGTTGGTATTTTTTGTCTCTAGCCAATTGCTGTATAAACTCTAAACGGCGTACAGGGAAATCGCACAAAATATGATTCCAAGCGTCAATAATATCGCTTTTACTCAATTCTGGAAAATTCGAGCTATAAAAATCAACAAACTCTTCAGTAGATAATAATCCTTGTTCGTAAAGTGCATTCATAGCAACAAGTTCTTCAGGGAATTCTTCAATCTTAAATAATTCTAAAGCATTTGCCATTGCGCCCTCTTTATCTAAGTTAATAAAGACATTTCCAAAATCGAAAATAAGTGTTTTAATCATAAAATAGGGTAGTGTTTTTCTGTTGAAATGAACAGAGTGTATTGTGGTTTTATCTTTTATTGTAACGGATGATACGTCGTTAATTTATCGATTCCTAAGTGTTCTATGGATGCTGTTTTACCTTGAAATTGTGGTGCTTTTACACCGTCGTTAAATGTAATGTTTCCAGTAAATATTCGTGCTTCATCCCATATATTTTCGTTTATAAATAACTGAAGCGTTTTCGCGCCCCCCTCAATAATAACCGATGTTATATTGTGCTTATACAGTGCATCACAAATTGTTTTTGCACGCGTTTCTTTAAGACGCAGTGTTTCTGCATCAGCGTTAAAAATAGTATGTGAGTGGCCTAAGATAGTATTTTTGTCAAGAACAATTCTTGTAGGGTTCTGTCCCGTCCAATCACGCACCGTTAAACTCGGGTTATCTTGTAAAACGGTTTGTGTACCCACTAAAATAGCTTGTTCTTCGGCTCTCCACTTGTGTACTAACTGGCGAGATAGTGCAGTGGTAATCCATACTGGTTTTTTCTCGTCTCTGTGTTTCGGTGCTATAAAACCGTCGCTAGTTTCTGCCCATTTTAAAATAACGTATGGTCGTTTTTTGTTATGAAACGTAAAAAAACGCTTATGGTGCGTTTTACACGCGTCTTCTAATACACCAATTTTAACCTGTCTTCCTGCTTCCAATAATTTTTGAATACCTCTTCCGGCCACTTGGGGATTGTCGTCCAAGCAACCAATTACAATATTGGGGATATTATAATGTATAATAAGATCGCTGCACGGTGGCGTTTTTCCGTAATGGGAGCATGGCTCTAAGGTAACATATAAAGTGGCGTGCTTTAAAAGCGATTTATCTTGTACAGAATCGATAGCATTAACCTCGGCGTGATTGCCGCCGTAAGGGCTCGTGAAACCTTCTCCAATTATGGTGTCGTTGTACGTAATTACAGCGCCCACCATTGGGTTAGGACGCGTATAGCCTAAACCATTTTTAGCGATTTGTAAACACCGTTTTATGTGCCTTTCGTGTGTATTCAATAGATTAGAGTTTAATTTTTACATCTTGAATTTCGTTAACCGAATAGGTGTGCGAAAAACCATAAACTTGATATGAAATAGTACCTAAATACTGTACCTTAACCGTTTTGTTAAGATAACTATCTAGCAAACTGCTTAAATTATTTAAGTTTAAAATACGTTTGGTAGGAATATTAGCTTGTAACGGAATGGAGAACTCTTGTTTTGCGGGTACTTTGAATTTTTTAGACGATATATTAGCTACTTCAAGGTTGTTAACAAGTACTTTAAGACTATCGGTCTTTAAATAGCCACTCACAGTATTCGGGTTATTGAAAAAAGCATCGGCACTTAAAATAATGAATTCCGAATTAGAATCTACCACATTTATATTTTCAACTTTTAAAAATTCCGGCTTTTTATTAATGCCGCAACTTAGCATTGAAATTAGTATTGTTGATAAGATTATAAGTTTCTTCATATCTATTTTTTGCGAATTCTTGTATCTTCACGTTCGTAAAAATAATGTTTTAACGTGAGCAAAGATACTATTGTTATTAGAGAAATAGAAGTTAAAGATAATGCCGAAATGGAAGCGGTGATAAGAGACTGTTTTATAGAGTATAAGTTGCCGTTGGAAGGAACTGCTTACGCCGATAAGGAAACTACTATGATGTTTGAGTCGTACCAAAATGCGCGTAGTGTGTATTATGTTATCGAGCAAAATGGTGTTGTTTTAGGTGGAGGCGGTATTAAAGCGTTGCCTAATTATGAAACTGAGGTTTGCGAAATTCAAAAAATGTATTTTGCACCAGAAATAAGAGGCAAAGGTTACGGTAAACTTCTTTTTGAGCAATGCTTAAAAGCGGCAGTCGATAATCACTTTAAACAGATTTATATTGAAACAGTGTCATCATTAGAAGCGGCTATTCATATTTATGAAATCTATAATTTTAAACATTTAAAGGTCCCTTACGGCGATACTGGTCATTATTCTTGCGATATTTGGCTTCTAAAAGACCTTTAATAAAAATTTAAACAGTGTTATTAAAAGATTTAAAAAAAATATTCCATAACGAATTGGATGCTATTTATGGTGAAAACGAAGTCCGTAGTTTATTCTTTATTTTAATAGAAAGCTATTTCGGTATCTCGCGTTTAGAGTTAGCGTTGCAGCCCGAATTGGCAATTACAACGAATGAGCACCCCAAAATTATGGAAGCCTTAAGTCAGTTAAAATCGCAATACCCAATTCAATATATTTTAAAGGAAACAGAATTTTATGGTTTTCCATTTAAAGTCACTGCCAACACACTAATACCACGTCCGGAAACGGAAGAATTAGTCACTTGGGTTTACGATTCTGTTAAGGCTTTCGCTACTAAAACCGAGCACCCAAAACTAGTCGATATTGGTACAGGTTCTGGCTGTATAGCAATTTCGTTGGCTAAATTATTACCGAAAGCACAGGTTTCTGCCATCGATGTTTCTAAAGCGGCTTTGCAAGTCGCAAAACAAAATGCGAAGCGCAACAACGTAAAAATAAATTTTATAGAAGCTAGTGTTTTAGAGCCCCAGCCAGAGGTGTTTTTCGAAGGTTTAGATATTATTGTTTCTAACCCGCCGTATGTTCGCGAATTAGAAAAACAAGAAATGAAACCCAATGTTTTAGATAACGAACCGCATTTGGCGCTATTTGTTGAAAACGATAACGCTTTACAGTTTTATACAGCAATTATAGACTTTTCTAAATTACATTTAAAAGAAAACGGTCTGTTGTTTTTTGAGATTAACGAGTCTTTGGGGCAAGAAATGATCGCCTTACTAAAAGAGAATGACTTTACAGATATTGAACTGAGAAAGGATATGTTTGGTAAAGATAGAATGATAAAAGGAGTAAAAAGTTAAAATGAATACACACGAGTATATACAACAATTACGCACGGAGTTACGCGAACATAATTATAATTACTACGTTTTAGATAATGCGACTATTAGTGATTATGATTTTGATGTAAAACTGAAAGAACTCCAGGATTTAGAAGAAAAACATCCTGAGTTTGACGACGCCAATTCGCCAACGCATCGCGTAGGGGGGCAAGTCACTAAAAACTTCAATACGGTTGTACATAATCACAGAATGTACTCTTTAGATAATTCGTATTCTCTAGAAGATTTGCAAGATTGGGAAACCCGAATTAAAAAAATGATTGATGGTGATATTGAATACACCTGCGAATTAAAATACGACGGCGCCTCAATAAGTATAACGTACGAAAATGGAGCGATAGTTCGTGCTGTTACGCGCGGCGATGGTTTTCAGGGTGATGACGTAACAACGAATATAAAAACTATTAAATCGGTACCGTTACTGTTAAAAGGTGATTACCCGCCAAAATTCGATATTCGTGGCGAAATTGTTTTGCCGTTTGAAGGCTTCATGAAAATGAATGAAGAACGCATTGCAAACGACGAAGAACCGTATAGAAATCCAAGAAACACAGCGTCTGGAAGTTTAAAATTACAAGATAGCGGTGAGGTTGCAAAACGCCCATTAGACTGTCTATTATATAATATTACAGGAGAGAATTTGGGTATTGCAACGCAATTTGAAAGCTTAGAAAAAGCGAGAGCAATGGGGTTTAAAGTACCCGAAGCTTCTAAGTTAGTAGCTTCTATAGATGGTGTTTTTGAATTTATAAATTACTGGGACACGGCACGACATAATTTGCCCTACGAAACTGATGGGGTCGTTGTAAAAGTGAATAATTTATACCAACAAGACGAGTTGGGGTATACGTCGAAATCGCCCCGTTGGGCAATGGCTTTTAAGTTTAAAGCGGAACAAGTCTCTACGCGATTAAACGACATTACGTATCAAGTAGGGCGAACGGGAGCAATCACTCCAGTCGCCAATTTAGAACCCGTAGAATTGGCAGGAACGACAGTTAAAAGAGCATCGTTGCATAATGCCGACCAAATTGAAAAGTTAGATATTAGGGTAGGAGATGCGGTTTTTGTAGAAAAAGGAGGTGAGATCATTCCTAAAATTATCGCTGTCGATTTAAGTCAGCGACCCGTAAACGCAAAACTGACGCAGTATATTTTAAACTGTCCGGTTTGCGAAACGCCGTTGGTGCGAATTGAAGGTGAAGCAAAACATTATTGCCCTAATTATAACGGTTGTACACCACAAGTGGTAGGTAGAATTCAACATTTTATCTCTAGAAAAGCAATGGATATTGAAGGCCTTGGCGGGGAAACTGTCGCCTTGTTAGTTAAGGAAGGGTTAATTACCAATTACTCAGATTTATATACATTACAAAAAGAAGATGTGCTGCCTTTAGAGCGTATGGCAGAAAAAAGCGCTGATAATTTAATTCAGGGGATTTTAGCATCGAAAACCATTCCTTTTGAGCGTGTTTTATTTGCTATCGGTATACGTTTTGTAGGTGAAACTGTGGCTAAAAAATTAGCGAAACACTACAAAAGTATCGATGCTATCGCTTTAGCATCACTAGAAGATTTGGAGAAAGTAGATGAAATAGGGGTTAAAATAGCCGAAAGTGTGGTAGCTTTTTTTGCTTCGGAAGAAAATATTATCACTATCGAAAGATTACGATTATTTGGTGTTCAGTTGGAAATTTCAGCTGAAAAATTAGCTAATCAAACAAACAAATTAGAAGGTAAAGCTTTTGTCGTTTCTGGGGTGTTTGTAGAAGTCTCGCGAACCGAACTTAAAAAACGGATTGAAGATAATGGTGGTAAAAACGTATCGTCCATTTCCTCAAAAACGGACTATGTGATTGCCGGTGATAAAATGGGACCGAGTAAAAAGGAGAAAGCAGAAAAATTAGGAGTCTCAATTATTTCAGAATTTGAGTTTTTAGAGATGATTAATTAAGTAGTAACTATTTATACATTCTTATGTGGTGATAGGATTTATGACTATTAGTAATTTAAGATGACTTTAATTAGAACAAATTTTGTGTTTTTGATCCTTTTATACATTATTAAAAGACTACTTATAAGAAGAAGTACTAATTATTTTTTGATTCAATGCTAATTAAATAATGGTAATTAATCGATAAAATTAATCGTTTCGTCGGTTATGAATGTATTTTTATTTATATTTGGTGATAAATCAGCGTGATGAATATATCAAAATCTCAAATCATATCGGTAATATTAGCTATACTAGCTGTCGCTTATGTTTTGAGTGTGGTTTTTAAATTAAAAGAAATCCCAATATTTTCCAGGGCGTTAATTTTCCCATTGTTTGTGGTCCATTATTTTTTACAGTCTAAAAAGACGGACTATTTCTTTCTAGGATTTTTAGTGCTCTTTTCGATGTCTGAGATTTTAATCATTTTTGATGCTGTAGATAGTTTTCCGTCGTACTATGTGGGTAATGGGATGTGCATTCTAGCTTATTTCAGTTTAGCCCTATTTTTTATAAAAAAAATAAGCTTTCTAGTGCTTTTTAATCGATTTAAGACTTTTGTAACTGTTTTATTGGTATTGAGTTCCTATATCGTTTATGTGTTAAATAGTATAGTTTTAGATGAATCTGGGATACACGTTTGGTCGATTGACTTTTTCTTAGAAAGTTTCTATAATCTTTCTATTACAATGGTGTTGTCCTTGTCTTTGTTAAATTATTTATGCCGCGATTCTAAAGACGATTTATTATTGTTTTTGGCTACGGCTTGTATTGTGTTTTCAGAAATGGTTCACTTAGCGAGTTTCTATATTTCTGAGGTTTATATATTAGGACTTACTAATGCTATATTACTTACTGCAGGTTTCTCGCTAGTGCATTTTTACATCACTTCAAAAGTGAACACCTATTACCGCGTATTATTTTAGAGGTTTTAAAATGTAGAAGAATAAGATCTGTTATTCTTTATACAATAATCGATGTACCGTTTGCCGTTTTATTTTTATCATTATCGAAGTAAAAGTCTATGCGCCCTAAATTGATGCCGTAACAACCTACCTGATTGACTAATACATTTTTACCTTCTTTATTTTGAGCCACTGTTGGTTTTGGTAAGAAAGTGTGTGTGTGGCCCCCTATTATTAAGTCTATATCTTTGGTCGCTTTTGCTAGATTTAAATCGCTAATCCTGTCTGGTAGGTTCTTGTAGTGATATCCTAAGTGCGATAAACAGATAATTAAATCGCATTGCTCTTCAGTTTTTAAGCGGCGTGTCATTTCCTGAGACATTTCTATAGGATCAAGATATTCGGTTTCTTTAGACATTTTTCTATCGACTAAACCATCTAGAGCGATGCCTAAACCAAAGATTCCAATTTTTAATCCGTCTTTTTTAAATACTTTATATGGTTTAACATGGGTATCTAAAACCGTGTTTTTAAAATCGTAGTTGGCCGAAATAAAATCAAACTTCGCGTGCGGTAATTGTGCATAAAGACCGTCGACACCATTATCAAAATCGTGATTTCCTATAGTCGCGGCATCGTATTTTAATTTAGACATTAATCTAAATTCTAATTCACCTCCATAATAATTAAAATAGGGAGTGCCTTGAAAAATATCTCCGGCGTCTAGTAGTAATGTGTTTGGGGTTTCTTTACGAATACTTTCAATCAAACTGGCACGTCTCGCCACACCACCTTGATTGGCATTACGCCCGTCCTCAGGACCAAAGGCGTCAATATGACTGTGCACATCGTTGGTATGCAATATTGTAATTTGCTTTACTCGTGGCGCTGCATTAAAGGATTGCAACCCAAAACCACCTAAAGTAACTAACGTTGTTGCGGCTACAGATTGTTGTATAAAATGTCTACGTTTCATAGGGTGTTGTTATTAAATTTGGATGAATCTATCATCAATGATGGGGTTAATGGTATCTACTTTTTTGAAATAATCAATTAATGCATTTCTAATTTTATAGTCTAAAGGATATTCACCTTCATTATCAGCAAAAAAGCGCATATTATCACCACCGGTTACTAGATAATCGTTCGTTGCTACATAGTACGTTTTTGCGGTATCAATAGCTTTTCCGTTAACGGAAGACGCTACAATATTATACTCTTGGTCAATACTTAATTTAAAACCCTGAATGGGGTGTGCACGCTTAAAACGGGCTAAATACTGCATCATACTATCAATTTGTCGTCCTTTTAATGCAACGACGACAATGCTATTTTCAAAAGGCATAATTTCGAAAGCCGTTTTGGTCGTAATATCGCCTTTAGAAATAATCGAGCGAATTCCACCGTGATTTAAGATAACACCGTCCAACTCAAAATTGGTCCGGGATTTAAAAACGCCTTTAGATTGTTCAAAAATAATATCGGCCATTAAATTTCCTATAGCGGTATTAAAAGCACCGTTAGATTTCGAGTACGTTTCTGGAGCATACGACAAAACCGTATTCATATCCTCGTTTAATCGGTCTCTGTACGGTTTAATAATCGAATCGAAAGCGGGATCAATTTCTAAGCTATCTGTAACAGGTATTAGTTTACCTTCAATTTTAGAAAGCGTAAATTTTTCATCTTTACAACTTGTAAAACAAAGAAGAATAAGTACTATAAGTAGTATTTTGAATTTCATCGTGTAAATGTGTTATATTTTATCTTACAATTAGTATGCTTTAGCTACTTTTGTAATAAAGGAGTAAATATAAATGTTTTTAAAAAGATTTAGAGAGAAAATACATAAAAAGCATATTAATTCTGAGTTAAGAAGGCGTGAAATTTTAAAGCCTAAGACTCCAGTACAACGTGTAGGAATTATTGTAAATAGCGAAGAGTGCTTCAATTTAGATTGGAATACTGAATTAAGTTCACTTTTTCCTATGGCCAAGCCAAAGATAGATATTATCTTATTTTCGGAGGCCAGTAAAAAAAACGAAACTGCTGAAGCAGTAATTTATAACGCGAGTGATATAGGTTGGAACGGCACTATAAAAAATGAAGAATTAAAAACATTTATAGATACCAAGTTTAGCCTTTTAATAAGTTATTACACAACAAACCATACGCTTTTAAAGTTACTAACCGCAAGCTCTAAAGCAGCATTTAAAGTAGGGCTTTTAAAAGAAGATCAGCGCCTTAACGATTTAATAATACATACAGAGTTACCGGCGTTTACCACATTTAACACCGAATTGATTAAATACTTAAAGATTTTAAAACGACTATAAATAATGAATAACCCTTTTTTAGGAACAGGAATAGCGATAGTAACACCTTTTAAACACGATGGAAGCATAGATCACAGTGCGCTGACTAATATTGTAAATTACACTATAAATAACGGTGTTAATTATATTGTAATTAGTGGTACAACTGGCGAAAACGGAACTTTGACGACTACAGAAAAAAAAGCAATTATAACAACGATTGTTGAAACGAACGCCAATAAAGTGCCTTTAGTTTTAGGAATTGGAGGTAACAATACTGCTTCTGTAATTGAAGAAATTAAAACCACCGATTTGTCACCATTTGCTGGGGTTCTTTCAGTATCACCGGCCTACAGTAAGCCCACTCAAGAAGGGATTTACCAACATTTTAAAGCAATTGCACAAGCGAGTCCGGTACCCCTTATTTTGTACAATGTCCCAGGGCGTACAGGTGTAAATATGACTCCAGAAACGATTTTGCGTTTGGCTAACGATTTCCTAAATATTGTAGGCGTAAAGGAAGCAGGTGCTAATATGAGTCAGTATTACAAACTAATACACAATAAACCAGCACATTTTAATGTTATCTCTGGTGATGATGATTTGGCTTTAGCCATAACATTGGCCGGTGGAGCAGGGGTGATTTCGGTAATTGCTCAGGGATTGCCAAAGCAGTTTTCTAAAATGATTCAATTAGGATTAGAAGGTAAATCCGAAGAAGCTTACGCTATACATTATCAAATAATTGATGCTATTGATCTTATTTTTGAAGAAAATAATCCGGCCGGAATTAAAGCGGTTTTAGAAGGATTGCAATTATGTGAAGCTACCGTAAGATTACCTTTGGTAGACGCGAGTAAAACATCTAAAGAAAAAATTAATGCTTTTTTAAAGCAGAACAATTAGTTAAATATAACCTAAACCACCTATTAATCTGAATTTAACAATTATTTTCGCTTAGAGAAATATTTTTAAAATCAATATAATTAGTGTATTTTTGCATCTTGTTAAAAAATTATGAAGAACCTTTTTTACATATTAATAACATTTCTAGTTTTAAGCTCTTGTAGTGAGTATCAAAAGGCTTTAAAGTCTGAAGATATCGCCGTAAAATTTAAAAAAGGAGAAGAACTTTACAATGCCGGTAAATACTCTAAAGCTAACAAATTGTTTGAGCAAATAATACCTAGTTATAGAGGGAAACCACAAGCAGAAAAATTAATGTATCTAAACGCTAATGCTTCTTACGAAATGGAAGATTATTACGTGTCTAGTTATCATTTTGAGCGTTTTGTTTCGGCGTATCCCACGAGTGAGAAAATAGAAGAAGCGACTTTTAAAAGTGCAAAAAGTTACTATAAATTATCGCCAGCATATTCTAAAGACCAATCGGAAACAATAACAGCAATTGAGAAGTTGCAAGAGTTTGTAAATATTTTTCCTGAATCAGAGGATCTTTCTGAAGCGAATCAATTGGTAAAAGAATTGGTTTTTAAATTAGAGAAAAAAGCTTTCGAAATTGCTAAACAATACAATCATATTTCAGATTTTAAAGCATCAATGGCATCATTCGATACTTTTATTATCGACTTTCCAGGCGCGCAATTAAGAGAGGATGCCTTGTACTACAGATTTGATTCTGCGTACCAATTGGCTATGAAGAGTGTGGAGTACAAAAAGAAAGACCGTTTAGAAACCGCGAAAAAATATTATATGTCATTTAAACAAGGATATGCTAACTCACAGTATCTAGAGAAAGCTACCGATAAATTAAATGATATTGAAGAAGAATTAGAAAACTACAGTACTAAAAGTTAATATAACTATGGATTTAAAAAAGATTGATGCGCCTTTAAGTACAACTACTTATGACAGAAATATAATTGAAGCGCCTACGGAAAATATCTACGAAGCGATTTCTATTATTTCTAGAAGAGCAGACCAAATTAACTCTGAAATTAAAAAAGAATTAATCGAGAAGTTAGAGGAATTTGCAACTTACAATGATAGTTTAGAAGAGGTTTTCGAAAACAAAGAACAAATTGAGGTGTCTAAATTTTACGAAAAATTACCAAAACCACACGCTTTGGCAGTACAGGAATGGTTAGAAGATAAAATTTATTACAGAAACACAGAGGAAGACAACAAAGACTAAATTCTATGTCTATATTAAGTGGCAAAAATATACTGTTAGGCATAAGTGCTGGTATAGCCGCTTATAAAACAGCTTCACTCGTAAGAGAATTTATAAAAGCAGGCGCTAATGTGCAAGTCGTAATGACGCCTGCTTCTAAAGACTTCGTTACACCTCTTACGTTATCTACCTTATCTAAAAATCCAGTCTATTCATCCTTTTACAATGAAGACGATGATAACGCAGAATGGAATAATCACGTCGAATTAGGGCTGTGGGCAGATCTTGTATTAATCGCACCAGCAACCGCAAATACTTTATCTAAAATGGCTAATGGCCTTTGCGATAATTTGTTATTGGCAACCTATTTATCTGCAAAATGTCCGGTTTATTTTGCTCCAGCGATGGATTTAGATATGTACAAACATCCCACGACTTTAGAGACGTTTAAAAAATTAAAAACTTTTGGTAACACAATAATCCCTGCCGCTACTGGAGAATTAGCCAGCGGATTGGTGGGCGAAGGACGATTGGCCGAACCTGAAGATATCGTGACGTTTATCGAGCAAGATATTTTAAATCAACTGCCACTAAAAAATAAACACGTTTTAATTACGGCTGGACCAACTTACGAAGCTATCGACCCTGTGCGCTTTATAGGAAATCATTCTAGTGGAAAAATGGGTTTCGAAATAGCGAGAACAGCGGCAAATTTAGGTGCAAAAGTAACTTTAATTTCAGGACCTACCCAGCAAAAATTAGCCCATAAATCTGTAGAGATTGTACCTGTTATTAGTGCTCAAGAGATGTATGATGCCGTACACGCGCATTTTAAAGATTGCGACATCGCCATTTTATCTGCTGCCGTTGCCGATTATAAACCTAAAGATGTAGCCACGCAGAAAATTAAAAAGAAAACGAGTACCTTATCTATAGACTTAATAAAAACTAAGGATATTTTAGCTTCTTTGGGTGCTATAAAAACAAGTCAGTTTTTAGTCGGTTTTGCCTTAGAAACACAGAACGAATTAGAAAATGCAAAAGGAAAATTAAAAAAGAAGAATTTAGATTTAATTGTATTAAATTCGTTACAAGATAAAGGCGCAGGTTTCAAAACCGAAACTAATAAAGTCACTTTTATAGCAAAAGATACTACGGTGACGGCATTCGATTTAAAATTAAAATCTGAAGTTGCTGTTGATTTAATAAATGAAATAATAAAAAAAATAGATGCGTAACTCAATACTTCTTTTCTTACTTTGTTTTACTACTGTTGGTTTTGCGCAAGAGTTAAACTGCAATGTTGCCGTAAACGCACAATTAACGGGTAACGAAAATTTGCAAGTTTTTAAAACCTTAGAAAATGAGTTAAAAGAATTTGTTACGAAAACGCAGTGGACAAAAAGAACATTCGAACCTCAAGAACGTATAGATTGTAATATAGCAATAACTATTAAGAGCTATAGCGGCGATAGTTTTTCGGGAACGATTCAGGTACAATCATCAAGACCTGTATACGGTTCCTCTTACACCACGCCCGTTTACAATATGAACGATAAGGAGTTTTCTTTTAATTATATAGAGTATCAAAACTTAATTTATAATCCAAACCAGTACGAATCTAACTTGGTTTCTGTGGTTGCTTTTCACGTGTATATGATTTTAGGTATGGATGCCGAAACTTTCGAAAAGAATGGTGGCGATCCGTATTTTAAACAAGCACAGCGTATTGTTAATTTTTCACAGCAAGAAAAGTTTAAAGGCTGGAAATTAGAAGACGGTTTACAAAGTCGTTTTGCTTTAATAGATAATATTTTATCACCTACTTTTGCCGACTTTAGAACGGTAATGCATAATTATCATATTCGCGGTTTGGATGTCATGAGTAGCGATATTAAAGCAGGGAAAAAAGAAATAGCTCTGGCTATAGACTACTTTAAAGAAATGAGTACCCGAAGACCAAACTCGTACTTGTCTCGTGTGTTTTTCGATGCAAAAGCCGAAGAAATCGGTCAGATTTTTTCAGACGGACCAACTGTAGACGTTAGCAATTTAGTCGATGTTTTAAACCGCGTCGCTCCAACACACTCCGATAAATGGAGAACTATAAAATACTAAAATAGTCTTCGAACTTCTGTATTTTACAACACATATTAATAGGTTAAACTTGAAATAAAATATGTTATCCGCACTTACTATAAAAAATTACGCTTTAATAGATCATCTGCAAGTGGATTTTACCGATGGGTTTACTATTATAACAGGAGAAACAGGTGCAGGAAAATCTATTCTTTTAGGTGGTTTATCTTTAATTTTAGGAAAAAGAGCCGATTTATCTAGTCTTCGCGACACCACCAAAAAGTGTGTTATCGAAGCGCAGTTTAATATTGTAAACTACAATTTAGAAGGTCTTTTTACAAAAAATGATATAGATTTTGAACCGCTAACAATTATAAGACGCGAAATTTTACCATCCGGTAAATCGCGTGCATTCATAAATGATTCACCAGTAAATTTAAACGTTTTACAACTATTAGGAAGTCAGTTAATCGATATTCACTCGCAAAACGAAACCCTTCAGTTGGTAGACGATGCTTTTCAGTTTCAAGTAATTGATGCTTTAGCTGAAAACACAAAAGATTTACACCTGTATAGCGAAAGACTTTCGGCCTATAAAAAATTAAAAAAGGAGCTTTTAAAACTCAAAGAATTTCAAGCGGAAGCCTTAAAAGAACACGACTATAATTCCTATTTACTGAAAGAATTACTGGAAGCTAAATTAAAGGAAGGGGAATTAGAAGCGTTAGAAGAAGAATTTGAAAGCCTTAACAATGTCGAGCAAATACAAGAAAGACTAACCATAGCTCAGGCCTTATTTAATGAAGAAAATATTGGTATTTTGACCAGTTTGACGGAGTTGAAAAATACGTTTGTTAAATTATCTGGTCTAGCTTCAAAATACAAACCCGTTTCAGATCGTGTTACAAGTAGCTTAATTGACTTAGACGATATTTTTGGCGAAGTTGAAGAGTTTCAAGAGCAATTGGACGCTAATCCAAACCGATTAGAAGAAGTCAACGCTAAATTAATGGTGTTGAATAATCTATTTAAGAAACATTTTGTAAAAGATGTTGCAGAATTAATAATCCTTAGAGAAGCTCTAGATTTAAAAGTCGCCGACACAGAGAATGTAGAAGCCAATATCGTTAAAAAAGAAGAAGAGATTTCAGTTGTACAAGCCACGTTAGATAAAGCCGCGCAGCAAGTACACAAAAAACGATTGTCTGTTTTACCAAAACTTAAAAAAGAACTCGAAACTATTTTAGTGAGTTTAGGAATGCCAAACGCCCAGTTTAATATTGCATTAAAATTTGGTGAAACATACTTTAGTAACGGAAGAGAGGAATTGTCATTCTTGTTTTCTGCGAATAAAGGGGGGCAATTTAATATCTTGAAAAAAGCGGCGTCGGGTGGAGAATTGTCGCGTATTATGTTAGCGATTAAATCAATTTTAACGCAATACGTAAAGCTGCCAACTATTATGTTCGATGAAATTGATACCGGAGTTTCTGGAGAGATTTCTAACAAAATGGCCGATATTATGGCACAAATGAGTACAGCTATGCAAGTGTTTAGTATTACGCATTTACCACAGATCGCTGCCAAAGGTGAGACGCATTTTAAAGTCTTTAAAGAGGACGTAAATGAAGTGACTACTACTAATTTGGTAAAATTGAATCCAGACGATAGAGTGATTGAAATAGCACAAATGTTAGGCGGAATCGAAGTGTCGACTTCGGCATTGGCACACGCGAAACAACTACTTAATTAAGTAGCGTATAAAATAAGAGTTTAAATAATATAAAGAAAATATAGAATGTCTTACAACTTACTAAAAGGAAAAAGGGGAATTATTTTTGGCGCACTCGATGAAAACTCTATTGCTTGGAAAACGGCCGAACGTGTTCATGAAGAAGGTGGTATTTTTGTGTTATCTAATGCGCCAATAGGTATGCGAATGGGTACTATAGATCAATTAGCAGCTAAAACAGGATCTCAGATTATACCAGCCGATGCGACGTCGGAAGAAGATTTACAAAACTTAATAGAGAAATCTATAGAGATTTTAGGTGGTAAAATTGACTTTGTATTGCATTCTATCGGGATGTCTGTAAATGTTAGAAAAGGAAAAGCGTATACAGATCAAAAATACGATTGGACACAGAAAGGAACCGATGTGTCTGCAATGTCATTTCATAAAGTGATGCAGACCTTGTACAAAAATGAAGCAATGAACCAATGGGGAAGCATCGTGGCTTTAACTTATATGGCAGCACAACGTGTATTTCCAGATTATAATGATATGGCTGATAATAAAGCCTATTTAGAAAGTGTGGCGCGTAGTTTTGGTTACTTTTTTGGACGGGATCATAAAGTACGTGTCAATACTATTTCTCAATCTCCAACTGCTACAACTGCTGGTCAAGGTGTAAAAGGATTTGACGGTTTTATTAACTATGCCGAAAAAATGTCTCCTTTAGGAAACGCTTCTGCTTTAGATTGTGCGAATTATACGGTAAGTTTATTTAGCGACTTAACGCGAAAAGTAACCCTTCAGAATTTATTTCACGATGGCGGATTTAGCAATATGGGAGTTAGTGATGCGGTAATGGAAGCCTTCGAAAAAGGTCAGGAATAAGTTTTTAAACCATATAAAATAAAAAGTCCCCAAATTATATATGATTTGGGGACTTTTTATGTAAAAGACTGTTAATGTTATATTAATAAAGTTTGTAGCCGATTTTAAATAGAAAGTTATTTGCTTTAACAGTTTTATTGGCATTTTATTTATTTGTTAGAGAAATCCTTGATAATTGTTAAATTTTGGTTAATTTAGAGGACTAATGTTATTAACTAATTACTTAAAACTATGAAAAAAATTACTTTTTCGTTACTATTGCTTATATGTTGTATATGGCAATCTAGCGCACAGATTTTTATTGAAGAAAATCTGGACTCAGGCTTTCCTACCGGATGGACACAGAATAGTTACTTTGCAAGTACAACTGCAGCATACTTATGCGAAGGCACAGGAAATCTTTACAACAATATGTTCAGTTCATCATCAAATGATGGATCGTTAACGTCGCCAAATTATGTAGGGATTTCTAATGAAACAGATACGACTGTAGAGTTTCAATGGTTAGCTAGACCTTATTCAAGTAATGCTGTAGATTATATTATGTATGTAGAATATTCAGCAGACGATGCTGCTACATGGAGCTTATTATCTTCGTTTGCAGTAACAGAAACAACGGCTTGTTCAGATTATTTAGAAACTATTCCTGCTTCAAGTTTACCATCAGGTTCTGATTTTAAATTTAGAATTCGTGGCGAATGGCAAAGTGGAGACAGCTATTTTTATTTAGATAATATAGCTATTTCACAGGTTATTTCTTGTCCTCAACCGTCTGCTTTATTGGCGTCTAATTTATCGACCACTACTGCCGATTTAGAATGGACTGGTGGTACTGAAACAACTTGGAACATCGAATTAGTAGATGTAACTGCTGGTGGTACGCAAACAATGACGGCTACAGATGCTGGTGTGACTACGAATCCTTATTCTATTTCTGGCTTAGTTGCTACAAATGATTACGAATTTTATGTACAAGCTGATTGTGGATCAGGCGAATTAAGTGCTTGGGTAGGACCTTTTGCCTTTACAACGCTTTGTGATGCTATTGTAGCACCGTACACAGCGTCTTTTGAGGACGCAGGAGCATTGCCTGGCTGTTGGAATAACACCAGTTCTACAAGCAAAGTTTGGAGTTTCGATACGGCGCCTACATTTGGAAACTCTTATTCTGATCACACATCAGGTTCTGGTTATTTTGCTTTAGTTGATGGTTCGACTACAGTGACCTCAATAGATACTACTTTAGAATCTGGAGAGATTGATGTCAACGGATTAGCAACACCTTACCTTCAATTCTACGTGTATCATTTTATTGCGGGAGGAACTGATTCTAATAAAATCACCGTTGAAGTTTGGGATGGAGCAGCTTGGAATGAGGTTTATATGGACGACAATGGAGATGTCGATGAATGGGAGTTCGTAGGTGTAGATTTATCTACGTTAACTATAACAGGAAATATTAAAGTGAGATTTATTGTAGATACCGCAACAAATTCTAATTATGAGAATGATATTGCTGTAGATGATGTTTCTATTATAGAAGCACCTGCTTGTCCAGAACCATTAAGTTTAAGTGTATCAAATATTGCTCTTGACACAGCCGATTTATCTTGGGCTCAAGGAGGTACTGAAACAGATTACGATTATGCTCTATTATTAGCTACAGACCCAGCTCCTACGACAGGAACAGCAATTACGGCAACTACCTTTGCTGCAACAGGTTTAACTGCAGGAACAGATTATGTTTTTTATGTAAGAGCAGTTTGTGGAACGGATTTTAGTCCTTTTGTGACTAAGCCATTTTCTACATTGGCGTATGGTGAAATATGTGAATCAGCTATTGAAGTAACAGCATTACCTTATAACACCTCAGATGATACAGCAAATTATGGCGATGATTATACTGGTTCTCCAGGTGCATCGGGTTGTGGTACTACTTCTAGTTATTTAAATGGTGATGATGTTGTGTATTCTTATACAGCTTCTGCTGATGGAACAATTAACATTGCTTTGTCTGCTTTAGGCTCTACATATTCTGGAGCATTCGTGTATACAGATTGTGCAGATATAGGTTCTGCTTGTGCGGTAGGATTTGGTAATGGAAGTAGTTCTGCAGATTATAATTTTGACGTCGCTGTAACAGCAGGGACAACATACTATGTGGTTATTTCTACATGGGCAACACCACAAAGTACTACCTATACTTTAGATATTACTCAAATTTTGTGTCCTGATCCAACAGCTTTAACTGCTACTAATATAACAACAACAACTGCAGATTTAGGATGGACAGCAGGAGCCACTGAAACGACTTGGAATATTGAGGTTGTTGATATTACTGCTGGAGATTCGCAAACTATGACAGCTACTGATGCTGGTGTTACTGCAAATCCATTTACAGTTACAGGTTTAGTTTCATCGAATGATTACGAATTTTATGTACAAGCTGATTGTGGAGGTACCGATGGTGTATCTGAATGGGTAGGACCGTTTGCTTTTTCTACAACTTGTGAAGCAATAACTGTATTTCCTTCAACAACAGACTTTACTAACAATCCTCCAACAGTATGTTGGTCGGAAGCTGGTTCTGGAGAAGTAGTTGATGGGCCTTCGGGGACTTCAAGTGATTGGAGAGGCAATAGAGCTTATGAAGACGGTGATGGAAATACCGTAAATTCAAATGCTATTAACTTGTATTTTAATACAGATAGAGAATGGTTAATTTCTCCTGTCTATGATTTATCAGCAAGTACAGACCAAATGTTAAAAGTTAATGTTGCTGTCACCAATTATAGTTCTTCTAGTACGCCAACAACTGTAGGAGATACAATGGGTAGTGATGACGAAGTTCAATTATTAATGACAATTGATAATGGAGCAACATGGACAAACCTTACCACTTGGAATGTGGGTAATCAGCCGTCTGTTAATGGAACAGAGTTTCTTGCAGATTTAGCAGCGGTTAGTGGTAATGTTCAATTTGCTTTATGGGCAAGTGATGGAACTGTAAATGATTCGGAAGATTATGATTTCCACGTTGGTGAGTTTGAAATTACTGATTCTACATTATCAACATCAAGTTTCAATACAGAAAACAACTTCTCTTACTATCCAAACCCAGTAGAGAATACATTATCTCTAAAAGGTATTAAGAACATCCAGAATATAGCAGTGTTAAACATGTTAGGACAAGAAGTTTTACGTGTTGCGCCTAATGCTATTAATAGTGAAGTAGATATGTCTAACTTACAATCGGGCGCTTATTTTGTTAAAGTGACTATTGAAAATGCGACTAAAACTATTAAAATTATTAAAGAGTAAGAATAAAAGTAAAAACGTAATTCTTTAAATTTTAAAGTCCCGCTGCATCTGTAGCGGGACTTTTTTATACCGTAATTTCATTGGAAAAGGTTAGAAAAGTATCTTTTTTATTACCCCAATCTTAAACCGTATTTTAAGTACATTTGTGCTATGCAACTTATGTACTCTTTTATCATACCAGTTTTCAACCGACCAAATGAAATTCAAGAATTATTAGATAGTTTTTTAGAACTGAAAACTGCTTGTACTTTTGAAATTATTATTGTGGAAGATGGGTCTACTAAATCTTCAAAACAAGTGGTGGATAGCTATACGTCTAAATTAGATATTTCTTATTTTTTTAAAGAAAACTCAGGCCCAGGCGCTTCTAGAAATTATGGTATGCAACGTGCTAATGGAAATTATTTTATAATTTTAGATAGCGATTGTATTTTACCATCGCAATATCTAAATGCAGTTAATAATAGTTTACAGCACAATTATGTAGACTGTTTTGGCGGTCCAGATGCCGCTCATGCATCTTTTTCTAATCTGCAAAAAGCGATTAATTTTAGTATGACTTCGTTTTTAACCACGGGCGGTATTCGTGGACATAAAAATAGTATAGACACTTTTCAGCCTAGAAGTTTTAATATGGGCTTGTCTAAAAAAGCCTTTCACGAAACACAAGGTTTTGGCAGAATACATCCAGGTGAAGATCCCGATTTAACGATAAGGTTGTGGACTAAAGGGTTTAAAACTAATTTAATACCAGAAGCTTATGTTTTTCATAAACGCAGAATTTCGTGGTCTAAATTTTACACACAAGTCAATAAGTTTGGTATGGTAAGACCAATTTTAAATTATTGGCATCCAGAAACAAAAAAAATAACCTATTGGTTTCCTTTTCTCTTTAGTTTTTCTTGTATATTATCGCTACTACTTACGGTTTTTGGTATATTATGGCCTTTATATTGTGTTTTTTTGTATTATATTTTAGTTTTAGTTTCAGCAACTATTCAGAATAAAAGTATAATTATAGGGTTTCAATCATTAATAGCAACAACAATCCAGTTTTTTGGTTACGGTTACGGTTTTATAAAATCAACATTGACCTTAACGCTTTTTAACAAAAAGCCAGAAGAGGCTTTTCCAAAATTATTTTTTAAAATTAAATAATGACAACATTAAAGTCAAAAATACTAACAGTAATTAAAACGAGAAAAATTAATATTTTCTTCTTGTTTTTCATTTTGGCATTCGCCATATTAGTATTAACAAAACTCTCTAAAACATATACCGATACCATCGCTTTTACGGTAATACCAAAAAATATTCCCGATGAGGTTATTATTTTAAACGATTCTTCGCATCAACTTAAAGTAACTTTAAAAGCGCAAGGATTTAAATGGTTAAAATATTATTTGAAACAGCCTTATTTATCTATCGATTTTAATACCGATGTGAATAAAGCTGATTCCACTTACGTTTGGATGCGAACAAAAGGGTTTTCAAATCTAATCAAACAATTCAGTAAAGAAATTGAAATCGAAAGTATAAATCCTGAAACACTAACCTTTTATTTTGATGAAAACGCGGTAAAATATGTACCCGTTCGACCTCAAATGACCATTGCTTATGCTCCTGGTTATGATGTTATGGAAGAAGAGTCAACAACTCCTGATTCTATAAAAGTTATTGGACCGGAATCCTTATTAAGAGAGTTGGAATTTATTAAAACACATAATATTGAATTGACCAATATTAATAAGCCTGTGCACCAAATTTTGAAGTTAAATCTCGATTCTTTAAATACTAAAATGAGTGTATCGCAAAAGGAAGTGTTATTAGCATTAGATGTTAAAAAGTTTACCGAAGGCACAAAAGAAATTCCTGTTGAGGTAATTAATGTTCCTAAAGACCTCACATTAAAATTTTTTCCAAAAAGTATTTATGTAAGTTATTACACAAGTCTGGAGAATTTTAATGCTATTAAAAAAACAGATTTTCAGATAATTTGTAATTATAAGGATTTAAAAGAAACCAGTACCTTTTTAACGCCCATACTTACTAAAAGGAGTGAAAAAGCAAAATCTATAAGGTTACATCACGAAAAAGTCGAATTTATTATAACAGAATGAAAACAGTAGTGTTAACAGGCGGTATTGGTAGTGGCAAAACGACGGTTGCAAAAATGTTCGCCGAGCTAGGCGTGCCTATTTATATTGCAGACGACGAAGCCAAGAAATTAATGGTATATTCTAAAGTTATTAAGCTTAAGCTAATAAAACTGTTTGGGGAGAAAGCTTATATAAATAATACACTGAACAGACCCTTTTTAGCAGAATCAATTTTTAATAATAAAGAATTATTAGAGCAGATGAATGCCATAGTGCATCCAGAAGTTAAAAATCATTTTGAAAATTGGAAATCGCGGCAAGAAGCGCCTTATGTAATTAAGGAAGCTGCTATTATTTTCGAAAACGGAAGTTATAAAAATTATGATCATATTATAACTGTACACGCACCCGAAACAGTGAAAATAGAACGCGTGTTACAGCGAGACTCGACAACTGTAGACAGAATAAAAGCCATTATGAAAAACCAATGGTCCGATTCAGAGAAAATAAAACGATCAAATTACGTTATCGAGAATCTAGATCTCGATAGAACACGAAAACAAGTCCTTCAAATCCACACAAACCTTCTAGAAATTAAGTAGATAAACCTACAATGTTTTTTTTGTTAATGTAAGGTTAAATGGTACGATTACTCATTGTTAAAATGTTAATTTTGAATAATGAGGAAGAAAATTTTTCTTGTGTTAATCATTTTAATGAGCTTATCTCTTGGTGGGATAATCTTCGTTCAGAGTTATTATATCACAAATTCTGTTAAAAATGAGGAAGATCAATTCAAATTTAACGTAAAAAAGGCATTACGTTATGTTACTAATAAAATTGAGAACGAGGAATTTAAAGACCATATTTATAAAATATCGCGCTTAATAGAGAAAGGGGAATTGGTTAATATAAACGAGAACTCCATTTCTAATTTATACATTAAACAGTACGACGAAAACACCAACGAAACATTAGTATATAGAAATGGTATCCTAGAGGAGAATTATAAATTATCATCATCGCTCTTTGACATTGGTTTAGATAGTACAAGCATAAAACGTATTATAAACCAGAATGAAACGAAGGTTTATAAATCCAGTGAGATTGATGGTAAGGATAATGTTGAAATGATTCAATTTGGAGACCTTACTAGAACTGATAATTTGGTGTACGAAACGCATTACAATAATACAGCCTACAGACGGCCTATTCATAAGCGGGTGTCGATAGAGCAAATAAACAAACTTTTAAAGTTGCGTTTATTGCAAGATGATATTGATATCGATTACGAATTTGCTATCTATAGTAACGGTTTAGCTACAAAGATACAAACAGAAAATTTCGAACTTCAAGGATTAGAAACTATAGGTATTCCTGTTTTTTATAATGAGAAAGATTCTAATAACTATAAATTATTAATCAATTTCCCCGATCAGCAGAAATTTATTTTTTCAACGCTTATAGGAATGATTTTGCTTTCGGTAGTTTTTACATTAATAATTATATTAACTTATGGAAGCGCTATTTTTCAACTCGTTAAGCAACGCCAAATTTCTGAAATCAAAACCGATTTCATTAATAATATGACGCACGAATTTAAAACGCCAATAGCAACTATAAATTTAGCGTTAGATTCTATAAGGAATCCTAAAATAATTAACGATCAAGAAAAGGTATTGCGTTACCTTACAATGATTAGAGAAGAAAATAAGCGAATGCACGCTCAGGTAGAAAATGTATTACGTATATCTAAACTTGAAAAAAACGAATTAAATATAAGTAAGGATAGGGTAAGATTGCACGACTTAATAGAAGATGCTATCTCGCATGTTGAATTAATTGTAGAAGATAGAGGTGGTTTTATTGAAACCGATTTAAAAGCCGATAAGTCCTCTATTTTAGCAAATGAAACCCATTTTACAAACGTTCTGGTAAATATTCTAGATAATGCTGTGAAGTATTCTCCAGAGGCACCAAAAATTATTATTGAAACGGTAAATGTTGGAAACAATATATTAGTAAAAATTAAAGACAACGGAAGCGGAATGAGTAAAGCCGTACAAAAACGTGTATTCGAAAAATTTTATAGGGAACACACGGGCAATATTCATAATGTTAAAGGACACGGTTTGGGCTTAGCTTACGTAAAAAGAATAGTAGAAGATCACGAGGGTCATATCTCGGTAGAAAGTGAAAAAGAAAAAGGAAGTACTTTTATAATAAAGCTTCCCCTAATATCATAAAGTTATGGAAGAACAACAAAAAAAAATATTATTAGTAGAGGATGATCCAAATTTTGGAACGGTACTAAAAGATTATTTAATGATGAATGATTACGAAGTTGTTCATGCTAAAAATGGTATGGAAGGTTTCGAAAAATTCAAAAAGGACGATTACGATCTATGTATTTTAGATGTAATGATGCCGTATAAAGATGGTTTTACATTAGCAAAAGAAATTAGAGAAAAAAATTCTGATATTCCTATTGTCTTCTTAACCGCGAAAGCAATGAAAGAAGATGTGCTTAAAGGGTATAAAGTAGGGGCAGACGATTACCTAAATAAACCTTTTGATAGTGAAGTGCTATTAATGAAGATTAAAGCAATAATGCAGCGTAAGGCTACAGAGACTGTTGCCGATAGCAAACAATTTGAATTTAAAATTGGAGGTTTCGATTTAAACTCTAAACTAAGATTTTTAAAATATAAAGATAATGAACCGGTAAAATTATCGCCAAAAGAAAACGAATTATTACGTCTATTAGCGTTACATGAAAACGATTTAATGCCTAGAGAGTTGGCATTAACAAAAATATGGAGAGATGATAATTATTTTACATCTCGAAGTATGGACGTGTACATAGCAAAGCTACGTAAGTATTTAAAAGTAGATGATAAAGTCGAAATTTTAAATATTCACGGCGAAGGCTTTAGATTAGTTGTAAACCCGGAACAGTAGAATACAGTGATATGATAAATATAAAAAACCAGCTCCAAAGCTGGTTTTTTTATACATTAAAGTTTTCGGAAGCTATTAGCGCTAAATCGCGTTCGTTTTTAATAGAATGGCTTGCATCTGTTTTTAGATTTTCAATTTCTTCTGTAATGCTTTTTGTATAAGTTTCTACCGTACTTAAACGTTTTAAATTATTTAGCATAGTTAATAAACGTTTTACTAATATCACATCGTGCTTGCAATACGTTCGTAAAGACGCCATAGCTTCGTATAGTAGTGAGCTAAAATTAACTGTTGAGATAAAAACCCAAGGAATATCGTCTATATAAGTGAAGCTAATATCATTTTTCTTAAGCCTTAACACGTATAATTGCGATAAGTAATCTATAGCATTAAGCGCGGTTCCAGGGTCGTTAATACCAGGAGACATCGCTTTAACTGCGATCTCGGTTAATTGTTTAAAAGCTAATACATAATTATCTTCTATAAGTTCGCTTTTTGCAAAGTCGAAGTTTGTATGCAAACCTCCAAGAGTCTCTTCATCTAATTCTATTTCTGTTTTAAATAAGATGTCCTTTTCTAAAAGAAACGCTCCTTTATTAGCACTAATCTCTATTTTACACTCGTGCTTTTTTGCAATTTCTGCGATATTTTCTAAGGATATATTTTGAAGATATCCCGTTTTATACGATTTGTAGCTATTCCAATTATCAGACGACTTAAAAGATTCTTTATTGTCCTTTTCAGAGTCTATGAGGTGTAATAATCTGTTACTTGATTTTTTAAAAATTTTATCCATTATATTGTTTATTTGAATGGATTGAGAAATCGAGTGTATGAAATAAATAAATGCACCTAACGATACGACCATAAACACAATGGCTAATAGTACCGAAAATCCGGGTAATTGATATTCGTTACCGCTGGGGCGAATAGAAATTAATGTAAAGATGCAATAGAGTATTGTGGCTACATAAATACCTAAGATAACTTGATGTCGTCTGTTCGAAATTAAACCCGGTAATAAACGTGGTGAAAAATTACTCGATGCTTGGTTTAAAAGCACCATTACCATAGAGAAACTAAAAACCATAATTGAAATAGAACCCGCGGTTATTGTTGTTAGTAAAGTACGTGCCGTATCGGTGTTATTAATAACCAAGTCTGGTACAATATCTAATAAATATTTAGAGATGCCTTGACTTTCTAAATAAAACATTAAATAGGCAAAAGCACTACCAGCAAAGGCAATTAGAGTGGGGAAAAAAGCGATTTTATCTTTTAGTTTAAAAATACTTCTTAAAATAAACAGAAACTTTTCTTTCATAAACAGTTTGGTTTTATTTCACGTTAAATAAATGTACTATTTTTTATTTTGAATGGCTTTCAGTACTGTTTTAAAATCGGTATTAAAATCGAACCACGAGGTTTCTGGATCTCTTTTAAACCAAGTAAGTTGTCGTTTTGCGAAACGACGGGTGTTTTTTTTAATTTCCGAAATGGCAAATTCTAAAGTCCATTCTCCATCTATATATTTAAATAATTCTTTATAGCCAACGGTATTTAGCGCATTTAAATCTTTATAATCTAAAAGTGATTGGACTTCTTCTAGTTGACCGTGGTCAATCATACTATCTACGCGGGCGTTAATGCGGTCGTAAATAATGGCTCTTTCAGCGGTTAAACCAATACTAACGGTTGTAAAAGAACGATTGTTTTTATCTTTATTTAAAAAGGAAGAATACGGTTTACCCGAACCGATACTTATTTCTAAAGCGCGAATTACACGCTGCGGGTTTTGAAGCGCTATCCTATTATACGATTCTAAATCTAAGTCTTTTAATTGGCGTTGTAACGACGCTAAGCCTTCGGTTTCGAGTTGCTGATTCAGTATTTCGCGAATATTTTTATCGACTTCCGGAAAGTGATCTAATCCTGTTGTAACCGCATCCACATATAAACCGGAACCACCAACCATAACGACATAGTCGTGTGTTTTAAAAAGCATATCCAATTTCGCAATGGCGTCTTTTTCGAAAGCGCCAACATTATAGTTTTCTAAAATCGATTTGTGCTGAATAAAATGATGTGGTGCTGCAGCGCGCTCAGATTTTGTAGGCGCCGCAGTGCCAATGTGCATTTCTTTAAAAAACTGTCTAGAATCGGCTGATATAATTTCGGTATTAAAATAATTAGCTAGTGTAATACCAAGACTGGTTTTACCAATGGCAGTTGGGCCAATAATAGAGATAAGATATTTGTTTTCTGTTTTCAAAATAAAATGACTTATGGTAAAGGTGTAACGTGCGTTAAGGATAGTAGCGGCATCCTTTTTTTATTCCTAAAAAAGATATAGCGAATAGCCTGACTTTAATAGCTAAATGCTATTAAAGTAACGCCCAAATATTATTTAATATGCAATGGTTGCCCGCAGTTGTAACAATACTCGGCTTTGTCCTTATGGTTTTCAGCTAAGCAATTTTGGCACGATTGTGTGTTCAGGGCTACGGTGTTAGATTGCTCTTTTTTCTGTTTCTGCTCTTCTTCGTTATTGGTACTTCTTGTGTATTCGGCAGACACAATTCCTGTAGGCACGGCAATAATACCGTACCCTAAAACCATTATTATTGTGGCTATAAATTGACCTAAGGGTGTTTGTGGTGCGATATCACCAAAACCTACGGTAGTAAGGGTAACAATGGACCAATAGATACTTTTAGGGATGTTATCGAAGCCGTTTTTTTCGCCTTCTACTAAATACATAATTGTACCAAAAATAGTGGCGGCAATAACAACGGCAAATAAAAATACAGAGATTTTCGCACGGCTTGCTTTTAGGGCTGTGGCGAGTTGGTTTGATGCGCCTAAGTAACGGGCTAATTTTAAAATTCTAAATACACGTAATAAGCGTAGTGCTCTTAAAGCCACGAGAGCGTGTGTACCTGCAAATATTAAAGATAAGTATTTAGGTAGGGTAGATAACAAATCGATTATACCGTAGAAACTAAATATGTATTTCCAAGGTTTTTTTACGGTAATTACTCGCGCTATATATTCGATAGTAAATAATACGGTAACAATCCATTCGCCTACGTTTAACCAAAAATGGTATTTTAAATCGATGGAGGCTACGCTTTCAAGCATTACCAATAAAATACTAGCAATAATGAAAACTAATAAAATAACATCGAATAACTTTCCGGCAGGAGTGTCTGCTTCGTAAATAATTTCGTGAAGTTTTATCTTCCAACGCTTATTTTTTTCAGGTAAGGGATTTTCCATAGGTATAAAAAATACAGAAATTTAATTATTTTCTTGCTGTGTATCTAATGTTACAATTTTTAAGCGTTTATTACGTCTTAAGTAACTTTGTATAATATGCTGGTTATCTCTATTGTTAAGCATTGGTGTAATGATTGTTTTTAAAATATCGATATTGTTTATTTGATAGTTTAAATTGAAAAATCCCAAGCCTTGAAAGATACCATTTTCTATAAGAATAGCACTACGTTCATCGATATCGCGACCTTTGTCTATAATTACCATATCTTGATTATCGTAACTGTATTTTTTTATTAGCTCAGTGACGCGTTTATTATACGCTTCTGGTGCTTCTTGATTAACACAAGCGCCATTGCACGATTTTATATCGTAATTAAAACAACTGGTTTTGGTTTTATATAAACCATTTAATTTCTGACATAAATTATAGTCTTCCACCACTTTAAACATAAATGCTTTTGCGCTTTGCCTATTGCTAAAGGTTGTTATCGCTTTTTTGCGACCATCGGCCTTATCAACGGTTAAATTAATATAACCATTATCGTCTACAAAACTGTATAAAGCACTAGAGAATAGAGAACGGCGTAACGAACGATTATGTTTCGGTTTTACGCGTTTTATTTCTTCGCTTTCTTTTAATAGTGCAACAAGTTCGCTACCTGTAGACTCGTAAGTGACCTCGGCCACTTGTAACTGTATTTTTTTTGACTTCGAGTCGGTACCCGTAAAATGTTGATTAATACGTTTCTTAATATTATTACTTTTACCAATATATATAATATCTCCGCTTGAATTATGAATATAATACACACCAGTTATTGATGGCAATTGACCCATAATATCGACGAGTTTAGGCTCCAATTGAAGCTTTGGCTCTTTACGAATGGAATTAATAATAATTTCCTTATTCGTGTCTTTGTCTATTAATAACTTAAAAAGTTTTACTGTCGCCAAGGCATCTCCAGAGGCGCGATGCCTATCGGTTACTGGTATACCTAAAGAACGCACTAGTTTACCCAAACTATAAGACGGTAAATCTGGAATTAAGTCTTTAGACAATTGAACGGTGCATAAGGTTTCTCTTTCGTATTCGAACCCTAGGCGGCTAAATTCTGTACGTAAAATACGATAATCGAATTTGGCGTTGTGCGCGACTAAAATAGAACCCTCTGTAATTTCGACAATGCGTTTAGCGACTTCGTAAAATTTAGGTGCATTGCGCAGCATATTACTGTTTATACCTGTTAAGTTTACAACAAACGGTTGTATCTCGCGCTCCGGATTTACCAAACTAATAAATTGGTCTACGACTTCGTGTCCATCGTATTTGTAGATGGCAATTTCGGTAATGCCTTCTTCATTAAACTTCCCGCCGGTCGTCTCTATGTCAACTATAGTATAAATATGCTATTAATTTAAGTGTTTGTTATGCGTTGTAATTTCTTTCTCCAAAGATACTACTTCCTACACGAACCATTGTGCTGCCACAATTAATTGCTAATTTATAGTCGCCACTCATACCCATAGAAATGGTTTTGAAGGCTTTATTTTCGGGCTGAAGCGCTTTTAATTGATTGAATGCAGTTTGTAAAGCATTGAATTCATTTTCAACCTGATTGGTATTATCAGTAAATGTTGCCATCCCCATAACACCAGTAATTTGAATGTGTTTAAATTCTGAAAAGTCATCCCTCTGTAAAATCTCTGAAGCCGCGTCTAAAGACATTCCGAATTTAGAATCTTCTTCAGCAATTTTTATCTGCAAAAGACAATTAATAGTGCGCTCGTTCGCTTTCGCTTGTTTATTAATTTCTTTTAATAACTTAAAATTATCGACACCGTGAATTAAATTCACAAAAGGTGCCATATATTTTACTTTATTACGTTGTACGTGCCCAATCATATGCCAAAGGATGTCTTTTGGCATATCTTCGAACTTGTCGCACATTTCCTGAATTTTATTCTCTCCAAAAATACGCTGACCAGCGTCGTAAGCTTCCATTAAGTCGCTAACCGGTTTCGTTTTAGAAACGGCGACCAGAGAAACGTGCTCTGGGAGGGTGGCTTGTATATCGTGTAATTGCGTTGTTATGCTCATTTGTTCTTGCTTATAATCAATTTGCTAAATGGTAATGCGTTTTAAAACTCGTAAATAGTAACTCCACTTCGTAATTTTGGTTCTATATACGTGCTTTTTGGAGGCATTTTTAAACCATCGTCAGCGATGGTTTTAAGTTCATTAATACAAGCAGGAACCATACCAAAACCTATTTTGTAGTCGCCTTCATCCACTTTACTTTTCATATTTACGACTTCCTTAATACCACTTATGTAATTTATTCTATTATCGTTACGTAAATCTTCAATACCTAAAATAGGTTTTAAAATGGTCGCATAAAGTAATTGTGCATCCAAGGCATCAAGCGATGTTTTAAACGAATAACCTGCTTTCCTTAAATATAAGGAATAAAACTCGCCATCTAAATACATACTGAAATGATGTTTTTGTGTCGGTTTATAAGGAATGGCACCGCGGTTTTCTATTCTATACAGCGTATCTAATTGTATTAAAAACTCTTCTTTACTTAATCCGTTGAGATCGGTGATTAATCTATTAAACTCGTGAATTTTTAATTCGGATTCCGGAATTAAATACGTCATAAAGTAATTATAAGACTCCGATCCTATATGATTTTTGTTTTTAGATTTTAAATCCTCATATAATAAATGAGACGACGACGAACGGTGATGGCCATCGGCAATATATAAGGTGTCAATGTCTTTAAATGCGTCCGAAATCGCGTTTATATCAACTTCATTTTCAATTTTCCATAAGTAATGCGTGTCGCGAAAGGTGGTTGTAAATTCAAATTCTGCTCGGTGTTGTTGTTCCTTTTTAATAATAGATGAAATAACAGCGTTATCGGGGTAGGTCAACAACACAGGTTCGGCATTAAAGCCCACCGTTTTTAAATAGTCTTTAAACACGACTTCGCGGCTAGAAATAGTGTCTTCGTGTTTTTTTATAACATCGGCTTTGTAGTCTTCAACACTTGCTGCTGCCACAATACCGTTAAATACTTGGTTTTTTCGATCTATAATTTTATAAATATAAAAACAAGGGGTGTTATCGCGTTTAAATATGCCGCTTTCTTTAAATTCTAAATAGCGATTTTTAACGAGTTGATAACGCGCAACTCCAGAAATTTCTTTTGCATATTTATAGCCCGGATTAACGATGTGCAAAAATGAATACGGGTTATAATCTAAACGGCCTTCGCGTTCTGCTTGCGTATAACTTTGATACGACCGCGAAGCCACCAAGCTCACTTTATCTCGGGTAGGACGTACTGCTTTAAACGGAATAATTGTAGACATACTAAATATTGAGAGTGTTTAATTCGCATAAAAATAAAATTAGACCTTTAGAGGTATGCGAACGCTATCTGCTTATAATTTTTATTTCGAAAATTGCTTAGCGACTTTTTCAGCCTTTCTACTTTCTGAATAATCATAAAATCCTTCGCCAGATTTAACACCTAATTTCCCTGCCGCTACCATATTCACTAATAATGGGCACGGTGCATATTTAGGGTTTTTAAAGCCGTCGTACATAACGTTTAAAATTGATAGGCAAACGTCTAGCCCAATAAAATCTGCTAATTGTAAAGGTCCCATTGGGTGCGCCATACCTAATTTCATAACTGTATCTATTTCTTCAACGCCGGCAACACCGTTGTATAACGTTTCGATAGATTCGTTTAGCATTGGCATTAAAATTCTATTCGCTACAAAACCAGGATAATCGTTAACCTCGGTTGGCGTTTTACCTAATCTTTTAGATAAGTCCATAATAGTTGACGTCACGACATCGCTTGTACTATACCCGCGAATAATTTCAACCAATTTCATAATAGGCACAGGGTTCATAAAGTGCATTCCAATAACTTTCTCTGGTCGAGAAGTAACGGCTCCAATTTTTGTAATAGAAATAGAAGAAGTATTGGTGGCTAAAATGGTGTTGTCGTCACAAACGTCGTCTAATTGCTTAAATATTTTAAGTTTTAAATCGAAATTTTCGGTTGCAGCTTCAACTACTAAGTCGGTGTTTTTAACTCCTTCAGAAATATCGGTGAACGTGGTAATCTTTTTTAGAGTAGCGGTTTTATCAGCTTCAGAAATTTTTTCCTTAGCAACCATTCTATCTAAATTTTTCGTAATAGTGTTTATGCCACGCTCTAAAGACGCCTCACTAATATCTATAAGTTGTACGTTGTATCCGGATTGAGCAAAGGTGTGGGCTATTCCATTTCCCATTGTTCCTGCTCCAATTACTGCTATATTCTTCATTAAATATTTATTTTTATTCCTTAAAAAAAGGATTCTTATTTATTATCTATTTTTCCTTGAGCTCGTTTGGTGTTTAGCAAGGAAGTAAATTGTATTTTTTACTTAATTATACTTCGAATGACTTTAATTTAAATAATGAGATTATTAGTTGCGACAGCACTAAAACTGATTGATAATCATAGTAGCAACACGCAAGGCTTCGGTACCATCGTGAAGTGTTACCACTGGTTTGGTGTCGTTATTAATGGCATCGGCAAACGATTCTAATTCGTCTAAAATGGCATTATTTTCTGAAATTTCAGGATTGTCGAAATAGATCTGTTTTTTGATGCCTTCCGCATTTTGAAGAATCATATCAAAATCTCCGGGGTTTTTCGGGGCGTCTTTCATTTTAACGACTTCACATTTCTTCTCTAAAAAATCGACAGAAATATAAGCGTCTCGCTGAAAAAAGCGAGTTTTACGCATATTCTTTAACGAAATTCTACTCGCTGTTAAATTCGCCACGCAACCGTTAACAAACTCAATACGCGCGTTGGCAATATCGGGAGTGTCACTAATTACCGAAACGCCACTTGCCGAGACGTGTTTTACTTCAGATTTTACGACGCTTAAAATAGCATCGATATCGTGAATCATTAAATCTAAAACCACAGGAACATCGGTACCTCGTGGATTAAATTCTGCCAAACGGTGCGATTCTATAAACATAGGTTTATCGAGCATGTCTTTAACGGCAATAAACGCAGGGTTAAAACGTTCTACGTGCCCCACTTGACCTTTAACGCCTTTTTCGGCGACTAAAGCACGCAAGGTTTCTGCTTCCTCAACGGTATTTGTAATTGGTTTTTCTATAAAAATATGCTTGCTTTTAGCAATGGCCTGCTTGGCACATTCGTAGTGCGATAGGGTAGGGGTAACAATATCGACAACATCTACAGCGTCAATTAATGCTTCTATAGTACTAAAATAGGTGTAGCCCAATTCCGCTTCAATACGTTTTGCATTTTCTTCATCGGCGTCATAAAAGCCAACCAAATTATATTTTTCAGATTGATTAAGCAGTCTTAAATGAATTTTTCCAAGATGACCAGCACCTAATACTCCTACGTTCAGCATATAATTACGTTTTCAACAAAAATAAGATTTTTGAAGCAGAATAAAGAAAAAGAATTTATAAAATAAAGGTATGAAACCTTTAAGATTTGATTAATTTTATCCCGTAAAACTCCCAATTATTTTGAAAGATACTTTAAAACATCAAGGCTTACGTCAGCAATTAGTTTCTGTGGTTAAATCTAAAGGTGTAACCAACGAAAAGGTACTAAAAGCGATGGCTAAAATACCACGACATTTGTTTATGGATTCTAGTTTTTTGGACCACGCGTATCAGGATAAAGCCTTTCCTATTGCTGCCGACCAAACGATTTCACAGCCGTATACAGTAGCGTTTCAAAGCGAATTAATGCAAATAGAACGCGGCCATAAAGTATTAGAAATTGGCACTGGAAGTGGTTACCAAACCGCTGTTTTGTGTGAATTAGGAGCACAAGTATATAGTATTGAAAGACAGCGAGAATTGTTTAAAAAAACGAGTAATTTTTTACCTAAGTTAGGGTATCGTGCCCGAAAACTTATTTTTGGTGATGGCTATAAAGGATTAGTTGAAGAAGCGCCGTTTGATAGTATTATTGTTACTGCCGGAGCACCTTTTGTACCCAAACCGCTTTTAGCGCAACTGGCTATTGGTGGCCGCTTGGTAATTCCTGTGGGTGACGACGTGCAAACAATGACGCTATTTGTAAGAACAGGCCCAAAAGCATTCGAGAAAACCGAGTTTGGAGAATTTCGTTTTGTGCCTTTATTGGAGGATAAAAATTAAGGGGTTATTTCTTGGTTTGCACTATTGTTTTAATCACCATTACTATAGGCATTAGCGTTAAAAATGCGATCGTTATTATTAAGAAGTAATTTGAAAACAGCGAAAAGGAAGTGCTGTTTTTTAAAGCTATAGTTACCATTTCGTAAGTAATTACCGCGCAAATTAATGAAAAGCTCAAGTTAATATATCGTGTTATTTTTGTTGAACTTCTGTACTGTTTTTCAGCATTGTTTTCCGTGATTTTCACAGGATAATTATAGATGTAAGGATGTTTGTTCAATTTATAAACGCCGAAGCAAATAGCAGAAAGTAGCATGGGGACTAACCAAATCATACTTTTCTCGTCATAGCGGTTTACTTCGCCATCTAATCCAAAATGAGCGGGAACCCTATCGGGTAAATCACTGTAATGATGCGCTATAAACGCAAACGAAAATAACAAGCTTAAAAGTGTAAGCGCTTCAATAATTCTGTCTGATTTATCACAGTCAATTTTTAATTTAGGTCGGTTGGTGTTGAACATTTTCGGTGTTTTAGTTGAAAGGTATTTAACGTCGAGCACAAGGATCGTTATAAATATTAGGTATGAGAAAGGGGTAGAGCAAAATTAGAGTTTGTAATTACGAAGCGATTAATATTAAAATACTAATTTAAATAGTATTTTCCTTAATTAGTTTCTTTTTCAACCTATTCATAAATAGGTTTTGCCTTATTAATGCAATAACCAGTTCATTCCAAAAAACCAAATAAATGCAAAAAATCCAATATTATAACTTTGAGAAATAAGTCCGAAAAAGGCACTCATACACAAAGCAATATAAAACATCCTAATTAGAGAAAAAGAATATACTACTATTTTTGAATCTCTATTCAGCTTAAAATATTCTTTATCTACAGGAGCCATTAGATGATTTCTTCCCTGTCCGTTGAAAAAGGAGTTTCTGAAATTAATTTCAAACCCTGAAAGTATAATTTCATCAATTTTTAAGTGAATCAGTTCTTTTTCTATCGTTTCAATAATTTTATTGTTTTCAGAATCTAAATTTAATTTTATATTTTATGTTTAATGGAAACAAATTATTTTTTTATATATATAATGTATTAATTAAACCTTTTGTAAATCCAAATGGTTCTTAAAATTGTTTTGTAATCGACTTCTTAAAAACATTCCAAAGAGGTGAAACAAAATGGCAACTACAATTATAAGGAGTCCAAAAATCAAGGTTTTGTTATTTGAAGCTGCCACTATTAAGGTAATTATGCCTATTAATACGGTAAGAATAGGGAAAATGGCTATAACAGGATTTGGTTTAATGTTTAATTGCAATAATGAGCCTTTTTCAGAGGTTATTATTTCCCCATTTAAATACGCCGTTTTTCTTTTAAAATTCGGGACATACCACTTAATATAAGTCCATTTATCATAAGCTTCAAACGCATTTTGACTTGTAAATTTCCCAACAAACTTCAAGTTATTTTGGCCAAAAATGTCCTCAATTTTTTGTCTTAAATTATCTCCATTCAAATTTGAAGAATAATGTGCTTTTTTAGTGTTAAGTATATATTTAATCATTTTCTATAATTATGTTTTTTCAATATAAGGGCTAAAAGTAACGCGTATATGATTCCGGATTATCTCTTTACTCAAAGGCATACAGCTAGAGTATAACTTAAGTTAGTATTTTATAAATATAGTTAACTTTAGGATATAATCAGAAAGGACAAAGGAGGAATAAGGTCATTTTGTGTAATGAGACTTAGATCTTGTTTTTTTGATTTTAGGTTCCGTAGTAAAAACCAATAGTATTGACGCTAAAATAATAAGCTCAGAAAAAATCAAAGACTAATATTCTTTCGGTTCCGAAATTCTTGAAAATTCTACAGTTAGAATGCTCAAAACACAAGAGGTTATTATAAATATTGAAGCTAAATGTCTTTATATCATTTTTTAATATTATGAGAGGATATTGGGTTTATTGTAGTCTTTGTTATTGCGTTGCAGGTTTTATATCGAGGGTTTTCCTAAGGAAAATTAGAAGTTTAAAAACAAAGCAACTGACAATGATAATATTAATTAATTTTATACGGTATTATGTTTTTTTTATTTTTTTTAGTCCAATCCATTCGTGTTTAATATCCTTCATTAGTAGCCCATTGTCAAATTTCACAGAACCTTTTGGGAAAATATTTTCATCTTCAAAAAAACTCGACTCTACGTTTTCCACTTCCAATAACGATACTTTCCAATTTTTCGTTTTTAATTCAAGTCCGTCAAAATCATTTTTATCAGGCGCGTATCCAATAGAGGCATATTCAAAAAAATCAGATGCACATTTTAAATTTTCAAATACGCTTTCGTTATTCCACTTATGTGTTTCTGTGGCTTGGATTGATATAGATGTTTGGTCTTCACTTATAAATCTGATATCGTAATTTCCGCCTTTTTCATTAACTGTAAAATTTGCTAAGTGATGGATTCCAGGGAAAAGTGTTCCTCCAGCAAGAGAATTTAATTTAGAGGACGTGTCTCTTCTTGGAATATAAACACCTTCTTTTAGTTTTCCATTTTCTACCCATTCGACTGCAATACGGTGTGCTCCGTTTTCAGATGAAATTCCGATTTGTTTAGGGAAACCTTTAGGTCTGATTTCTTTTAATCTAATTAAACAAATTCCACCAATTCCTTTTCCATTTACCAATTTCGGTTTAAAAGGTTTTGGTAAATAATTCTCCAAAACTTCTTTATCAATTTGGTAATTGATTAAAATTCGTCTGTCTATTATTCCTTTTAATCTTGGTGTTTTCATTATAGTGGTCAATTGGCATCAAACGCGATTGTTTAAGATTAGTTTCGTGGCTAAGCAACTAAATTAGGAAATAAAAATCTACTTCTAAAATCTATAAAAATTTCTAAGTAGGTTAGAACTAGCAATTAATTTTATACGGAATTACCCTCAGTTTTTTTAATCATCAAGTTTATCTCTTAATATTTAACTTTTGTTTTGTTAAGCCGTTAGAGTGCGCATAATGTACACTACCTCTAATGTAAGAGTTATAAATTAAACTATTAATTACATATTAAAAGCTAATTCCAAACAACACAGCATCGCTAATAAAGCCAGAGCCTTGGTACGAGCGCACATAATCTATTCGTAAAAAACGGTATTTACCAAAGCCTAAATTATCGATTCCTATAGCATATTCTGTATACGGTTTGTTACTTTCCGTGTAGGCAATATTGGTGCTAATTAGCATGTTGTAATTCAGTTTATTAAGTAATGGAATTTTATTCAAAATAAACCCTTTAAAGTTGTGTTGCGCGTGTACTTCTGCGTAATTGTTATTGGTGCTTAGGGCGTAGTAAGGTAAATTCTTATAGCTGTTTAAATACGAGCCTCTAAAATTAACATTGGTCTGGTTGCCATTAAAATGATGATAATCGATAAAAGCAATATCATCGGCATTGGCAAAGAAACCACCTTTTACATTATAGTTTAAAACCCCTTTGTTACCAACAACCACTTCCTGCTGAAGTCCTAATTTAAAAGCATCGAAATTGTAATTAGATTCAGACGCACCCAACCCTTTTTCGTAGCCTACAGTTAGCGTTGGGTATTTATTATTGGTAACATTAAATTTCCCGTCAGGGCGACTATAAAAACTTTGGGCGAAATTGATGCGCGCATTTACATTCAGTTTTACAATATTGTGCGTGCTAAAATTGGCGCTTGTATAATTAAATGGATCTCTGGGATTATTACTTGTGTAACTATCGCGATCTTCGTTTATAAAAGTATAATCGGTGTGATTAAAAAGCGGTTTTCTACGTTCGTAAGCTAATGAAGAATAGAAGCTAAACCCATTAAACAACTCTTGTGAGAATTTAGCTTCAGCAAAACTTTTGTCGTAAAGCTTCATATAATTATCCTCAAAAAACAATGAGCTGATGCTATTTATTAACGGGGAAATAGGTGCGCTACTATTAAACTGTTCGGTTTTTATACCACCAGAAAGCGAAATAAAACGATCGTTTATATTATTGAATTTAAAACGAAAATAAGCAACAGCACGCAGGCGGTCATCGGCTTCACCATAATTTATTTTCGTACCGATACTTAGGTATTTATTAAAATCGTCGTACTCTTTCATGAAATTGACATCCAAAAAGCTATTAAAACCTTGCACCGTATTAAAGTTGACACCTTTTAAAGGAGAACTTACATTAATAGTATACGATTTTTGAGAATTTTGATAACTGTAACCGCTAATAATATCACCAATTTTAAAGGCATTATTCGCGCCGTCTATGGAATCTAAATAGGGTTTCGATTCTTTTACTAATTGAATACTGTCTTTTTTTATGTAGTCCTTATTTTCCGGTTGCGTTAAGGGAACGGGCCTTTTTGTCGACCAATAGATAGCGTCTTTTTTATTAGAATTGTCTTCGAATGAAAGAATTTCACGTGTAAAATGATCATCTTCAAAATTAGGAGAAAAATCGTAATCACTATAAACAACAGTAAAATAGCCATCGCCCGTAATGCCTAAAATGCCGAACTTAAACTCGAAAACCTGCGATATTTTTGCCCAAATAGCATCGGTTTCAGAGTAAGTGTAAGATTGTTTTATGGTAAATACATCGACAGGAATTACCTGAGCGCGTTTTCCAGTAACCGAAACGTCTACGGCGTATAAACTCCAATCATCTTCTACGATATATACAAAACCAGAAAAGGCTTTATCGTTTTCTCGTTTTGGAGTGATTTCTATTTTATTAATGAGGTTCCCTTTGTCATCATAAAAAACACCAACGAGTTGGTATCGGTAATAATTAAAGGCATAATCGGCAATAGGCGAAATAATTTCGCTCCCTAAAGTAATAGTATTGTCGTAAAAATTGAAATTAACGCTATTGGCGCTGTTAAAGCTAAAACCATTATCATCGCCACTCACTTTGGAAGCGATAATTTTTTCTTTTAAAAGTTTTGGTGCTTGATATTCTAATTTCGAAATCGTTTCAGAAAGATAAATAATTCCACTTCGGGTAGAATCTAATGCGCCACCTAAATCACCAACGTCTTGTCCGAATATTTTCTCGGGAGCATTTTTAATTTTCAGTAATCCTCGAGAATAAAAGTTGGCCGAAAACGTGTTTTGCTTTTCTAAATTGGCTTCTCGAGCTTCGATAGTTTTACGAATAATAATATCTGCTGGGTTTTCTTTCGAATTAATAACGACTTCATTCAGCGAAATATCTTCTTCTATTAATTCAGCATTTAAAGTATGTGGAAATGATGTAATAGTAACCGATTTCTTTAACGTTTTATACCCTAAATATTGAAAAACAACGGAATACTCTCCAGTTTTAGCGAAGTTCAATTCATAGATGCCATCGTCGTTCGTGGTCGTACCAATATACGTATCGTTTAAATAAACACTTACGACAGGAAGGTTTTCTCCGCTTGCCGAAGTTACCCGGCCTGTTAGTTGTGAAAATGAAGTATGGAAAATAAAGAACGTTACTAAAAAGAGTAGTGGTTTGGTCATAGTAAGGGTGTTTAGGGTCTGTTTTATTATAGACGCTTTTAAAAGTAAAAAGGTTGCCTAAAGATAACTGAATTTAATAATAAAACAGAAAAACATCAGTAATGACTAATAAATAAATTATGGTAAACTAAAAGTTCTTCTTAATACGCGCTAATTGTTTTTTGCTATCTCGGTCTTTTATAGCTTCTCTTTTATCGTATAGCTTTTTACCTTTTGCTAAAGCTATAGTCAGTTTAGCTAAGCCTTTATCGTTAACAAACATACGCAACGGAATAATGGTTAACCCAGTATTTTGCACCTCTTTATTAAGTTTTTTAAGCTCTTTTTTGTGTAATAATAGTTTGCGTTCTGCTTTTGGGACGTGGTTGTAGTAATTACCATACAGGTATTCTTGAACGGTCATATTAATAACAAATAATTCGCCACGGTCGTTAAACTCACAAAACGATTCGGTAATGGACGCTTTTCCCGATCTAATGGATTTTATCTCGGTACCTGTAAGTACAATTCCTGCGGTATATTTATCTAAAATTTCGTATTGAAACTTAGCCTTTTTATTAAGTATGTTTATTTTTTTTTGCATAGCACAACAAAGCTAATCAATTTAAGATTATTTTATTAAAATTGATGTTAATAATTACTAAGTTGCACGAAATAATTGCTTTTACTAGATGTAATTTAATCTCATTTTATCCGACTGTTTGATTATTGCTTACAGAAAAATGAAGTGATACTGTCTTATTAAAATTAAAAAAATGAAACTAATGAAACTAATGAAATCTATACTTTTACCTTTACTCTTTCTTACTGTTTTAATAAGTTGTAAACAGAATACTACCCCAGAAGTTGCAGCACCAAACGCAACTAACATTGTAAACGAAGCGATTAAAATTGCCGGTGGCGATACTATTTTAACGTCTACGCTTACATTTAAGTTTAGAGATAAAACGTATAAAGCAGTACGCGATGGAGGTGCTTTTACTCTAAATCGCACATTTATCGACTCGGTAGGAACAATTCGCGATGTGTTAAGCAATACACGTTTTGAGCGATTTGTGAATAATGAAGTGGTAAAAGTACCAGATTCATTAGTGGATACGTACAGTAATGCCGTTAATTCGGTACATTATTTCTCGATACTACCGGTAGGATTAAATGACGGAGCGGTTTATAAAACGTATTTAGATACGGTTACCATAAATAAAAAATCGTATCATAAAATAAAAGTGACATTTAGTGAAGAAAATGGCGGAGAAGATTTTGATGATGTGTTTGTGTATTGGTTTTCGACTGAAGATTATAAACTTGATTACTTAGCATATCAATACCACGTAAATGGTGGCGGTATTCGTTTTAGAGAAGCGTTTAATGAGCGCTATATAAACGGAGCGAGAATTGTAGATTACAATAATTACAAGCCCGAAACTATCGATATCAATATAGAAACCATTGACGCTTTATTTAAAAATAAGAAATTACAACTCCTCTCTAAAATTGAATTGGAGAATGTAAGTGTAGAATAATCTGAAATTAGGCTAATTCTAGTGCAATTTCAATCATATCATTAAAGGTGGTTTCGCGTTCTTTGCTAGTGGTGACTTCGCCAGTTACTAACGAATCTGATATGGTTAAAATTGTTAGGGCTTTTACGTTGTGTTTAGCGGCAACTGTATATAATCCAGCGGTTTCCATCTCTACGCAAAGCACACCAAATTTCGACCACTTTTTATACGATTCGAAATCGTCTGCATAAAACTCATCCGAAGTAAAAACATTTCCGGCTTTTATAGGGATGTTTTTACTTTTTGCTGTGTCTACCGCTTTCTGGAATAACTCAAAATTGGCAGTTGGCGCGTAATCGGCACCGCTAAAACGCAATTCATTAACGCCGGAATTGGACGATGCTGCCATTGCCAAAACGATATCCCTAATTTTTATGTGTTTTTGGTAAGACCCAGAACTTCCTACCCGGATTAAGTTTTTAACCCCAAATTGCGTAATAAGTTCGTGGGCGTAAATAGATATACTCGGCACGCCCATTCCGGTACCCATAACCGAGACGCTTTTGCCATTGTAAGTACCGGTATAGCCTAACATACCGCGGACTTCATTAAAAAGTATCGGATTTTCTAAATAGGTTTCTGCAATCCATTTGGCACGTAAAGGATCTCCGGGCAATAAAATTGTTTCCGCTATATCTCCTTTTTTAGCGTCTATATGTATACTCATAATTACTGGTGTTCGATATTTAAAACTTCTGAAGTTGTTTCGTTACCATTAATTGTTACAATAAAAAGCGCGCTATTTATACTATCGTTGATTGCGTTGTATTTATTCTCTCCAATAATGGTATTGACAAATTTTGGAGTCGTATCGCTATGTCCTACGATTAAGACCGTTTTGTCTTTAGTGTCTGCTTTAAAAGCGTTGTAATCTAATTTTGACGGATTGTAAATAATAAGTTTTAAATTGTTCTGTTTCGCCGTGGGTGTCGCTGTTTGTTTAGTGCGCTTGTAATTCGTAGAATACACGGCATCAAAAGCAATAGATTTAAAATATTCGGCCCAATTTTCAGCTCTAGATTGTCCTTTTTCTAACAAATTAGGGTTTTTAGTTTTTACAGCTCTGTTTTTTTCAGAATGACGGATAAAGTAATACGTTGTTTTATTTTCAACTTGAATTGTTTCTTCTTTCTCTTTCGTTTGCGCTTTTCCGCAGGCAAAAACCAGTAATAGGAGTGACGCTAATAGTAATTTCTTCATTTTAATAATTTGCTTTTTTATCTTTATTATTTTCAGTGACAATAGCAATACTGTTCGATGTACCTAAGCGCAAAGCTCCAATTTTAATATACTTTAAAGCTGTTGCGGTATCTCTAATACCACCTGAAGCTTTCACTTTTACGTGCGTATTTTTAGTGGCGTTAAGCATTATTTGTACCGTGTTTAACGTGGCGCCACTAGACCCGAAGCCTGTGGATGTTTTTATAAAGTCGGCGCCGCTTTCTAATGCAATTTCGCTGGCTTCAATAATTTCTGTCGTGTCGAGGTAACAGGTTTCTAAAATCACTTTTAAAGTAAGTTTAGGCATTTGTTGTTTAACGGCTTTAATATCGTGGGCAGCGGCCGCGTAATCTGCGCTCTTAAAAAAACCGATATTCATTACCATATCAATTTCATCTGCACCCTCTTTTAATGCTTGTTTTGTCTCTTCAACTTTAGCGATAGTGCTCATCGCTCCTAAAGGAAAACCTATTACAGCGCACAGCTTAACAGAACTGCCTGCTAAAGTTTGTTTCGCCAAAGAAACATAACACGTGTTAACACACACCGAAAAAAAACCGTATTCCATAGCTTCCTTACAAAGCGTGACAATGTCATTTTTGGTCGCTGTTGGCTTTAATAACGTATGGTCTATAAAAGTATTGAGGTTCATAAATAAAAAATAATGGTGTTTATCTCTAGTAAAAATACAATTTACTGCGAGCATAATGAAGATAAATAGCGAATTATTGCGACGGTATCTTGATAAATTTCAGAAAATTTCTTTTTAAGCATATTCCAATTTAATGCTATAAAAAAGCTGCTTTTTATGAGTAATACCGACTTGAAATACAGTCTACTACAGAATTTAGGATTTACCTATGACTTTTGTCAACGTTAAAGCTATGTGTTGTAAGTATTTTTGGGGTATAATATTAAAACATAATACTATGAAAAAAGTAATTTTTAGTGCCCTAATGTTGTTTGCGTTTATATTTAGCGCACAAGCACAAGATGATGACAAAATGAATGCTGATTTTAACAAATGGCAAGCACGTTTTAGAGTGGTAACCGTAATACCCTCTCCAGGAGATAATTTAGACGGTTTAGATGTCGATTTATCGACGTCGTACATTCCAGAAATAGATATCACCTACTTTTTTACAAGAAATATAGCAGCCGAATTAATTTTAGGAACTACAAAACACGAAGTTGAAGTTGGAAATAGCCTAGCAACCACAGATTTGGGGCACGTTTGGTTATTGCCTCCAACATTAAACCTTCAATACCACTTCTACGCCGGGGATTTTAAACCTTATATTGGTGCAGGTATTAACTATACATTTTTCTACGGAATTGATGAAGGAGCGATGGCAGGAATGGAATACGACGATGCTTTCGGGGTCTCTTTTCAAGCAGGATTAGATTATAATTTAGACGATAAATGGTTTTTAAATCTAGATATTAAAAAGCTATTATTATCTACCGATGTAAACGTAGATACCGGTGCAGGCGTATTACCAGTAGAGGTAGACATCAATCCATTAATGGTCGGAATTGGTGTTGGTAGAAAATTCTAATCAACGTTATCTCGTATATAGTTCAATATAAATTAACAAGCCGCCATAGTGTGGCTTGTTTTTTTAAATGAAAGGAGCTTTTTTTTTAGCGTTATTTTTGGTTTGTAGTAACGCTTTCGCGGAATTGTTATAGCTTCAAACGTGGTTTTAGCACCTAATAAATACAGTGATTCCTTCACCCTTTTTAACCTAAGAGAAAGATAAGCGCACTTAATTTCTTATAATAATTCCCGACGTTTGAAGGCGTCGCGCTTCGGTTTATAATGGAAAGATAACAGCAATAGTAGAGTAATAGGGTTTCACTTTGGCACTATGAAAAATACAGTATTGTACCCGTTTAATCCTATAATTAGCCCTAAGATGAAATCTAAACGTGTTGCTCTAAATCACTTTTCTTTTCCTTCTGAAACAGAAAGTAGGAGTAGAGAATAGGTAGTATTGAAATAACCCCTGTAACAATTAAAAACACCTTGTAATTCGCTTTTTGGTCTAGAATTAAACTAGAAATAATTACAATAATACCACCAATAAACCATAATTTACCTCCCATTTTGTGCGTTTCCTTCCAAACAGATTTACTTTCTAGCGTCCAAGGCGTTCTAATCCCAATAAAGTAGTTGGCTTTAATTGTTTTAAAATAATTTCCAAGAATTAAATACAACAAACCAATACAAAGCACTATATAATTAGGGTTTGTAAGCGATTCATTTTTTGCAGTGTAAATAATAAACAAAGCCAAAACAGACATAATAGTAGTGAGTAAAAACTTTAAACTCTGTAGTTTGTTACCCATATTTTTCAACTTATTTTTAGGGTCGATTTTCGGAATCACCAAAAACACAACATACGTAAGAACAGGGAGTAAAAACGGAATTAATAAAAGCTCTAGTTTTTCACCATAACGATCTATTTCTCCCTCAATATTCCAGTGCATCGGTACTTTTTCTGGTAAATCATTCCATACATAAGCGATGTAAAGAAACGGCAGTAATACTATTGCAATTAGCAGAAGTTCTTTTTTAAGTTTCATAATTTATTTTTTTAAGGTTAGTATCCAGTTTATTAAATCTTCCAAAATGCTAGTGTTTAAAGAGTATGCTACAAATTGTCCTTTTTTCTCACTTGTAATTAAATCCGCCCTTTTTAAAATATCTAGATGATGCGAAATGCTAGGTTTCGACATTTTAAATTGGTCTGCAATTTCTCCAGCATTCATGTCTCTTTCTTTTAGCATTTCTACAATCTGCCTTCTCGTTTCATCATTCAGTGCTTTAAATAACGCGTTCATTTTGTATGTTTAGGTATTTAGACAAATATCTAAATATTATTTTAATTCTGCAAAATTATTTCTTATTAAAATTATAACGCACTGATTTAAGTACTTCTACGCGTGGTTTTGCTCAAGAAATAATTCCTGAATTCTACGAGATATTAACGATTGTTAAACATTTTTAAAGTAAATAAGGGCTCTTAAAGCACTATAAAAGTCCGTTTGCATACGGCCGAGTAGCTGCTTAAAAAGTATAAAAGAAAACAGTTTTAAACTGATGTAGCTTGAAGAGGCTCAACTCTATTTCTTAAAGCGTAGTCGAGAGGTTATTTACAAAAGGACATAAAAAAAAGCAACGTAGTCTAAAGTGTAGACCAACGTTGCTTTTCAAACTAACTAACCATTACTAGGAAAACGTTCTCTTTTCTGAGTTATTTCACGTTAACAATAATTTATGATTTAGACCGCGTCGGAAACTAAATTCCCTTGATTTCTAAATACTAATTCTTTGTCGAAGGCATCGAGTAAAATAATACTATCGGTGTTTACGTTTCCTGAGAGTATTTCTTTACTCAAGGTATTTAAAACTTCTTTCTGTATTACTCTTTTCACTGGTCTTGCACCATATTCTGGATTATATCCTTTCTCTGCTAAGTAAGAGATTGCTTCTGGTGTCGCGCTGAATGTAATGCCTTGCTTACCAATCATTTTAGCGACACCTTTTAATTGTAACTGCACAATTTCGGTAATGTTATCCTTAGATAGCGGTGTAAACATAATCGTGTCGTCAATTCTGTTTAAAAACTCAGGTCTTACTGTTTGCTTCAATAAAGCTAAAACATCCACTCTTGCAGCTTCAGTTGCCGCGTCTATGTCTTTAACAGCAGCGAATCGCTCTTGAATAATATGGCTACCAATATTCGATGTCATAATTATAATAGTGTTTTTAAAGTCGGCAACGCGTCCTTTATTATCTGTTAAATGGCCTTCGTCTAACACTTGCAATAAAATATTGAAGGTGTCCGGGTGCGCTTTTTCAATTTCATCTAACAGTACCACAGAATACGGTTTGCGTCTCACTGCCTCCGTTAATTGTCCACCCTCATCATAACCTACATATCCTGGAGGTGCTCCAACCAAACGGCTCACAGCGTGGCGCTCTTGGTATTCACTCATATCTATTCGCGTCATTGCATTTTCATCATCAAATAAGTACTCGGCTAATGCTTTTGCTAATTCTGTTTTACCAACTCCCGTAGTTCCTAGAAATAAGAAAGAGCCTATTGGTTTTTTTGGGTTTTGCAATCCCGCGCGACTACGTCTTACGGCGTCACTCACAGCGACAATAGCTTCTTCTTGGCCAACGACGCGTTTGTGTAATTGATCTTCAAGTTTTAGCAGTTTTTCGCGATCAGTTTGAAGCATTTTTGTCAACGGAATACCGGTCCACTTCGCCACCACTTCGGCAATATCATCATATGTAACCTCTTCTTTAATTAAAGACGTCGCCGATTGATTTTCTTTTAATTCTTGTTGCAGTTTTTCTAAAACTTCTTGCGCTTCTTTAATCTTACCATAACGTAATTCGGCAACCTTACCATAATCACCATCGCGTTCGGCACGTTCGGCTTCGATTTTAAAGTTTTCAATCTCTAATTTTCTATTCTGAATATTATCGACAACCGCTTTTTCGGTTTTCCATTTCGCATTTAGCTCGTTGCGCTCTTCTTTTAAATTCGCTAACTCCGAACGTAAACTTTTTAGTTTGACTTCATCTTTTTCCCGCTTAATGGCTTCAATTTCAATTTCTAACTGCATCACTTTTCGGTCTAAAACATCAAGCTCTTCCGGTTTAGAATTGATTTCCATTCTTAATTTAGCGGCAGCTTCATCCATTAAATCAATGGCTTTGTCTGGTAAAAATCGGTTAGTAATATAGCGTTGCGATAATTCTACTGCACCAATAATTGCTTCATCTTTAATACGTACTTTATGGTGTGTTTCGTACTTTTCTTTAATACCACGTAAAATGGAAATAGCACTTTCTGTATCGGGTTCGTCGACCATTACTTTTTGAAAACGACGTTCTAAAGCTTTGTCTTTTTCAAAATACTTTTGGTATTCGTCTAGGGTTGTAGCTCCAATCGCTCTCAATTCGCCACGCGCTAAAGCTGGTTTTAAAATGTTAGCAGCATCCATAGCACCTTGTCCGCCACCAGCACCTACAAGCGTATGGATTTCGTCTATAAATAGCACAATGTTTCCATCGCTTTCAGTTACTTCTTTAATAACGGCTTTTAAGCGTTCTTCAAATTCACCTTTGTATTTTGCACCGGCAATTAAGGCGCCCATATCTAGAGCGTAAATTTGACGATCGACTAGATTTTCGGGCACATCGCCATCTACAATTCTATGAGCTAAACCTTCTGCTATAGCAGTTTTACCAGTTCCAGGTTCTCCAACTAAAATGGGGTTATTTTTTGTGCGTCGCGATAAGATTTGAAGAATACGTCGTATTTCTTCATCACGACCAATTACAGGATCTAATTTCCCATCTTTGGCTAATTGGTTTAAATTTTTCGCGTATTTATTTAAAGAGTTATACGTTTCTTCTTGGTTTTGAGACGTTACGCGATCGCCTTTTCTAAGCTCTTCAATACTTGCTGTAAGATGTTTTTCTGTAACGCCTTGATCTTTTAAAACTTGCGCAATTTTACTGTTCGATTTAAAAATGGCGAGTACTAAATGCTCAATCGACACATAATCGTCTTTCATTTTTTTAGCAATGATAGCGGCTTCGTTTAGCGCTTTTGAAGCGTCGCGCGACAACACTAAATCGCCACCCGAAACTTTTGGAAAACTCTCTATTTGCTTATCTAAAATTTGTTGTACCATAGGAACGTTGACATTCATCTTTTTTAAAATGAAAGGGAGTACATTCTCATCGACATCAAAAATAGATTTTAAAATATGTTCATTCTCTATTTGTTGATGTCCTAAACTCTGTGCAAGTTGTTGGGCTTGTTGTATCGCTTCTTGCGATTTAATTGTAAAATTATTAAAATCCATAGCTGTATGTTTTGTGGTCTTTGGTTGTTATCGGAAGTTTACCTAACGCTTCTAATTAATAGGACTGAAGACTATTGTTTGTTTTTGTTTGATCGAGATATTTCAATTATCTTACCAAATAATAGCGAACGACAAAATGTCTGTTATTACGAATATCGACGTGACTTTTTGTCAGGCTGTAAGGTTATATTAAAGATACGACTTATACGATGAGCGTACAAATAAAATCAGTGATTACTGATTGCTAAATACAAAAAATATTATGGGATTTATAAATAAGTTGTTTGGAGGTTCTAGTGAGCCCAAAGAAGAAAAAGTGCTGCCGTGGTTGCTATTAACTTCGGAGTCGCAATTAGAAACGATTGAAGAGCGTTCTAAAACAAAAACGCAAGTCGTTTTTAAACACTCTACACGATGTGGTATTAGTAGTATGGCAATGAATCAGTTTGTATCGAATTACGAACTCACTGCTGAAGATTTAGATTTATACTATCTCGATTTACTAAATTTTAAATCGGTGTCTAATGAAGTGGGCTATAAATTTCAAGTGCTTCACGAGTCACCGCAATTATTAGTCATTAAAAATGGAGTAGTAGTAGCACACGAAAGTCACGGTGCTATTAATGCTTTAGATTTAAACCGTTTTATATAAAGAAACAAGTGTTTTTCAAAGTGTTTTTTAATTATATAACTTCACGGTTGCTATTATCTCTTTAATTTCAAGTGAATTTCGCGTGTAATTTTAACGTTAAACTAAGACGTTTTGTATCTTCGGGCTATTATTTAGTATACCTAGAAATCAAGCATTTATGAAGGTTAAGATTGATAGATTCGTTGTGTCTATTGTAGTTGTAATATTTATAGCTTACTTTTTTCCACAATGGGGAATAGAAAGCAGCATAATTCCTATCGATACGATTAGTGCGATAGGAATTTCTCTTATATTCTTTTTCTACGGACTTAAATTGAGTCCGACGAAGTTAAAAGAAGGGATTAAAAACTGGAAGCTACACCTTTTGGTCCAGGGTTCTACATTTTTAGTTTTTCCGTTGTTAGTTTTAATTTTTAGGCCACTTATTCAAAATCAAGAGCAAGAAACGATGTGGTTGGCGTTCTTTTTCTTAGCCGCGCTGCCATCGACAGTATCATCGTCTGTTGTTATGGTTTCTATGGCAAAAGGAAATGTTCCAGCTGCGATTTTTAACGCGAGTATATCCGGGATTATCGGTATTGCGATTACACCACTTTGGATGGGGTTATTTATAAACGATACCCAAACGCATTATGATTTTACTTCTATTTACATCAAGCTCATAGTTCAAATACTTCTGCCTGTTGTTTTGGGCTTACTCTTACAGCGCTACACTAATAATTTTGCTCATAAACATAGTACTAAACTCACCCTTTTTGATAAGTCTATCATTCTATTAATTATTTATAAAAGCTTTGCGGAGTCTTTCTATAAAAACATTTTTAGCGCTGTGTCGCTATTAGATTTAGGTGTGCTTTTTATAGGTGTACTAGTACTCTTTTTAATCGTGTTCTTAGTCACCGGGTTTACGGCAAGAAAATTAAACTTAAATAAAGAAGATCAAATTACGGTACAATTTTGTGGTACTAAGAAATCGTTGGTGCACGGCACGGTATTTTCTAAAATTATATTTGGTAATATGGCAACCGTAGGTATTATCTTATTGCCGCTTATGCTGTTTCACGCGTCACAACTATTAATAATAAGTATTATCGCTAGTAAACTTGCTAAGCGGGAACGTTTTGAGGAATAATGTGTTGTAATTTGAAATGTAATTTGTGGTCTTCTGTTGGAGCTAAATTTAATCTAAAATCTAATTACTGCTTTTGCAGTGACATAAATACTTATAGCAAGGAACAAAAAAAACAGCCTCTTAAATTTAAGAGGCTGTTTTTATATGTATTTATACTATTTTTATTACTTGTTTTTCTTCGCATTAAAAACAGGTAATAATTTTGTTTTTACTTCTCCAAATCCAATACGTGTTCCATCTTTTTCACAGTAACCTCTCATAATAACCGTATCGTTATCATTTATAAATTTACGCTCGGTACCGTCATTCATTGTAAGTGGTTTTTCACCTCTCCAACTTAATTCTAACATCGATCCGTAAGAATCTGGAGTTGGGCCAGAAATGGTTCCACTACCCATCATATCTCCCGAGTTTATTGGGCAACCATTTATAGTGTGGTGCGCTAGTTGTTGCGCCATAGACCAATACATATATTTAAAGTTAGATTTACTTATCACCGTTTCTTTAGCTTTTTCAGGCTGAAGTGCCACTTCCAAGTTAATATCAAAACCTTTTTTTCCTTTTTGTTGTAAGTATTCCAATTGCTTTTTTAAAGGTTTAGGGCCTTGTATTCTGTAAGGTTCTAAAGCATCTAATGTAACAATCCAAGGAGAAATAGACGAGGCGAAACTTTTCGCTAAGAAAGGCCCTAGTGGCACGTATTCCCATTTTTGAATATCTCTAGCACTCCAATCGTTAAATAAAACTAATCCGAAGATGTATTCTTCCGCTTCATCAATAGGAATAGGTTCTCCTAAATCGTTAGCATCGGTAGTAATAAACGCCATTTCTAATTCAAAATCTACTAATTTTGAAGGTCCGAAAACAGGTTCGTTCGCTCCGGCCGGTAATGTTTGACCTTGTGGTCTGTGCACATCAATTCCCGATGGAATGATAGACGAACTTCTACCGTGGTAGCCTACCGGAATATGTAACCAGTTGGGTAGTAAAGCATTCTCTGGATCTCTAAAAAGAGTTCCCACATTTGTTGCGTGCTCTATGCTCGAGTAGAAATCTGTGTAATCACCAATTTGAACCGGTAATTGCATTTCGATTTCATCCAATCTAAAAAGAACAGTTTCTTTATGTTGTATGTTGTTTTTTAGCGTTCCATTTTCGTTATCAAAAATGTCCGCAATTCTATTTCTTACTAAACGCCAAGTTTTACGACCGTCGGCAATAAAATCGTTTAAAGTATCTTGAAGAAAAATATCATCGGTTAATGGTATTCCTTCAAAATAACCTAATTGGTGTAAAGCTCCCAAATCTATAGCTGTATCACCAATTCGAGTTCCAATAGTTATTATATCGTCCCTAGTAAGAAAAACTCCAAAAGGAATGTTTTGAATGGGGAAATCTGAATTTTTATCGACGTGAAGCCAAGATTTTCTATCAGGGTTATTTGCAGTTATTGACATGTTAAGGGTGTAATTTTAAAGTTTGTAAATCATTCCAAACCTACATATTTTTTTTATTTTACAAGAATAAAATCGAAAAAAACGAGATTGAAATTAATCATTTGTTAAAATAGTTACGTTTAGGAGTAAATATATGTTTTTTCAAGTTTATAACTAATCAATTTCTTATTTTTGGTTCTTATTTAACACTAACAAAATATTATGCAAAGGGACGAACAAATATTTGAATTAATTGATGCTGAAAAAGAAAGACAGCTTAACGGTTTAGAGCTAATAGCCTCAGAAAACTTTGTAAGTGATCAAGTTATGGAAGCAGCAGGTTCTGTTTTAACCAATAAATATGCAGAGGGCTATCCTGGAAAAAGGTATTATGGCGGGTGTGAAATTGTAGATGAGGTAGAGCAGATTGCGATAGATAGAGCTAAAACGTTATTTGGCGCAGCGTATGCTAACGTGCAACCACACTCTGGAAGTCAGGCAAACACGGCTGTTTACCACGCGTGTTTAAGTGTTGGAGATAAAATTTTAGGATTCGATTTATCTCACGGAGGTCACCTAACACACGGTTCGCCAGTAAATTTTTCTGGTAGATTGTACAACCCTGTGTTTTATGGTGTCGATAAAGAAACGGGATTAATAGATTACGATAAAATTCAAGAAATTGCAACCAAGGAGCAGCCAAAGTTAATTATTGCTGGCGCTTCAGCGTATTCTAGAGATATGGATTTTGAGCGTTTTCGTAAAATTGCAGATAGTGTCAATGCTATTTTATTAGCCGATGTATCGCACCCTGCCGGATTAATTGCAAAAGGTATTTTAAACGATCCAATTCCGCATTGTCATATTGTTACAACAACAACACATAAAACATTAAGAGGTCCAAGAGGTGGGTTAATATTAATGGGGAAAGATTTTGAAAACCCGTTTGGCTTAAAATTGAAAAACGGAAACTTACGTATGATGTCTTCTCTTCTCGACTCTGGTGTTTTTCCAGGAAATCAAGGCGGGCCTTTAGAGCACATTATTGCGGCTAAAGCAATTGCTTTTGGAGAAGCGTTAACCGATGAGTTTTTAACGTATATGCTTCAAGTGAAGAAAAATGCTGCGGCAATGGCCGACGCATTTATGAAAAAAGAATATGGTATTATTTCTGGTGGAACAGATAACCATATGATGTTAATAGATCTGCGCAATAAAAATATTACCGGTAAAGACGCCGAGAAAGCACTAGTGAAAGCTGACATTACTGTGAATAAAAATATGGTGCCTTTCGACGATAAGTCGCCATTTGTAACGTCTGGAATTAGAATAGGAACTGCCGCTATTACAACTCGTGGATTAAAAGAAGAAGATATGAGTGGTATTGTAGCGCTTATTGATGAAGTTATTACAAATTACGAAAATGAAGAGGTATTAGAAAAAATAGCAGGAAAAGTAAATGCAATGATGAGTGACTTACCGTTATTTAAAATGTAAATACTGTTTAATAGTTTTATAAAAACCTGTATGAAATCATACAGGTTTTTTTGTTTAACTTTAAAAAACACTATTAATACATTACTTTTTTGATATTTTCTGAGCTAATTGACCACCTAACCATGCCATCGGAATGTATGCTAAAAGCAAATCGGCGGTGATAAACCAAAGAGGACCAGTTATCATAAAATTAATCATAATTCCGCCCAGTAAAAAGAACACTCCTATAATATAAGCAAACTTCATTTTATTATTTGTCGCCATACTATAAGCGATTATCGCGCCGACAAAAGTCCCTAAAGCGTGTGCTAAAAACGGAAATATAAAATAATTAGTCCCTAATGTTGGCATAACTTTCGATAAGGCATTCATGTTGTTTATATCAATATTTGGAATAGGATAAATAGAATGTCCGACTTGTATTAAAGCCATATTAATAATACTGCCGCCAATCCATCCTAAAATAATGGCAAGAATATTTTTTATAGTAGAGTTCATAATGTCGTTTTTATAGTTGTTTATCAACTAAAATAAAGGTAAAAATAGATTTCAGGTGATTTATTATTTATTAAAATGCTGTGTTTTCGCCACTTTTCTTAAATTAGAAACACTAAAGTGTTCAAAAGATATAGACTAAATAAGCTTCATCTTTTTTGCCTTTTCAATCACCTCTTGCATTTCTTCTTCTTTTTGAGTCCCTATTCCAATCTTTTTTCCATTTTTAAGTGCAATCGCTACTCCTTTATTTCCTCTAGTATTGTACACGGTGCCATAGGCTGTATTCCATCTAATTCCCCATCCACCAACAAACCCATAATTAACGACTTCAGCAGTTTTAATATCTTTCCAATCAATCTCTTTTTTTACAAACGGAATGTAATTCATTTGTATGCCTTTCGAATTAATTTCTGTTTTTAAAGTAAGCCATAGAAACACGCCGATAGTAGCAAATATAAAAATAGAGTAGAGGATTAATCCAACATCAGAGAGTGGGGCATCTCCTAAAGGTTCTTTTTTAATAAGTTGTGTGTAAATCCCAATAAGCGGGCTAATTCCAATAGCTATTAAAATAAGCCACAACCACCACTGTGTAAATTTCTGCGTTTCTTTAAATGTTAACATAATATATGTTTTATAGTGCCCTAAAATAAACATTTAATATTAAGTGTGAAATAGAATAGAATAGCACCATCAAGATTTATTTAGGTTTTTCGAGTTTGTTTTTTAAGTAATGCATTACAAAAACAGCGAGCGCCCCGCCTAAAAAGGAAACAACACAATTAATTGCGAATAATGGTAGTGAAACGGTGTCTATAATTACAATAGTTTGAGGATTAAAGCCTAAGCGTCCAAAACTTTTAATTAATAAAATACTCCCAAAAACTCCTGCAATTGTATTACCTATAAAACCAAAAGAGCGATTTTTATAGCGTATTGCAATACCATTTGCACCAAGGATGCCAAATACAATACTAATTAGTGAGATTAAGGTTGCTGTCATAATAAAGGGGTTTACTATTAATTAATGACCATAATCCATGGTGTCCACTTTGCCTCTCATCAATCTTTTTTGAACTATAAAATAGATTAATAATAGAATCAAGCCTACAATTCCCCAACCCATTGCTACGGACAAGCCATACTGTGCTGCTGAGGTGTTATAAATCGTTAACGACTCGTGAACGCTATTAGTAGATGGTAAAATAACGGGGAATAACGAGGCTAAAGACGAGGTGATTCCGCCTAAAATTATAAGTGTTGAAAAGACAAGTGGACTGTTATCATTTTTAAATTTTGAAATGAAAAATGTACCAACGACCCCCACTATAAAAAGCAACGGAAAAATTAACAGATAAGGTTTTTCTGAGAAATTATTAAATGAATCGGGGTTGATGGTTTTCCAGCTAATTAACGAGACAATCGTTAACAATAAAAGTACCCCGTTTAAACGTACGGCTATTGTTTTTAGTTTCTGATTAATCGATGAATTGGTTTTTAAAACAATCCAGTTTGCTCCGTGTATAGCCAAAGTAACAACACTTATAAAACCAATAATTAGCGTAAACCAATCGATAACTCCCGGGTGTGTGGTTAGTGGGCTAAAACTAGAATCCCATAGCGGTAAGAAAAAATAGTGCGCTTCGTAAATAGAGGAGCCATCTTCAAAACCACCTAAATTTACACCTCTTACAATATTACCTAAGGCAATTCCGAAGAATAAAGCCAAAAGTAGACTGGAAACACCAAAAGAAGTATCCCAAATATCTTTCCACATTTGGAAATTAAACTGACTTCTAAACTCTAAACCAATCGCCCGAAAAATAATGAGCCATAATACCAAAATCAATGGCAAATAGAACCCACTAAACACCGAGGCGTAAAATGTGGGGAATGCCATAAACAGTAAACCTCCGGCAGCCACAAGCCAGACTTCATTCGAGTCCCAATACAAACCGGCAGATTTGGCTATAACCTCTTTATCTTTATCCTTTTTGGCGTAAAATAAATGAATAATTCCTGCTCCAAAATCGTAACCATCTAAGATGAAAAAGACGACTAAAACAAGTGCAATAATAATAAACCAGAATAATTCCATAATTAATGAGTTTGAGATTTTGGACCTTGGTGAATCGTTTTACCAACCAATACTAAAAATAAAAGTCCGAGTAGCATATAAAGCGCGACAAAACCCAGTAAAGTAAATAATGTATTTCCTGAAGACACGTTTGGAGACACCCCTTCGCTAGTTCTAAGTAGTCCATAAACTAAGTAGGGTTGGCGACCTAGTTCGGCGGTGTACCAGCCCGTTAAATTTGCGATATACGGAAAGGGAACCATAAACATAATGGCCCACAGTAAAGCTTTCATTCCGTATAATCTTTTCTTCCATAAAAAGAATGCCGATAGAACCATTAATCCAATAAAAATAGTACCTAAACCAACCATAATATGATACGAGTAATACAAGGCAGGAATATTATCTGGTAATTCCTCTTCTTTAAATTGGTCCATTCCTGCGATTTGTCGGTCCCATTCCTGGTACGTTAAAAAGCTAAGAATGTTGGGCACTGCAATTTTATTGTCCAATTTCTTTTCGATCATATTTGGCTGACCGATTAATATAATTTCAGCTCCAGCGTCTTCAGTCTCAAAAATTCCTTCCATAGCCGCAAACGCTGCAGGTTGATATTTTACAACGTTTTTAGCATTCCAATCTCCCGTTGGAAACGCCACTAAAACACTAGATATTAAGCCGAAAACGACCCCTGTTTTTAAAAATAATTTACCAAACTCTGTGTTTTTATCTCTTAAAATGTAAAACGCGCCAATGGCAGCCACTACAAAAGAAGAGGTAACGACCGATGCTAATTGGTTGTGTAAAAAGGCAGGAAGTAGCCAAGGATTTGTAAATAACTCAGAAAAATTATTAAGTACAAATTTCCCGTTTTCCAGTATTTCGTAACCCACAGGATGTTGCATCCACGCGTTGGTGGCTAAAATAAACCAGCCACTTGCCCAGGAGCCTACAAAGACTAAAAAAGCAGTTAAAAAATGAAGCTTTTGGCCTAGTCGTTTTTCACCGAAAATAAAAAGGACTAAAAACGAAGATTCTAAGAAAAATGAAAACAAACCTTCCATTGCCAAGGTTTGTCCGATGATACCACCGGTAAGCTCGGAGAACTTTGCCCAATTGGTACCAAACTGAAATTCCATTGGGATTCCTGTAACTACCCCCATCGTAAAGTTGATGGCAAAAATTTTCATAAAAAATTTAGCGGCGTCATTATATTTCTCTACTTTATCACGTAAATAGCGCCATTTAAAATAGACTATCATTAACGAAAGACCCATAGTTAATTGGGGAAAAATGTAATGGAAAGTGATTGTGAATGCAAATTGAAGTCTATCGTAAAAGATCATATCTTCCATAGCGCAGAATAAATTGAGAGTTTAATTTTTAATTGCGTTTTAAAAAATAATGCAGTGAAAAATAAAACAAAGAATAGCTAATTGATTAGCGTATTAAAGGTTTTTAATGGATCGTCGCACTGAAATTATAAAATTTAAAAAAATATTTTACAATTTTATTTACTAATTTTTTAAAACGTTTTAACGAAGGTAATCAATAGTAATCTGTCTGAATGTAACTGCTGTTACTTATCGGAAAATTATCTTAGTTTTTTAAGGAATGTCGCGAACGCAAATTAAAAGTAATTCAAAAAAAATAAGCTTTAAAAAGTAGTCTGTTGGTAGGCACCACTATCTGGAGATGCCGTTCTGTTCGTTCCAGAAAGATCTAACGGCACTTGATTGGCAAAAAAGGAATTGCCTATGCCATTTGCCGCCGAGTCCTCACTAATATTAAAATCGTTTTCAGTTACATTTTTAAATTTTGGTGATTGGTTAAACAGATTGCCTTCGTAATGTGTTGCATCGTTAAAATCGTAATTCGATCCCGTATAACTGTTATTTGCATTCTCAAAACGCAATAGTGAATTGGTGAATTTGAAGTTAAAATCTACTGAAGCATCAAAAATTTCATCGACTAAAAACTCAGGGTTATCATTTCCATAAACAATACAGTTGTTAAAATTGGCCTCGGTTAGATTATAAACTAAAGCTGTGTTTGAAGCGTCTACAACGAAATTATTAATTAGAAGTGCAGGAAATTGCCTAAAACTATTGGTCCAATAATTGGTAATAGTAGAATGTGTAAAATTATATTTTCCTCCTTGGGTTAAGGCTAATGACACTTGTCCAGAATTATTAATCACGAGATTCTCTCCTGAAATAGACGTGTTTCTCGCTAATACACCATAGTTACTAGAATTGTATATTTTGGTGTTACTTATCGTTAGTTTATTATTGGATGCATCGGGATTGCCGTCTACAATAAGAGCTACTCCAGCATTTTTTATGGTTGCATAATTAATACTATTATTTACGCTATTTTGAAATAACCAAATGGCGCCCCATTGTCCAGGAATATCAGAAAAACCAGGTTCTAAACGATCGCCTTCAAAAATCACTTCGTTTTCTAATAGAGTAGGGTCGGTACTTAAATCGCCATTCACTTGGAGCGCTGCGTTTTCAGACACTAGCAACCCAGAATTAGCGTGGAAATGTACTCGAGCGCCGGGGTTAACGGTTAGCGTTTCTCCGTTTGGTACAGCGGCATACCCGTAAATTACGTATGGTTTTTCGTTGGTGAAAGTTAATTCATCCGCTAATAATTCGCGCCCTTGAATATCGGTAGCTATAGATTCTCCATTGACATTTAAAGTTAAGGTTTCAACGATTCCTGTAGCACCATCACGATTAGGATAGATAAAAACGGCATCTTTTACCAAGGTTACTAAATTTACACTTTGTTGATTAATCCCCGAATCGAATTCAATGTTGTCCGTGTATAGAAAGGCGTTATTAGTTACCGGATTTGTAGTGGTGTTGTACGTCGTTTCAACAAAAATAAATAGACTGTCTTTAGCTAAAATTTCAACATTATAAAACGCTTTTCCTGCGGCTCCATCTACATTTAAACGGTAGCCAGAAGATTCTCCACGACTTAAACTCACTGAAGGAATTGTAATATCCTCATTACTACGGTTATAAACTTTTAGATTGTAAGTACTAGAGCCAATATTTGCAAATATGGTATCTAGATATACGGTGTCTTTAGAAAACTCTAACTGTCCTGAGCTAGGTTCGAATTCGAAATCTTTCCGGCAAGAACTCCACAGTAAAAGAAATGCAAAACAAGCGATAAAATATAAAGTACTTTTCATAGGTGCAAAAATAGAATGGCATTGGTTGTAAACGACTAAAATATAACTTTTGAAATACTAATTTAGTATAGAAAAGCCTTTTTAATTAAATAATTCTTCAATCTCTGGCGTAATGCGCGTAGGTCGTTGCGTTAATGCATTCATAAAACACCATTTGGTTTTAGATTGGGCAACGAGTTCTTTAGTTTCTGTATTATACATATCTACAGCACGCAGAGATGTAATAGAACTGGACTCGATAATATAGGTTTTAACGGTTATGGTATCGTTTAAAACCGCCGCTTTTTTATAGTCGATAGTGTGCGACATCAACACCCAGAAATATTTGTTTTTTATGTGCTGTGACGCTACTTTTTCCCAATGTGCTTTTGCGATATCGTTTACCCATTGCACATAAACAACGTTGTTTACGTGATTAAGATCGTCTAAGTAGTTAGCAGTAACTGTGATATCGTATTCTAAGGCTTTCATAATTTTTAAATTAGCAGACTAAGATACTGTTTATTCCTGTTTTTTGAAAGATTTAATACTTTAGAATAGTACCGTATCTAATTATTGTTGTCCGATAAATGACACGAGATTACTGCACTTCTGATGTCAAGAATCAAGAACCAAGATTTCATTCTAACTATTAACCAAACAAGAAAGCTTAAAAAGAAAAAAACGCCACTATTTCTTTAAAACGATTAGCCAAAAAGCACGCGTTATTATAAACAATTAGTGAACTTCTTTATTTTGACACAGATTATGCCTCTTAAACTATTTTAAATCGGATACTAATGATTACTAATAGATTTTTTTAAGACTATCCCGTATTGTTCATTTTTATCGCGATTAAATTGTCGTTAATGTCTCTCTGCTTTTTAAAAGGTAAAGGCTACTTTTCGATTATTTTAACCTCAAATAGTTTATCCCATCGTTTACCAGTAACAAAGATAGTTTGGGTTTCTGGGTTATAGGCAATACCATTTAAAACATCTAAACCTTGATGCTGAGTCACTAATTTTTTCAATGGAGAAAAATCGATAACGGCTTCCGTTGCTCCGTTTTCTGGATTAATAATTACTACACCATCTTTTTGATAAATGTTAGCATAAATTTTTCCATTAATCCACTCTAATTCATTCAAACGGCCAATTTTACCTTTATTAGTAAAAACCTGTATGTTATCTTCTTCAACCAAAGTCTCTGGATTTAAAAGCCAGATATGCGACGTGCCATCACTTTTGTATAGCGTTGTGTTGTCATTACATAAGCCCCATCCTTCTTTACTTTCGCCATATTTAAAACTGCTTTTGCGTTCTAATGTTTCGGCATCGTAAACAAAACCAGTGCCTTCTAACCACGTTAATAAAAACACATTGTTATTTAAAACGGTAAGTCCTTCACCAAAATATTTCTTAGAAAGATGCACATTCTTTGTTACGTTTCCAGTGGCGTAATCTAAGGTTCTAAGTTTAGATTCTCCATATTGTCCGGTACTTTCATAAAGCGTACCGTTATAAAACTCTAAACCTTGTGTGTACGATGTAATATCGTGGGGATACGAATTTATAATTTCGTAAGTCATTACTTTTGGCGCGACGTTATTCAATAGAGATAGTTTTTGCGACACCGTTTCCGTGTCGCCATTGTAAGTAACAATGGCTTCTAAGTTATGTTCACCTAATTTAAAGTCGCTTATTAGTGTTTTTGCTTCAATTGGGGTGCCGTCTAAAGTATAAGCGACCGAAGTCACTGCGATATTTTTAGCATTTTTAAGCGTCAATTCTAAGGTGTTTCCTATTTGAATGGCGTTATTTTCGGTATTTGTTTGAATAGAAAAATTATTTTTTTGAGAAGAACTGCCACTACAAGCGACAAATAAACTGCCTAAAAATATGATTGTAAGTACTTTAAATGTTTTCATTTTTGGTTTAATATTTTTAGCAAGATATTTATTAAAATTCAGTTTAAAAAATGATTGTAAAAGTATTAAAAGATTGTATCTTTGCACCGGCAAGTCCTACACAACTAGCTCCTGTTGAATCCTCCAGGTCGGGAACGAAGCAAAGGTAAATGGTCGTAGCAGTGTGATGTAGGGAGCTTGCCTTTTTTTGTGCCCAAAAGTCTCGTAATATTCTTCACTTAAATTATTGTATTTTTGGCCCATAAAAGTTTAAAATTTATATGTCTAAAGTTGTTTTAATTACAGGCGGTTCTTCCGGAATCGGAAAATCTATTGGAGAATTTTTAACCGATAAGGGATTTAAAGTCTACGGCACTAGCCGAAATCCAGAGCGTTATACTAATAGTAAATTTCCTATTGTAGCTTTAGATGTTAATAATCCAGAGAGCATTACTACAGCCATTTCTGAAATTTTAAAAAATGAAAACACCATAGATATTCTTATAAACAATGCCGGTGTTGGTATAACGGGGCCCATTGAAGAAATCCCTAACGACCAAATTCAACATAATTTCGATACCAATGTTTTTGGACCGATAAACGTTATTAAGGCTGTTTTACCTCAAATGCGTATTCAAAGAAGTGGATTAATTATTAATATCACGTCTATTGCCGGATATATGGGATTGCCTTATCGCGGCATTTATAGCGCGAGTAAAGGAGCCTTAGCGCTAATTACGGAAGCGTTTAGAATGGAAGTGAAAGATTTTAATATAAAAATGACCACTATTGCCCCTGGCGATTTTGCAACTAATATTGCTGCTGGACGTTTCCACGCGACTGTACACCCAAATTCTCCATATACTAAATATAAATCGGTGTTAAGTGATATCGATGAACACGTAGATAGTAGTGGTGACCCCATAGAGGTTGCCAAGAAGGTGTATCAAGTAATTAATGCCAAAAATCCCAAAGTGCATTATAAAGTAGGGGCTTTTATGCAGAAATTTTCAATTGTATTGAAACATATTTTACCAGATACGGTGTACGAAAAACTACTGTTAAATCATTACAAACTGTAAGTAGATTATGATTTTAATGTATTCTTTATTAAAAACAAGGGATAAATTGTAATTTAGCTCCAATTAAAAATAAACACTACTAAATATATTACCATGAAATTTTTTATTGATACAGCAAACTTAGAGCAAATTAGAGAAGCTCAAGATCTAGGTGTTTTAGACGGCGTTACTACAAACCCGTCATTAATGGCTAAAGAAGGTATTACCGGTCACGATAATATTATGAAACATTATGTTGAAATCTGCTCAATAGTAGATGGAGATGTTAGTGCTGAAGTTATCGCAACCGATTACGATGGAATGGTGAGAGAAGGAGAGGCTTTAGCGGAACTACACAATCAAATTGTTGTGAAATTACCAATGATTAAAGATGGAATTAAAGCGTGTAAATACTTTAGTGATAAAGGTATTAAAACCAACGTTACGTTAGTGTTTTCTCCAGGACAAGCATTATTAGCAGCGAAAGCAGGAGCAACATATGTGTCCCCATTTATAGGTCGTTTAGATGATATTTCTACGGATGGATTAAACCTTATTGCTGAAATAAGACATATATACGATAACTACGCGTTCGAAACTCAAATTTTAGCGGCTTCTGTGCGCCATACAATGCACGTAATCGATTGTGCTAAATTAGGTGCCGATGTTATGACTGGTCCTTTAAGCTCGATTGAAGGGTTACTAAAACACCCGTTAACAGATATTGGATTAGCTAAATTTTTAGAAGATTATAAAAAGGGAAACTCATTGATTTAATTATTCAGATAAGACTATAAAAAAAGCTTCAGGGTATTACTGAAGCTTTTTTTGTTTTATACCTTTTTTAAAAATTGATTTGAGCCACAATCAGTTGAAATAATTAGACTTTATCTCCTTAACTAGTATTGAATATTGTAAGAGTCTAATCGTCTTATAATACTAGGTGTCGTCTCGTTTACAAACGATGCGCTGTCATAGATAAGTCCCACGCCATCTGCGTAATAAAAATGGTCTAAACCATTAAATGGTTCGCCTTCTGGTGATTTAGCATAACGTTCGGAGTTGATGCTGGTAAAAACGCCGGCTTCAACGGTTATTAGAGAATCTCCTACCGTTAAAGTTTCGTAGATAGAACCCCATTGGTTTTCTACAATTAAGCGTTCATCAAAATCGTTATTTGTAAACTGAATCGCGCCATCTTCATTTATTAAATTGCCTTCGTTTTCTCTAAGGAGTTTAAAATGCTCTCCATTAGAATTACAAAACGTTATCTGTTCTTCATTTCCTGTGGTTAGTCGTCTAAACTTATAATAAAGATGTCCCGAAACGTCTTGAGTATCTACAATACTTAAAGAATCGATGACCCCGGTATCTTCATAGTTTTCGGTATTGTCATCGTATTTATAATTTTTATATACCCATGAATTGCCAACGGTTAATGCGTAAAAATTGGCTTCAGGTGGCGTCGTTTGATTTTCGGCATCGTCGGATTCACTGCAAGAAAAAGAAAATATAATAATTAAAAAACTTAGCGATATACGTTTCATAGTATAGGTTTTTTTGTTAAAAATTAATTAGGTGTGGTTTTGAAGATATTAGTTGTATTAATCTAAACGAGAGAAAGTGAAATTTAGTATTATTTGTTTTTTTAGTTGGTGTTACTAAGATGAAAATGATTGAGGTGTTTTTTATCAGTTTAGCTAATATAGATATGTATATTAAAAGACTTTAATTTGTAAGACTATTCTAGAGAATAGAAGCATACCATAACGATAAGGAATGTTAAATGAAAGCAACAGTTTAGAAATCCTAAAACTTAAGATGTAATTCAAAGTCTTCAATACTCAGAAGAAAATTTAATTTTCAGAACTCCTCCAGAATCTCTCTTGAACTTAGTGGCGAACTACGGTGATTGCATTATGGGACTAAAATTATTGAGAAATTTATTAGTATTCAAGTAGCCTTAAAGGTCTGCCAAAAACCAAAGAAAGGATGTTAAAACACTGTCTCGGCTATTATTAACCTGTTCTAGTTGGATTAGTTGTTGGAGAATTTAATTAAAAAGGGGGGCTTTAGAGTAGAGATTATGCCTGCTCTAAATATTAAAAGTGGTAAGGAAATCTTTTTCAAATTCGCTAACCATAGAGAAGTATACAGCAGTGGTTTTCCAAAAAAGTATATAGTGTCTAGCGTATTAGGCATTATAAAACTAGGGTTTTATGTAAAAAATCCAGCAGAAACACTGAAAATATTAAGTATTTAAAGTTTTGGAGAATCAACAAAACGATAGAGAGGTTGCTAAAGATCTTAGTGAAATTAAAGTAATAACAATCTTTGTCCTTAATAAATTACTGATTTATAACACCCAATAATTCTTGCTCAAAACTAATATTAAACATATTAGCTTTAGCGTTAACAATCTCTGCTTTTCCATTTAAAATGAAAACGTTATTAATGGGTTTTACAGATAAAACTTTTATAGCCTCTGCAGCAGATTGGAAACGGAATTCGTTATTAATTCTTACGTTGTATAGCTTCAATAATCGTACTTGTTCTTTATACGAAATAGAATCTACGTTTAAGGCTATAAATTCGACTTCGGGATATTTTTTTTGTAAATCGGAGGCCCTTCTATGAGCGATAATCAAATGGTTTTTATTGGTTCTAGTCCAAAAATAAATAACAGTTGGCTTATTAATAAGCCCTTGTAAAGTGCGTTGATTATTATTTTTATCTAAAATTTTTAAATTAGGAATCTTTTTACCCGGTTTTAAGCGTTTGTATGAATTTACAATGCGCGTAACACGTGCTATTTGTTCGGTATTAGTGCTTTTTTGCTGAAACGATTCTAAAAGAGCATCGTAATCTTCAGTATTTTTTGTAATGCTTATAAAATGTACAATGTTATAATTTAGAAGACCGTTTTTTATTTCTTCATTCTGGATTTTGTCATCTATAACATTAAGCTTATCCAAGGTGTAATCTAAAATATGCTCGTTATAAGAGGTGTCTTCAGAATGTTTAAAATGGGTTTGTAATGCGGCATTATTTACATAAAAACGTAAAAACGAATTATAGGGGCGGTAGTCTTTTAATACATCGTTGTTAAAATCAACATCCTTTCGGTAGTTATAAAAATCTTCAGGCAAACTTTCGAACATATCACGCTCAGATTTGCTGTAATTTGCTAAAGGGTATAATTCTTTGTTTGAGTAGTATTTGTAATTAATATCGGCCGTAGCGAGTTCTAAAAACAAGTCAGACGGTTTGTTTTTCTTCTTAAAGCGCGATAATTTATTAAACTTTGCGTCCCTTAAAGCGTGAAGTTTCTTTTCGAATTCTTTTGGATTTAATTGACTAATACCAAGGATGTCTTTGTCTTCTTGTTCATTTTGAAGAAACAAATTAACTAGAAAATTATTCTCTTTGGCGCCTTTACCCGTATACACTAACGACTCATCAAAATCTATAGTATTTAATCGTAAACGTAAGCTATCGCGGGGTTGTAATAAAAATGTTTGGGTTTCTCTACCATCAAAAAAGTTGTAAATACCAGGTTTTAAACTCTCGAGTGTGTAACCAAATCTGTTTTTCTTATCCAAAAATAAGGTGTCTATAAATTTTCTGTTTTTAGAAAGTACGAGATAATTTGAATAGGGATTAATAATTTCACCACCAAAAAAAGCACTGTCGTCTACATTACTATTCGCTGCGTCTTTTTCACAAGAGGTAAAAAAGAGAGTCAAAATTAATAATAGAGGTAGGGCTTTAATAGTCATTAATAGAACGTATATTTTAGATAACAAAAATATGTTTTGCTTTGGATTTCTCGTGTTAAGGCGTTGTTAAAGTTATTAAGCTGGGTTTTATTTCGTCTTACGGAAGTAATTTTCTACTTTTGCAAAAATTTTTAAACTACAATTTATGTTATCAGTTTCAAATCTTTCAGTTCAATTTGGGAAGCGTATTCTTTTTGATGAAGTGAGCACAACCTTTAATAATGGAAATTGCTATGGAATTATTGGTGCAAATGGCGCCGGAAAGTCTACATTTTTAAAAATAATTTCTGGTCAGCAAGAAGCTAATTCTGGTAGCGTGCATTTGGAAGCAGGAAAGCGTATGTCGGTTTTAACACAGGACCATAATAAGCACGATGAAGATACTGTTTTAGAAACCGTTTTAAAGGGAAACGAGATTTTATATAAATTGAAGTCTGAAATAGATGCCTTATACGCAGATTATACGGATAAGAATGCTGAAAAAATAGGGGAACTTCAAGTTCGTTTTGAGGAAATGAACGGCTGGAATGCAGATAGCGATGCAGCGTCAATGTTATCTAACTTAGGTGTTAAAAGCGATTACCATTATATGGTAATGGGCGATCTTGATGGTAAACAGAAAGTACGTGTGTTATTAGCACAGGCGCTGTTTGGAAATCCAGATGTGTTAATTATGGATGAGCCTACCAACGATTTAGATTACGAAACTATTTCTTGGCTAGAAAACTTTTTGGCGAATTATGATAACTGTGTTATTGTGGTTTCTCACGATAGACACTTTTTAGATTCTGTATGTACACATATTAGTGATATTGACTTTGGAAAGATTACTCATTTCTCTGGAAACTATACGTTTTGGTACGAGTCTTCTCAATTAGCAGCAAGACAGCATGCGCAACAAAACAAGAAAGCCGAAGAAAAGAAAAAGGAATTAGAAGAATTTATTCGCCGTTTCTCTGCTAACGTTGCTAAGTCTAAACAAGCAACTAGTAGAAAAAAGATGATTGATAAACTTAATATTGGAGATATTAGACGGACAAGTCGTCGTTATCCAGCCATTATTTTTGAGCGCGATAGAGAAGCAGGGGATCAAATATTAAATGTTGAAGGTTTAACGGCTTCTTTAGATGGTGAGGTGTTATTTAAAGACATCGATTTAAACTTGAATAAGGGTGAAAAAGTGGTGTTGTTCTCTAGAGATTCTAGGGCGACAACGGCATTTTATCAAATATTAAACGATAAAGAAAAAGCAGATTCAGGAAAATTTGCTTGGGGAGTGACAACGACACAATCGTATTTACCTTTAGATAATAATGCTTTTTTCGAAAATGAGTTAACGTTAATCGATTGGTTGCGCCAATGGGCAACTACCGAGGAAGAGCGCGAAGAAGTGCATATTCGAGGCTTTTTAGGAAAAATGATTTTTAGTGGAGAAGAGGCCTTTAAAAAATCGTCTGTGTTATCTGGTGGAGAAAAAGTACGTTGTATGTTATCGCGCATGATGATGACTAGAGCCAACGTTTTGCAACTGGATGAACCAACAAACCATTTAGACTTAGAAAGTATTACCGCGTTTAATAACTCGCTTAAAAACTTTAAAGGAACTGTATTGTTTACCACTCATGATCACGAGTTTGCACAAACTGTAGGAAATCGCGTGGTAGAATTAACACCAAACGGAGTAATTGATAGATTTATGTCGTTTGATGATTATATGCAAGATCCAAAAATTAAAGAATTAAGAGATAAAATGTATGGGGTAACTGTATAAATTTCACCTTTCAATTTAATAAACTAGTAAAGCTCTGATTCTATCAGGGCTTTTTTTGTAAATAATTATCTTATATTTGGATAAATATGTTAAAATAATCGCTGTAAAACATCTAAAATCGAAATGTAATCGTTTAAAGAGTAAAGCATTAAATAAAAAATAAAAATTATGTATTTAAAAACTAAAGCAATAACCAAGCAAATTACAATGGCAATAGCGCTAGTAGGTTGTATTAGTTTGGGTTTCGCTCAAAATAAAGAGCTTGAACGTACTGATAAGACATCAGAAAATAAAATCGCTGAATCTGAAATGAGTCGTGCTTCACTATCGGCTATAGATGAGGAAGATGCTACATCGGCTAACGCAAAAGCTGAAGAAATAAAAATGTCTCATAATGCAACAGATAATGAAGAGGTTTTAAAAGCGGAATTGAAAGATGCCAAACAAGACACACAAGAAGACAACACAGAAGGAGAACCAGAAGCGTCTACAATAAATAGTGCTATTTATATGTTTAGTAAAAGTAAGATAACAACTCCCCGAACTGTCGAAGGAACAACTGTTTTCGCTTATTTAAACAACTCTGAAGATTATACGTTTTTAGTACGCGCAATTAAACTTGTAGGATTAGAAGAGACTTTAAAAGGAAAAGGGCCGTTTACTGTTTTTGCTCCAACCAACGCAGCATTTAACGCGTTACCAGAAAAAACGTTAGAAACGCTATTAGAAGCTGAAAACAGAGAGGCACTTAAAGAGATGTTAACTTACCACGTTATGCCAGGAAACCAAGGTGTAAACGAGTTAACGAGGGCTGTAAATGGCAACGGCGGAGAAGCACGTTTGAAAACCTTAAACGGAACAACACTTACAGCAACTTTACAAGGTGATAAAATTGTCTTAATTGGCGCTAACGGTGTGAAATCTACTATTATTTCGGGAGATAAAACACAAACAAACGGAATGGTACACACCATCAATACCGTTGTAATGCCAAACTAGTGAGCATATGTAGTATATAAAAAAAGCGGCTAAAATAAGATTTAGCCGCTTTTTTTATGTTTAAAATCAAGCCATAATTATTTACTTTCCATCTCTCCACGAACCACCTCTACCACTTGTACAGCTTTATTTAGTTCTTTTTCATGTACATAAACTTCTGGTTGTCCGCGTAAAGCAGATGCAAATCCTGCAAGTCTACCAGATTCGGTTTCGTCTTTAATAATCGGACTAATTCCGATATCTTCTAAACGCTCCTTAATCATTTGAACGATAATATAATTTCCTGTAAAAATTTTTACATATTCTGAGTCTGACATACTGTTTCGTATTTAGGTTATATTTAAATGTACAAATAATAAGTGTTCAAATTAAATTTTAAGGAACTTCTGTAAGTTAAAGTTTTGCAAAATAGATAGGGCTCAAAAAATTAAATAGATAGGTTCCTATTTTAGTACGTCGCTATTTTATATTTAAGACACTGATTTTGATAATGATTTACATATGGATGGTTGTACACCTTAGCAACATTTTATAAGATAGTTATACAGGTTGTTGAATTTAGTAGTATCTGATTACCTTTTTATGCGACAATAACAAGAGAATAGGAAGGCGATTACCAGTAAATTAAGTGTTGAATGGTGTCTTTCTGAAATAAAAAAAGTAGCCTACAGATTATGCAGACTACTTTTATATAGTGTTATCGAAAGTTGTTTTTACTTCGTGTATTTATATAAATTATAAATACCAAAACCAAGGAAGGCCGCAGCAAAAACAAGTCTTAGGTTTGACAGTGTTGCTTCGGTTAAAAAGTGACTGTAAAAACGGTAACCTCCTAAGCCAATAAAAGCTATACCTGAAATTAGATCCCAGATGTTTTTCTTTTTCTGTGGTACTTCATTGTGTTCTGTTTCCATAATTTATCTTAGTTGGGCACCTAATTTTGTTTCGAAATTAGATTTTAATTTATTCATTATTTTATCTACTTGCTTATCAGTAAGTGTTTTGTTTTCATCTTGAAAGATAAAACTTACGGCATAACTTTTCTTTCCTTCGGGTAGGTTTTCACCTTGGTAAACGTCGAATAAGTTTACGCTTTTTAAAAGTTGCTTTTCTGTTTGTTTAGAAATAGTATGTATGTCTTCAAAGAGCACTTTATCGTCTAGTAGTAACGCGAAATCGCGACGCACTTCAGGGTATTTTGGTATTGCTTTAAACGAAATTGTATTGCGTTTTGCAATGTCAATAATAGCCTCCCAATTAAAATCGGCATAAACGACAGCTTGAGAAATTCCAAAATGCTTTAAAATAGCGTTTTTAACTACTCCAAATTCTACTAATTTCGTTTTGCCTTGTTCTAACAATACGCCTTCGCTAAACACATCATTTTTAAAAGGCTTAGTCTTAAATCTAGAGATTCCTAAGCGCTCTAAAGTCGCTATAATGGTCCCTTTTAAATAAAAGAAATCGCTTGGTGTCTGGTTTTTATTCCAAGATTCACTCGTTTTATTACCTGTTAAAAACAAGGTTAAGTGTTTCAGCTCTTCTTTATTATCTCCGTAGTTATGGTAAGTTTTACCAAATTCAAATAACTTTAAATCGGTGCGTTTTCTATTTATATTAAAAGAAATAGCTTCCAAACCTGAAAACAGTAGCGATTGACGCATTACCGATAATTCGCTACTTAACGGATTTAACATCGTAACATTATGGTCTTCATTTAACTGCTCGCTTAAAGCTGTGTAATCTGGAGTCGTAAGAGAATTAGCCATAATTTCGAAAAATCCTTGAGACGCTAATTGATTACCAATGATGTTTTGTAATTTATAGTCTTCAAAACGAGACGCATTAGAAATAGACGCGTTTAGCTTCGTCGTGGTTTCTATTTTATTATAACCGTACACTCTTAAAATCTCCTCGATAACATCCGCCTGGCGGTGTACATCGTTTCTGTACGCAGGAATTGTTAAACCTAATCCTGTTTCGGTAACATTATTAATTTTGAAATCTAAAGTCGTTAAAATACTTTTTATCGTTTCTTCAGGAATCTCTTGACCAACCAATTTCGTTACTTTATCGAATGTAAGGTGAACGTGAAGGTCTTCAATTTTATTCGGATAAAAATCTGAAATATCGCTAGTAATAATGCCGCCTGAAATTTCAATAATTAATAAAGCTGCGCGTTTTAAAGCATATTCTGTGATATTTGGGTCGATTCCTCTTTCAAATCTAAAAGAAGCGTCGGTATTTAAACCGTGGCGTTTCGCTGTTTTACGAATGCTAACGGGGTTAAAAAACGCGCTTTCTAAAAATATAGAGTTAGTGTTTTCGGTAACACCAGAATGCAATCCGCCATAAACACCGGCAATACACATAGGTACATCGGCATTACAAATCATTAAGTCGTCTTCATGTAATTTGCGTTCTACGCCATCTAAAGTGGTAAAGGGGGTTCCGGCAGCAACCGTTTTTACTTCAATTTTATTATCTATAATTTTTGCCGTATCAAAAGCGTGAAGTGGTTGCCCTAATTCGTGTAATACGTAATTAGTAGCATCAATTATAGTGTTTTTTGGGGTTACACCAATAGCCTTTAAGCGGTGTTGTAACCAAGCAGGGGATTCTTTAACTTTAATATCAGAAATGGTAATACCGCAATAGCGCGGTGCCAATTCTTTATTAGCGATTTCAATGTCTATTTTTAACGATCTATTGTCAACGTGAAACGCACTTACAGAGGGGGTGTTTAATTGGGCAATAATATTTTGTTGCGCTAAACCAGCTCTTAGATCTCTGGCCGTACCGTAATGACTCATTGCATCGGCACGGTTCGGGGTTAAACCAATTTCAAAAACCTGATCATTTACAATCTTAAATAAATCTGCAGCACGCGTTCCTACAACTGTATCGATGTCTAAAACCATAATACCATCGTGAGATTTCCCTATACCTAATTCATCTTCAGCGCAAATCATTCCGTGACTTTCTTCACCACGAATTTTTCCTTTTTTTATGGTCCAAGCTTCGCCTTCCTCGGTATATAAAGTCGTTCCTATGGTCGCCACAGGTACTTTTTGCCCAGCAGCAACATTGGGTGCGCCACAAACAATTTGCACGGGCTTCTCTAAGCCAATATTAACGGTTGTAACCTTTAATCGGTCTGCATTTGTGTGTTGTACGCACGTAAGTACTTCGCCTACAACAACGCCGTCTAAACCGCCTTTTATGCTTTGGTATAATTCTATACCTTCAACCTCCAAACCTAAGTCTGTTAATAATTCGCTTGTTTGTTCTGGTGACCAGTCTGTTTTAATAAACTGCTTAATCCAGTTATAAGAAATTTTCATTTATACAATACCGTTTTAAGTCCGCAAATATAAGAATACTTAAGGCTTAATGGAATTGAAAAACTATTTTGTTGAAAAAAAAGTGCTGATTAGCGGCTTATTATTAAGACCCCATTAGAATCTATGTTTTATTTGTAAGGTTTTTGTAGTTTATTCGATTACATTTAAAATCAAAACAAAACAATGCTAAAAACACCTCTTCTATTCTTAATTTTATCAGTTTCATTTTTATCTTGTCAAGATGAAACGCCTCAAGAACGATTATCACCGGGAATGTACCGCGCAGAATTACAAGTGAGCGACACAGAAATATTACCTTTTAATTTTAAGGTTGACGCTGAAGATTTGCTAGAAATTTATAATGCAGATGAAGTAATCTTGGTAGATGAAATACGCTATAAAGACGATTCTATTTATATAAAACTACCTGTCTTTGAGGGTGTTTTAATAGCGAAAATTAAAAACGGTGTTTTAAAAGGTGATTTTGTAGTAAAAGGTAAACAACGAAAAGTGCCGTTTACAGCTCAGAAAAATACAACGAGATTTGAGGTTGTAAACGATGCAATGGTTAACATTTCGGGCGATTGGGAAACGACATTTAGTCCCGATAGTGACTCCGAAAGTTACCAGGCAAAAGGTGTTTTTAAACAAACAGGTAACGAAGTGACCGGAACGTTTAGAACTGAAACCGGCGATTACCGCTATCTTGAAGGCGTAATTTCTGGATCGACTTTAAAACTCTCTACTTTTGATGGGGCACACGCTTTTTTGTTTACAGCACAAATTACCGATTCTACAATTGCTGGAACCTTTTATTCTGGAAACCATTATAAAGAACCTTTTGTAGCGCAGCGAAATAGTGATTTTGAATTAAAAAGTGCGAATGCGCTTACCTTTTTAAAAGAAGGTTACGAGAGTTTAGCCTTTAGCTTTCCAGATACTGATGGTAAGCAAGTGGCGTTAAGCGATACCCGATTTAAAGATAAAGTGGTTGTCGTGCAAATAATGGGAACGTGGTGCCCAAATTGTTTAGACGAAAGCACGTATTATGCAGACTATTATAGAAATAATAAGCACAAAGCCCTTGAATTTGTAAGTCTAGCTTTTGAATACGCGAAAACAGAAACTCAAGCTTTTAGTAATATAAAACGTTTGCGAGATCGTGTAGGTATTACCTATCCTATTTTGTTAGCACAGACAGGGTCGACAAGTAAAGAGGAAGCTCAGAAAAAACTACCAATGCTAAACCACGTTTTAAGTTATCCAACCACTGTATTTATTGACAAACAAGGAAAAGTTAGAAAAATACATACGGGGTTTAATGGGCCTGCTACTGGCGATAAGTTTACCGAATTTAAATTAGAGTTCGATGGTTTTATAAATGCGTTGTTAGAAGAGTAGGGGTGGTTTACCCGTGAATGGTTTCGCTTTTACCGTAACTTTTAATCAGTTCGCCTTCAAAGGTAACGAGTTCTTGCCAGCGCGCATCGACATCTATACCTTTTCCGTACTTTCTGGCAAACGTAATAAAAGTAGTGTAATGTCCAGCCTCACTAATCATTAGTTCGTGGTAAAACTTAGATAATTCGGGATCCGTAATACGTTCGGAGAGTAATTTAAAGCGTTCGCAACTTCGGGCTTCAATCATAGCCGAAAACAACAAACGATCGACCATACTTTGTAAACGGCTTCCGCCTTTGCTCATAAATTTATACAACTCATTGACGTAACTGTCTTTGCGTTCTCTGCCCAAAGTGTACCCACGCTCTTTAATGATGTTGTGCACCATTTGAAAGTGTTCTATTTCCTCCTTCGCGAGTTCTAATAATTCTGTAACTAAATCTGGATATTCAGAATTGTGAGTAATTATTGTAATTGCGTTGGTCGCCGCTTTTTGTTCGCACCACGCATGATCGGTTAATATTTCTTCAATATTAGATTCTACAATAGTTACCCAACGCGGATCGGTTTCTAGTTTAAGGTGAAGCATATTAATGTTTTAGATGTAAAAGTAAATAATATAACAGTTTAAGCTCAATATTCTAAGAAATATAATTCCAAATATTCTTGTATTTCGCCATTTGGCGGTAGGTCTCTAAAATAGGGGTGTGATCTGGCGATTTCAAACGGGGATCTTTTGTTAATATTTGTTTGGCATGGTACCGGGCATGTTGCAAAATATCATTGTCTTTAACGATATCGGCAATGCGCAAATTTAAAACACCACTTTGCTGTGTGCCCATAATATCTCCCGGACCACGAAGGCGTAAATCTACCTCGGCGATTTCAAAACCATCGTTAGTACTTACCATCGTTTTAATGCGTGTTTTACTGTTTTCAGAGAGTTTGTGGCTCGTCATTAAAATACAAAAACTTTGCTCGGCACCACGCCCAACACGACCACGCAATTGGTGTAATTGCGAGAGTCCAAAACGTTCGGCACTTTCAATTATCATTACCGAGGCATTAGGGACATTTACGCCGACTTCAATAACGGTTGTAGCGACCATAATATTGGTTTCGCCTTTTACAAAACGTTGCATTTCGAACTCCTTATCGGCCGGTTTCATTTGTCCGTGAACAATAGAAATTTGAAAGTCTGGCATCGGGAAATCTCGAGCAATACTTTCGTAGCCGTCCATTAAATCTTTGTAGTCCATATTGGCACTTTCTTTAATTAATGGGTACACGATATAGACCTGTCTTCCTTTCTTAATTTCGTCTCTTATAAAGCGTAAAACCTTAAGCCTATTGGTGTCGTATCGGTGTACTGTTTTTATGGCTTTTCTACCCGGTGGTAATTCGTCTATTACGGAGATGTCTAAATCGCCATAAACAGACATTGCTAAGGTTCTTGGAATAGGGGTTGCGGTCATTACTAAAACGTGTGGGGGCGAGGTGTTTTTTTTCCATAATTTAGACCGTTGCTCCACACCAAAACGGTGTTGCTCGTCGATAATGGCGAGTCCTAAATTTTTGAATTTCACCTTATCTTCTAAAACGGCGTGCGTGCCAATTAAGATGTCTAATTCGCCATTTTCTAAAGCTTCGTGAATTTTTCTTCGCTCTGAAGTTTTACTTGAGCCTGTAAGAAGTTTTATACTGATATTCAGATTGTTGCAAAGTTCTTTTAATCCGTTATAGTGTTGTGCTGACAAAATTTCAGTAGGCGCCATTAAACACGCTTGAAAACCATTGTCAAGTGCCATTAACATTGCCATTAGAGCCACAATAGTTTTTCCGGAGCCTACATCGCCTTGTAATAAGCGATTCATTTGGGCATTACTTCCTAAATCGGCTCTAATTTCTTTAAGTACACGTTTTTGTGCGTTGGTTAATTCAAAAGGTAAATGGTGTTTGTAAAACGTATTAAAATGGTCACCAACCGTATTGAAAGGAAAGCCTTTTATTTTAGATTTATGGATTAAATTTTTAAGGATTAATTGCAGTTGAATATAAAATAATTCTTCAAATTTTAGTCGGTATTTGGCTTTAAAAAGAAGGTCGGAATTCTTAGGAAAATGGATGTTAAAAATGGCTTCAGATTTGGTGATTAATTTTAAATCTGAAAGTAAATTTTTAGACAAGCTTTCAGCAAAGCGTCCTTTGGTTTCTAGGAATAAATTTTGCATAATTTTTGTCATCACACGATTGGTAATTCCGCGATTGGAAAGCTTCTCAGTCGATGGGTAAATAGCCTGCATCGAAGAGCGTAAATTTTGTTCGTGTTCACTTAGCAATTCAGTATCGGGGTGCGGAATACTAAACTTACCGTTGTAGTAATTGGTTTTACCAAAAATAACATAATCGGTATTGAGTTTTAGCGCTTCTCGAATCCATTTTTGTCCACGAAACCAAACCAATTCCATTACGCCGGTGTCGTCTTTAAAAGTGGCGACCAAACGCTTGCCTCTTTTTTGAGCAATCTCCTCAAATTTTATAATTTTCCCAATAATTTGAACTTCGGCATTGTTAGCTTGTAGTTCGTTAATTTTAAAATATTTGGTCCGGTCTAAATAGCGATTGGGAAATAGATTAAGTAAATCTTGGTACGTTTGGATACCGAGCTCCTTGCGAAGCAAATCTGCGCGACTTGGTCCGACACCTTTTAAATAATCTATGGGCGTTTGTAAACTCGTACTCATACTGCAAAAATATCAATTTATAATTTATTCTGTAATAGAATACGTGAATGTCTTTAGGCTTTTGATATATTTACGAAACAAAAAATTAACTATATTTTAACCTATAAATCAAATTTATGAAATTAACCACGCTTAAAACCTGTTTTGGTTTTATAATGTGTACGCTGGTCGTACTACTTTCTGCAAATTGTAGCAGCGACGATACAACTGATGCGGCACCCACTCCTGAAATTAAAACGATGGGCTCTTTTGTGACCTTTGGAGAAGTCGATGTGATGAATCATTCTAGTTCTTAAAATGTAGAAGTGAAAGGGGAGAACCTTAACGAAAATTTAAAAATTAAAGCGAGTGAAAATTTTGAAGTTTCTTTGGATGATTTAAGTTTTTCTGCTGAAGTTAGTTTAAATAAAAGTTCTGCAAACGCTGCAAATAAAACGGTTTATGTGCGTTTTTCTCCAAGTGAAACAGCTGTAGGACCAAGAGGTGGGACATTAACGTTAAAAAGTAATGGAGCCGTAACAAAATCATTAAGTTTAAGTGGTGCAGGAGTGAGTATTGCTCCCATTATTACTGTTAGCAATACGGCTTTAAGCTTTGACGATACCGCAGTTGCTAACGCGTCTAACCCTGTAGAACTTATGGTAACTGGCTATAATTTAGTAAGTGATATAAATCTAACAATTACAGATGATTTTGAGATGTCTTTAGACGGAACAACTTATGCAAATACTTTGCAAATAGGAACAGCGACAGCAAATGAAGCAACAATTGTTTACGTGCGTTTTACTCCCTCAGTTACTGGAAACGCAACAGGTACTTTAATAATATCAAATACAGATGCTGACGCTGTAGTAGTTAGTTTGTCTGGAAATTCACCGGCTGTAATTCATAATTATCAAACTTTTAATCAGCAACGTCTTGCTATGGGTGGTGGTTACGATCAATCTAACACTCAAACGTTTAACTTACATAATGATTTAACAGCTATAGAAACTGTAAAAATGTATGTTAAATTAACGTGTCCTACAGGTGGTTGCGATGAATGGGATGTCTATGCTAACGTAAAAGTGAAGGATCCAGCTACTGGAGAACTTTATGAGTTAGGACGTTACATTACGCCCTATTGGAATGACAATAGCCAATTAGAAAGAGGTTTTGAATATGATGTCACCGATTTTAAATCGCTGTTAACGGGGACTACCGAGTTGAGAATTAGAACTGAATGTTGGAATGATAAGGGGTACCAAGTATCCGTAGATTTCGATTATATTGAAGGCACGCCAGATTATCCTTACTATGCTGTGACTCCTATTCTTTCTTACGACGATTGGTCGTCTTCGGGCGTGCCTTACGGTGTAGCACATAATTTTGATTTAGACAAAACCGTGTCTATTCCTGCCAATGCAGAGAGTACTCATTTAAGAACCATTATTTCAGGTTGGGGACACGCAACACCGGAAGATACTGGAACAGGAAGAGGTTGTGCAGAGTGGTGTTATAGAACACACAGTGTTAAAATAAACGGTGCAAATACATTCGATCATTATATGGGACCAATGAATTGTGCGGCTAACCCAGTAAATAATCAAAGTCCAGGAAACTGGTCTGCTGATCGTGCGGGTTGGTGCCCAGGAATGGAAGTTCCCACCCGTTTAGATGTATTCGGTACGTCACTGGCAGGAAACACATTTGCTTTCGAGTATGACTACGAAGATTGGACTAACGATGGAGAAAATGGTAATGCTTATTACGCTACTTCTATATTTGTAGTCGTTAAAAGTAACACCCCAATTAATGCTCCAATAGTCACAAATTAAAACAGTTAATTAAGTGTCGAAAAGCACGCTATTTATAGCGTGCTTTTTTTGGTCTACACTTTTAGGTTTATTATCTTCCACTTATGAAACACCTGCTATTTTTTATTCTATTTTCTTGTAGTTTTTTAGGTAAAGCGCAACAAACGTCAGACATTGATTTTAAAAAGGCTATTGTTGATTTAAACACGATAGACGCTGAAAATAAATCGGTTAACGGAAGTGTCATCTATTCGTTTGATGTTTTAAAAACTGTAGATTCATTTTATTTAGACACTAGAAATAGTTCTTTTTCTAAGGTTTTACTTAATAATAAGGTTGTAAAATATCGTGTTAAAGAGGATAGGTTTTGGGTGTTAAGCACTTTGAAGCCTTCAATGGAAAATACATTGGAATTTTCGTTTTATTCGAGACCTAAAAAAGCGCTGTACGTTATTAATAGTGAAAGTGAAGAGCAACATCAAATTTGGACACAAGGTCAGGGGCAATACACCAGTAATTGGTTGCCGAGCATAGATGACACGAATGATAAAATAGAGTTTGACATATGTGTAACCTATAAAAATAATTTTGAAGTTATTGCTAATGGAAAATTAATTAAGAAAGAAAGTACTGCCACACATACCACTTGGCAGTACGATATGAAACAGCCAATGTCAAGTTATTTAGTAGCTTTAGCTATTGGAAAGTATAACAAAATTGAGGAGTTATCAGCGAGTAAAATACCATTAAGGTATTACTATTATCCAAAAGACTCCTTAAAAGTAGAGTCCACTTATCGCTACTCTAAGCAAATGTTCGATTTTTTAGAAACTGAAATAGGAGTAGCTTATCCGTGGCAGAATTATAAGCAAGTCCCAGTGAAAGATTTCTTGTATGCCGGAATGGAAAATACAGGCACAACCATTTTTAGTGATGCTTTTGTAGTCGATAGTACTGCCTTTAAAGATCGAAACTATGTAAACATAAACGCACACGAATTAGCACACCAATGGTTTGGGAATTTGGTTACCGCCACCAAAAGTAAACACCATTGGCTTCAAGAAGGCTTTGCAACCTATTATGCGTTATTAGCAGAACGGGATGTTTTTGGAGAGGACTTTTATTTTTGGCGATTACACGAATATGCTCAAGAGTTATTAGAGCAGGAGCAAGCAGGGGAAGGCACCGCCTTGTTAGATCCCAAAGCAAGCAGCGTTACTTTTTATAAAAAAGGAGCTTGGGTTTTAGAAATGCTTAGAGAAAAAGTGGGAGAAAAGGCTTTTAAAGACGCGGTTAAAAAATATTTAAATACCTTTCAATTTAAGAATGTAGAAACCGATTATTTTTTTAAGATACTTGAGCAAACGTCCAATCAGGACTTGAGTGCTTTTAAATTGAAGTGGTTAGAATCAGCAGATTTACCTATTACAGAAATGACCAATCATTTGATAAATCAATCAGAAAGTATAGCAACATTTTTTAAATACGATTGTTATGCAGAGCCAGATAGTTGTAAGAAACTTTTGCTAACAAGTGAAGCTGTAGAATTAAAATCTAAAATAATTCCGCAGTTAAAAGGTGATATTCCAGCATTTTTATGGTCTGAGACTGATTTGAAAGTAAGGCAAGCCATTGCTAAAAGTTTTACAGTCGTTCCTTTAGAGTTAAAAACCCAATACGAAACATTTTTAGAGGATAATTCGTACGCTACAAAAGAGGTGGCCTTGTATACGCTTTGGGTTAATTTTCCTGAAAGCCGATTGCTCTATCTCGAAAAAACAGCTAATATTAATGGTTTTAATGACAAGAACATTAGACTATTGTGGTTGGTTTTAGCTCTAAATACAGAGGGGGTTGCCAATAATGATAGAATTGATTATTACGCTGAGTTAATAGAGTATACCTCTCCAAATTTCGATTTTAATGTGCGCCAAAATGCACTGTCCTATTTACAATCTTTGGATGGGTTTAATGACACCGCAATTAAAAATGTAATTCTCGCCACTACGCACCATAATTGGAGGTTTAAAAAATCAGCTAAAAGTATTTTAAAATCTCTTTCCGAAAACGAGAAATATAAAGACATAATTACTAATTTAGAACAAGAAAAACCATAACAATTTGAAAGCATTAGTGATCTCTGGTGGCGGTAGTAAAGGAGCCTTTGCTGGTGGTGTCGCGCAATATTTAATAGAGCAGGAAGGTAAACAGTACCATATGTTCTTAGGCACGTCTACAGGGGGGCTACTCGTTCCTTTTCTAGCCACGAACGATATCGGTAAACTGTACGATATTTTTACTAACGTAAACCAACAGTCTATTTTTAGTGTTAATCCTTTTGTTGTGAAAAAGAAAAAAGGACGTGAATATGTGTCTATTAATTATTTTAATACGGTGCTTCAGTTTATAAAAAAGAGGCGCACTTTTGGTGAAAGTAAAAATCTAAGAAAAAATATTAAAAAGAATTTCACCAAAGAAGAATTTAATCTTATTCGCGCAACAAAAGAAGACGTCATTGTAACGGTAGCAAATCTTTCAAAAAACAGAACCGAATATAAATCTATTAATGATTTTGAATATGATGAGTTTTGCGATTGGATATGGATTTCTTGTAATTATATCCCGTTTATGTCTTTAGTGAAAAAAAATGGGTTCGATTACGCAGATGGGGGTTTAGGCTGCGTTATTCCTATTCGAGAAGCAATAAGACGTGGTGCTACAGAGGTTGATGCCATTATTTTAGAAAGCGAAGAGTTAGAGTATAATAAGGTACTCGGTAGCAATCCATTTTCCTTAATGTTTAGTCTGTTTGGACATTTATTAGATCAGGTAGAAAAAGGAGATATTGCTATTGGTAAACTCGCTGCACAATACAGAAACGTAAAACTGAATCTTTACTACACGCCAACGAAACTCACGGAAAATTCATTAATTTTTAATAAAAAATTAATGGAAAAATGGTGGTTAGAAGGATATGCTCACGCCGAAAGTAAACACGGTAAAGGTCTGTCTATGGACGATAGTCTCTCCTTAGAAAAGGAAATTACCAGATAGCGCTTATTTCTTCTTTTATATACGCTAAAGCTGTACTGCTTGGCGCTTGTTTTTCCATCATTTCCGTTAAAATTACTTCGCGAAGTTTATTTGCATTGTCTGTTTTTTCAGACATATTAGCTTTTAAAATAAGCTGAATGGTCGTGTTTTTTGCCGCTAAAATTATACTCCAGCAATCGCTAGTTAAATAGATTTGTTGCGATAAATTATGCTCAAATTCTTGTTCTATACTATCTATTAACAATCTCTCGTAATCATTTTTATCGCTAGAAAGCGGTGCTACTCTTATTAATAATTTAGAGGGTACAATACGCTCCAAAAACAAAGTCATACGCTCGTAAGCTTGTAGGCGCATCGGTAACGCTTCTTTCTTGAAGTCTTTATGCATTAAAAAATGACGTCTATTATTTTCGTTTTTAATATGTTCTTTAAAAAAGAAATAAGCAATAACTCCAGTTACGACTGCTGGAACAGTATAAATAAGAAGATTAATAAGTTGGTCCTGCATAATTGTGAATAAGATTATAAAGCAAACTTAGTTTCTTTTTAAGTAGTGTACAAGAAAACCGATAGTTGAATGAACGTTGGTTTTAAAATAATGAAGACTACGTTTTATAGTATGGGAGTATATTTCTTATAACGACCCCATTATATTTGAGTTGCTATTAGTCAACAATAAAAAAATCGGCAATACTAAAGTGTTTCTTAAAGGTTGTCGGTTTTTTTTATTCGGAAACAATTAAGACAATGTGCTATTACATTGAAATCGCATTTTACAAATAACCTCTTAACTATTTAGCGCAACTCTATTATTATTATTATTATAGAAACTTATAAACCCTAAACCTAACAAATTCTCTAAAGCTATGAATTCAACATTTAAAATTTTTCTATTTAGCGCAGTGCTAGCACTTACATTTGCTTGCAATAACGACGACGATGATGGTACAGATACCATTAATCCGCCAAATGAAGACGTGTGTAATTATCAAGGTCTTACTTTTTATACAACGTCCAACGGGACCGAAACTCTTATTCCCGGCGCAGAGCTAACTGCACAATATGTAACTGGAGGCTCTAATGGACCAGAAATTGAAATATACAAAACTACCAATCCTGGTTTTTTTAATTTTACAACCATCGTGGTTAATGAAGATGCTACAGGCACAGGCACCATTAATCTTGATGGTAACACGTATGCGAACTTAGCAATTACTTGCCAGAGAGGCGTTACCGGGACTACAGGAGCTGTTGTTGGCGACGAATTTAGATTCGATATTGTAGGTAACGGTTTGGAAATTGAGTTGTGTGTAATAGTAACCGACTTAACGTTGGGATACATTGATGCAGATGGTGATGGGTGCGGGTCGCAAACTATTTCTTACGGTTTTGGAGTCTTAAATAATATAGACACAGACGACACGGATTCAAGTATTTGTAATTAAAAACTTAAATAAGATGAAAAATATAAACATAATACTAGTACTCATTTCTCTTTTTGCCTTTAGTTGCGATAACAACGACGACGAACAAACAGATCCAGTAGTTCCAACCGATGGTTTTACGCACAATAATATATTTTTTGAAACTCCGAATGCTTATTTTGAGATAGATGAAGAGGATGACGACCCTAATATTGGAGGCGATGGCTTTCCAGATAATTACAGTTTTTTCTTTTCCAACGGAAGAATGTTCGACAATGATTTGGCAAATGTAAATGGCGTAAACGATGATTATTTATTCTCTTTAAACACAACGAGCTGGGTGTTTTTAAATGTAGAAGTCCAAGACAACCCAAGTTTGGCAAATGCAGGGCCACTGCCAAATAATACGTATGTGGTTTCTAGTATTCACGATTCTGTTATTATTGAGAATGGTCAAATAGATGCTTTAAGTCCAATATATATAAATAATAACACAGAGTTCGGTATTGGTAGCGAGAATGTGGGCATTTTTAATTTCCCAGGCCCAGTAGGTCCATCAATTACTTTTAATGCTATTACTATAGATAATGCTAATCCAACAGAAAGCACAGTAGATGTCGATTATACATTTATGAATGAAGATGGCGAAATAATCACGGGGCATTACGAAGGAACTTTCGGTATCATTTTAGACTAAAACTTAAAACTATGAAAATAATAAAAAATATTTTATTTGCTGCCGTTATCCCTATGCTTTATAGCTGTGACTACGGCAATGATAATGATCCTTTTGTAGATGAGGTTTGTGGAGACGGTGAGCAAGGTATTACTGTTATAAACGAAGGAGAGAACAATCTTCTCTTTGACGGAAACCTTGTTAATGTGCAATACGTAACTGGTCATCCAGATGGTGATTATTTGCACATATTTAACACCCAAAATGCACCAATAATGGATTTCTATACCTTTGGGACTACCACCGGTAGCTTGTCTACTTTAGGGACTAATTTTAATGCAATCGATGGCAGTTATTTTATGATGAATGGAAGTACCTATCCAGTAGGTAATACACAATTTTATACAACAGTAGTCAGTACATTAAGTGGCGGAAATCAACCTGGTGACGTAGTAACACTAGAACTTTTATATTTGTCTGCTCAAGATAATGATGCTGTCGATGCCTCAGTTAATGTGTGTGTAATTATAGATGAAATTGTAAGTGTTACCGATTATGTTTATATAACAGATGGTTCAAACCTAAAAATTGTAAATGTGACTAACGTTTTATCGCCTAGCTTGGAAACCGCTATTCCAGCACCAACATCATACTATGTAAATACTGCAAACAGCCTTGCGTATGTTGGGCATTTTGATGCCACAGAGCCTTTTGTCAGTTTTGTAAACATTGCAAACCCGCCAACTGCAACTATTTACGGTTCACTTGCAAAAAGTGCAACTTATGGTCGCGTTTCAGATGTGGTAGAAGTAGAAAACTACACGTATATTTCAGATGAATATAGAGGGTTTCATAAATTTCATATGGCGAGTGCAGAGTATAGTATTGTAGATGGCCACGATACAATGAGTATGGTTAAAAATGGAGATGATTTAGTTATTATAGATTTAGCTTCTGGTTTACATAGAATAGATATTACAGATCCAAGTACACCTTTGGTAACGAACACTACAAGTGCCCCTATGGATGTAGACATAGCTTCTTATCCTTACAGCAATGGAAGTTTTCATAGCTGGACAAGAACCGATGGCACCTATTATTATGTGGCGAATATTATAGATCAAAAATTAAAGAAATTTCAACAAACGCCAGCCGGTTTCCAATTAATTGATGAGGTTATTATTGGCGGTCACGCAACGGCTTTGGATGTTTCAGGTGCTTATGCTTATGTTACAATGAAACCTGGTCCAGACGCTCCTTTACAAACAAGTTACGATGGTGTGAAAATGATTAATTTAAACACGATGTCTGTTATGGACTCAAAGCCTCTAAATAACGCTAGTGGTGTCGTTGTTAATCTTAATTATGCTTATGTAACAGATGCCAATGCTTTATATATCTATGATATGTCTGGAGGGAGTTTAAATCTAGTGAGCACTTTTAATGCTGGCTATGGAAATTATATAGCAGTAGATAATTAATCAGAAAAATTAATAAGAAAAACAATGAAAATATTTTTAAAACCTTTTTTAGTATTCGCTCTTATAGTTTCTACGTTTAGTTGCGGTAACGATGACGATGCCGTAATTACGCCAACATTAAACACAAGCGAATATTTTAAATACACACTAAACAATGGAACAGAGCGTATTTTTGACGCTTCAGCAAAAGGCTATTTTACACCAAATACCAATTCGCCATTCGAGAAGTTTTATTTTAGGGCTTCCGCTGGCTCTGTAAATGATGCGAGCATTTTTGTAGATGGAGATTTTACCTTTCCAGATTTTACAACGTTTACAAATGAAAGTAATTTTTCTTGGGGAATTTCAGATGGCGTAACGAGTAATTTCATTTTTACAGAGTTTTCTCCAGGTCATATATTTGTGTCAAGTATAACGAATTTTGCTAGTTCTCCAGTGATGTGCACGGTTACGGTTCACCCCGTAAATGTTGGAGATTACATAGAGTTTACTTTTGAAGGCGATTTTTTGTATGCAACAGATACTACTGCTCAAGGAACAATAGTCGGCGAAGGCAGAATTTTAAGAAAACCAGATCAATAAAGGTTTTAGTAAGTAACCTCGGAGAGTAATAAGTTTGAAAAGGGATGGGCTGTCTCTGCTAAATAGCAAATGAAATGATGAATAAACGTACAAATATTTATGTCCATTATAATGTGCCGATCACTGCGAATACAGCAACCACAGAAATTAACACGACATTTTCTGTAAACGATAACTAAGGCTTTTCTATTACTTTAAACAGGTACCCAAATGCAGTAATGGATAAACTAAGAGTGGTATTGCAAACGAAAGGTGAGTTTAGATTGAAAATTATAAATGGACGAGACCTATTTATAGTACCTTTTAATACAGACGAAAACAGTTTAGATTTGGAAAGCTTATGTAACGGACTCTATTTTTTGTAGGTTAAAACATCTAAAGGTAATTCAATTAAAAAAATAATTAAAGAGTACCTTTTATCAGTTATATTGAGGAACACTAATTACTGTAAAACATTGCGCACCATTGAAACATAAAAAATGGCATATAACTCTATTACTTCTATTATTATGGAATGTGTTATTCGCGCAGCAGTATACCAATTATTCTACTAAAGACGGCTTGCCAAGTAACCACGTCTATACAATTATGCAAGATGCTAAAGGCTATATGTGGTTTTTAACAGATAAAGGAATGGTAAAGTATAATGGTAAAACTTTTAAAACTTTTACAACTAAAGAGGGGTTGCCAATTAACGATGTTTGGGATGCTTTTGTAACACCAGATGGTAAAATTTGGTATTTATCTAAATCTTCGCGCTTGGGTTTCATTGAAAATGACAGTGTTTTTTCATTTCCTAACATGGCGAAAAACGAAATTATGAATCCCATTTTTTCCTCTCAAATACAAAATAACGTGTATCCCAATGGGCCTAATAAGATGTTTACTTTAAAGGATACCATTTGGGAACAGATAAAAGAGCCTGAAAATAAATTAGGTAACAAAGATTTTGTTAAAATAATCAATAATAGTAATGTCTCTTATTTAACGTACAGTTACACTACAGATAATTTAATTGTTTATGATGAAAATAGCACTATTCTTAAACAATTTCACGCAAAAAATACAGCATACCACAAGACATCGAGAGGTCAAATAACAGAGAACTTGTTTTTTTGGGTATCAGATAAAAAATATTACATTTTAAATTTTGATACATTAGAATTCAAGACCTTTACTTTTAAAGATGAAATTGACATAGATTCTGTAAAACACGCCAGAATAAATGTGGTAGGTGATACATTTCAAATTTCTGGAGCTTCTTTTGTTGGGTATTTAGATGAGAACTTTCATATTTCTAAACCCTTTTTTTTTCCGCCGCATTTAAATGCTCATTTTGGTTTTATAGATAATAAAAATACAATCTGGTTATCTACTTTTAATAAAGGCGTTTACAAACTGCCTGACCTTAAACAAAATATTATTTATGATTTTGAAGGTGATAAGATTCAAAATTTAAACCGTATTCATAATAATTTAATTGCGAGTGTTTACAATCAAGGCTTTTTTAAGTATGCTGAAAGTGATAAAACATTTAAGCCTTACCTCTCTGTAAACGACTATATTTATGGCGCATCTGAAATCACGGCTCTTAATACAGCCTATTATTTTACGCCAAACATTATTTTTAAAGAATTTAGGGGAGAGAGACCAATTGCAACGTTTAAAAAAGAGTCTTTAAATCCAGAATATGCTACTAGACATTTAAAAAAGGTTGTTCTTTTTAATTCAGAGTTATATGCAATTTATTCCTTTGGAATCTATAAAATAGATGATGAAACCTTTAAGATTAAAGCTGATATCTCTCAGAGAGGGAGTAACGACTTGTTAGTTTTTAACTGTCGCTTAATTATTGCTACCAATAGTGGTTTAAAGGAAATAGAAAACGATGCTGTAAAAAACGTCATTTTTAAAACCCAAACTTTTAAAAAACCTGTATTAAGTATTAAACCACTTTCTGAAACTGAACTATTAATAAATACAGATGGTTTTGGAAGTTTTATATCAGATTTAGACACCATTAGGCCGTTAAATGGTTCTGAGTTTTTAATAGTTCAAGATGCCTTTGTTAAAGATAATACCATTTGGTTAGCTACAAATACAGGTGTATTGCATCTTGAAAAAAACAACGGTGAGTACCAATTAGTAAAATCTTATGGTGTAAACGATGGACTGCCTAATAATAATGTAAATTCTATTTTTGTAGACAATCAAGATTTAATTGTGGGTACTAACAATGGGTTGGCTATTTTACCTATCCACCAAGAAACACAAAATTTGTTACTTGATGTTTTTATAGAAAAGGCCACTTATAATGATGAGGTTATTACGGAGTGCGACAACACTTTTTTGTACACCAGTAATAATGTGGTTAACTTAAAATCTGATATCATAAATTTCTCTGAAGATAATGAAATCCTTCTTAATTATAAATTAGAACCTATTCAAAACGAATGGATAACAACGTCATCAACTATTTTTAATTTCAATAATTTAAAACCCGATCATTACACTTTTAATTTAGAATCCGGTACTATTAAAAAGCAACTCAGCTTTACAATTTTGCCTTTGTGGTGGCAAGCGTTATGGGTAAAAATAATGTTAGTTTTAATTGTGGTCGCTGTAATCGCTTATTTAGTTTGGGTGGTGAGTAAAAGCGTTCAGCTTAAAAAAAATAACGCCCTCATTCAAGAAAAAATGATGATTGAAATTCAGCTCAAAGCGTTGCGCTCACAAATGAATCCTCATTTTGTGTTTAATTCTTTAGCTGCGATTCAATATTACATAAATAACAATGAAATTGAAGCTTCAGAAACTTATTTAGTTAAATTTTCTAAGCTTATTCGCCAGTTTTTCGAATTGTCTAAAGAAACTGAAATCAGTTTAAATGAAGAAATTAAGCTCATTCAAAATTATTTGGATATTGAAAAATTACGATTTAAAGATAAGTTTCAATACCATATTAATTGCGATGATACAGTGAATACTAAGCAGGTAAAGTTGCCAACAATGTTATTGCAACCTATAGTAGAAAATGCCATTAATCACGGTATTTTTAATAAGGTAGAAAATGGAAATGTCTTTGTAAATGTTCTCTATATTTCAGAAAAAAGCTTTAAAGTTGAAATAATAGATGACGGTGTAGGATTTGTAAACACCCAAAAGCCGAATAATCGTAAAATAAAATCTTCGAATGTGTTAGAAGATCGTTTGAAATTTTTGAACAAAACAGGGCAGTGGTCTATATCTTGCACCGAAGAAGAATTAAACCCCAAATTAAGTGACAGAGGTAGCGTATCGACTTTTATAATCACACAACTATAATTTATGAGCAAGATAAGCGCTATTTTAATTGATGATGAAATTACTAACCTGAAAGGTTTAAAGCAGAAACTCGGAAAATTATTTCCAGAAATACAAGTAGTTCATACTTTTCAGAAGCCAGAAGACGCAATAAAAGGGTTGCAAGAGACCCAACCAGATTTGGTGTTTTTAGATATTGAAATGCCTCGTATTAGTGGTTTCGATGTGCTAGCTAAACTTGAGAAAATCGAATTTCAAGTTATTTTTGTTACCGCATACAGCGAATATGCCGTGGAAGCCTTTAAACAAAATGCTGTAGATTATATTTTAAAACCAATCGATGACGAAGATTTAATAGTTGCAGTGGAGAAGGCGGTTAAAATAGTACAAGAAAAAAAAGACTTTAATACCAACTCCAAATTAGTAAACTTATTAACCAATACGCTCTCTAATAATAAAAAGATAATAGTGCCAACCGCTAAAGGGTTATCCTTTATACCGCAAGAAGAAGTCTTGCATTTAGAAGGGTATGAAGGCTATACAAAAATACATTTAACCAATCTTACCACAATAATTAGCTCTTATAATCTTGGACGTTTTGAGAAACTATTGAGCAACATTTTTTTTAAATGTCATAAATCTCATATTGTAAACTTAGAAAAAGTGCGTCATTTTGAAAACGAAGGCTACCTTTTGTTACAAAACGACCAACGTGTGCCTATTTCCAGAACCAATAAAAAAGCCTTTCTAGCACTTTTTAAGTAGCGTTTTTAAAGAGGCGCTTTTTACAATTTATTACAAGGAGTTTATGAGCAAGTATTAAAATTGAATTAAAAATAAAGACTAAAAAAAAGCCTAGAATTCTTATTCCAGACGCTTTACACTTTCTTTGTTACTTTTATTTAATTAGCTAAAGTATTACTTTCATTGCTATTAGTTTCTGCTTTCAACGTTTTACCGTCCTTTCCGCCTAAGTATATGCACTCTTTCAAATCTTGCATACGTGTAAAGGGAACGAGTGTTTTATTGTATTTAAAAGCACTACTTAATTCTTTGGTCAATTCTCTATCATTAATATTTAAATCGATATCATCCATTGTAAATTGGCAAGGGTGTTCGTAACCTGCGGCGTGCGTAATTTCTATAAATTCTTTTCTAAAGGTTTTAAAGTATTGCGCTAAACGAATGGATTTTAAAGTTGGGTCTATACCATTTTGTAACCACTTACTTTGGGTGGCAACACCACTTGGACATTTATTGGTGTGACAAATTTGCGCTTGAATACAACCAATGCTCATCATCGCTTCACGCGCCACATTTATACAATCTGCACCCATTGCAAATGCCATAGCAGCTTTCGCAGGGAAACCTAACTTACCACTTCCTATAAAAACAATTCTCTCGGTAAGGTCTCTTTCTTTGAACACTTTATATAAGTCACTAAATCCGTACACCCACGGTAGCGATACATGATCGGCAAAACTTGGCGGCGCTGCTCCAGTACCTCCTTCACCACCATCTACGGTAATAAAATCGGGGCCTTTACCTGTTTTTTTCATTAAGTTCGCTAACTCTTTCCATTGTTCTAATTTTCCTATGGCAGCTTTAATTCCGACGGGTAAACCGGTAACTTCAGCTATATCTTCAATGAGTTGAAGCATTTCTGGAACGGTGCTAAATGCCGAATGTGTTGGTGGAGAAAGTACATCTTGTCCTAGCGGGACACTTCTAATATTTGCAATTTCGGGAGTAATTTTAGAAGCTGGTAAAACACCTCCTTTACCTGGTTTTGCGCCTTGAGATATTTTAATTTCTATGGCTTTTATATAAGGGAAATCTTCCACTAACTTCTTCATTTTATCCATAGAAAAATTACCGTTATCATCTCTAACACCAAAGTAACCTGTACCAAAATGAAAAACAACGTCGGCACCATTTCGGTGATAATGAGATAAACCACCCTCTCCAGTATTGTGGTAAGCTCCAGCAATTTTAGCTCCCTTATTCATAGATTCTACAGCTTTTGCTGAAAGAGATCCAAAACTCATTGCCGATACATTTATTACAGAAGCAGGGCGAAACGGTTTTCTTCTTTTATTGAAAGATCCCATTACCTTTGCACAGGGCAAAAAAGCGGGGTCTACAGCATTTGGGTGATCTACAGGAAACTTATAAGCGAACATTGCATTATTAATAAAAATGTGCTGATGTGCGTAAATATCGCGATCTGTACCAAAACCTTCGTAATTATTTTGGTGCTTTGCTGAGGCATAAATCCAACCCCGTTCAATACGGTTAAAAGGTAATTCTTCGCGATTATTTGCAACAAAGTATTGGCGTAATTCTGGTCCTATACTTTCTAATAGATACCTAAAGTGTCCTGCAATAGGAAAGTTGTGACTAATGGTATGTTTTCTTTGTAAAACATCTCTAAGAGCAATAAGTATAAGGGCTATAAGAACCCACATCCACCAAGAAATATTAGATAGAAAATCTAGAACAGTATCCATAATAGTTTAATTGTAAATTTTTACTCAAAAATAATCAATTTATAATACAAAGACAATTATAGGGTGATAGAAAAACTTTAACCGATTAAAATGATGCGCTCTCTAAGTGCATTCTGTAGCTATTGCTAAATGTTTAAAATTATTACCTAAACCAGTGGGGTAATGCCAACGACAATTACTATTTTTATACCCTAAAAATAACAAGAGTTTGGAGAAGTATTTAAGTCAGTTAAACGAAGCACAATTAGCACCTACGATACAAAAAGACGGCGCAATGATTGTTATCGCAGGTGCAGGTTCTGGAAAAACACGTGTATTAACCTTTAGAATTGCCTATTTAATGAGTCAAGGTGTCGATTCGTTCAATATTTTAGCGTTGACCTTTACTAATAAAGCAGCAAAAGAAATGAAAGGGCGTATCGCCGAAATTGTTGGTAGTGGTGAAGCTAAAAACTTGTGGATGGGAACCTTTCACTCGGTATTCGCTAAAATCTTAAGATTTGAAGGACATCATTTAGGCTTTCCTAGTAATTTTACGATTTACGATACTCAAGATTCTCAGCGCTTAATGGGCTCTATTATTAAGGAAATGGGTTTAGATAAAGATGTCTACAAAACAAAACAGGTGTATTCGCGTATTTCCTCTTATAAAAATAGTCTGGTTACAGTTAAAGCATATTTTAAGAATCCAGAACTAATGGAAGCCGATGCTATGGCGCGTCGTCCGAAAATGGGAGAAATTTATGCAGAATATGTAGACCGCTGTTTTAAAGCAGGCTCTATGGATTTCGATGATTTACTTCTAAGAACTAACGAGCTCCTTACGCGGTTTCCAGCCGTTTTAGCCAAATATCAAGATAAATTTAGATATATTTTGGTCGATGAGTACCAAGATACCAACCACTCCCAGTATTTAATTGTTCGTGCTTTGGCCGATCGTTTTCAAAATATCTGTGTTGTTGGTGATGATGCGCAAAGTATTTATGCCTTTAGGGGAGCGAATATTAATAACATCTTAAATTTTCAAAAAGATTACGATGACGTAAAATTATATAGATTAGAACAAAATTACCGCTCTACAAAAAATATTGTAAATGCGGCAAATTCTGTTATCGAGCACAATCAAACTAAATTAGAGAAAGTGGTTTGGACTTCCAACGAAGAAGGGCCTAAAGTTGTTGTTCACCGGTCGCTTACCGATGGCGACGAAGGGCGATTTGTAGCAAGTAGTATTTTCGAAAACAAAATGCAACACCAAATGCCTAATAGCGATTTTGCTATTTTATACCGTACCAATGCGCAATCGCGTGCTATGGAGGACGCTTTAAGAAAACGCGAAATTCCGTATCGTATTTATGGCGGATTATCATTTTACCAACGAAAAGAAATTAAAGATGTTTTGGCGTATTTGCGTTTGGTGATAAATCCTGCCGATGAAGAAGCGTTAAAGCGTGTTATTAACTATCCGGCGCGAGGTATTGGTCAAACAACCATAGATCGTTTAATGGTTGCAGCCAATGGTTACAAAAAAACTATATTTGAAGTCTTAAAAAATATCGATAAAGTAGATATTAAAATTAATGGCGGAACACGAAATAAATTAAAAGACTTTGCAACGCTTATCGAAAGTTTTCAAGTAATGAATCAAACTGCGAATGCTTTCGATTTAGCAGAATACATTACTAAAACTACTGGATTACTTAAAGAACTTAATAAAGACGGTACACCGGAAGGTGTTGTTAAACTCGAAAACGTCGAGGAGCTTTTAAATGGTATTAAAGATTTCGTTGAAGGACAACTAGAACTTGCTGATGCTTCAGATTCGTTAGCCGAATTTTTAGAAGATGTGGCGCTAGCTACTGATATGGATTCTGATAAAGGAGATGAAAACCACGTCGCATTAATGACTATTCACTTAGCAAAAGGGCTAGAGTTTTCTCACGTTTATATTGTAGGGCTTGAAGAAGATTTATTTCCTAGTGGAATGAGTATGAACACGCGAAGTGAGCTTGAAGAAGAACGCCGTTTATTTTATGTTGCGTTAACACGTGCCGAAAAGCAAGCGTATTTAACCTATGCGTTATCGCGATATCGCTGGGGTAAATTAATAGATTCAGATCCTAGTCGCTTTATTGAAGAAATAGATGAACAATATGTTGAAAATTTAACGCCTATTGAAGAGCGTCGTATAAACCCAATGCTCTCCGAAGATATTTTTGGAGATGCACCACCTAACAAAATAAGATTTAAAAAAGCCGTGCAACCTAAACTCCAAAAGAAGTCGAATAAAAAGGAACCAGAAAATTTTAAATTAAGCGTTCCTAAAAAATTGAAAAAAGTTGAAAAAACAGCCGCTACGGCAGAGAATACTAATTTGTTCGATGGTGAATTGGCCGTTGGTAACTTTGTAAAGCATTTACGCTTTGGAAAAGGAGAAGTTCTTAAAATAGATGGCAAAGGCGGCGATATAAAAGCAGAAATTAGATTTGAAGTTGGTGGCGTTAAAAAGCTATTGTTGCGTTTCGCAAAGCTTAAAATTATTGGGTAACAATTAATAACTGTTTAGTACGTGTTTTGTAGTTTAACAAAAAAAACAGTTTAAGCGTAGTCTTTTAAGGTCTACTAGCAATAATAAATATACTAGCGTTCGTTCGTAGTTTAGAACGCCCCGTTAACTTTAAGGTGTATTTTAATTTAGCCTGATCAATAAGGATAATTTTAATTAATTAAATTATTAGTAATCAGCTTATTTGTAAAATTATAATTATTTTTAAGTACAAAAAAATACGGTTATGGCAGAATTAATAAGAATTTACGAAGAAAACCCAAATCCGAAGGAAATAAAAAAGGTCGTTGATTGTTTAAAACGCGGCGGACTTATTGTTTATCCAACCGATACGGTGTATGGATTAGGTTGCGATATTAACAACACGAAAGCGTTAGAGAAAATCGCTAGAATAAAAGGAGTGAAACTTGAAAAAGCTAATCTGTCGTTTATTTGTCACGATTTAAGTCACCTTAGCGATTATGTAAAACAAATAGATACCTCGACTTTTAAAATATTAAAACGAGCGCTTCCTGGGCCTTATACTTTTATTTTGCCAGGATCGAAATCGCTGCCTTCAGTTTTTAAAAAGAAAAAAGAAGTAGGAATTCGTATTCCTGATAATGCGATTACGTTAGAAATTGTAAAAGCATTAGGAAACCCTTTGGTTTCAACTTCTATTAGAGATGAAGATGCCGTTTTAGAATATACTACCGATCCTGAATTAATACTTGAAAAATGGGGTAACCTAGTCGATTTAGTTATCGATGGTGGTTATGGCGATAACCACGCGTCTACTATTATCGACTTATCTGATGGTGGTGACAATCCTGTTATTATTAGAGAAGGAAAAGGAAGTCTGGAGATTTTTTAATTAACTTAAAATAGTGTCATAAAAAAAAGCCTAATCGAAAGATTAGGCTTTTTATAGTATATAAAATGAATAGGATTATTCTTTAGATAAACTCTTCATTTCTTCTTCAATCATATTATAAAACTGATCAATTCTAGGTAAGATTAAAATCTTAGTACGTCTGTTTGTTGCACGGTTTTCAGCTGAATTATTTTCAACTAAAGGCACATACTCAGATCTACCAGCAGCAATTAATTTAGAAGGATCTACCCCTAAATCTTGTAATGCTCTAACGATAGATGTACTACGTTTTACACTTAAATCCCAGTTGTCTAAAAGAGCATCTCTTTTTCCGTAAGGAACATTATCTGTGTGACCTTCCACCATAGCCTCAAAATTAGGCTTGCTGTTTATAACAGTTGCTACTTTAGCTAAAATTTCTTTTGCTCTCGTAGTTATGTTATAGCTTCCGCTTTGGAATAATAATTTATCAGATAGAGAGATAAATACAACACTTTTTTCAACGTTAATTTCAATATCTGGATCGTTTAATCCAACTTCTTTCTTAAGACTTGTAACTAAAGCTAGCGTAACACTGTCTTTTTTAGTTAAAGCATCTTGTAAACGCGTTATTTTTAAATCTTTCTCTTTTAAACTTTCAAGAGATTTTTCAAGATTAGTAGCGCCTTTGGTAGTAAGAACCGTCATATCTTTAGACGTTTCAATTAACGCTTGGTTAGTCGATTTCATATCGGCTAAACGTTCGCTAAGTCCTTTTGCTCTAGCTGCCGATGCTGCTTCATCCGCTAAACAACGATTTAATTTAACTGTTGCGGTATTTAGTAAGTCTTGTGTTTCCTTGTGCTTACCTTCTAATGCTAAGTATTCCTTTTTAGAAACACATGAACCCAAAGTAAGTAGTGCTACGGCACCAAACAATATGATTTTTTTCATAATTTTAATAAGATGGTTTAATTGTTGAACAATATCAAAAGTATATAAAAATTAAATGTTAAAAGAAGCATTAACAAAACTTTTACTATAACAGTTACAAATCTCTGTAATAACGCTTTTTTTGAGCGAAATACAGCCATACAATACTGTTTTTGGTGTAGTAGTTTTTAATTTGAGGACTCTTTGTACGCTTTTTTAAAAGCGTGCTAAGATGTCTATAAAAGCTAAAATGTGCTTGTAAAATGGCTAAAATATGTTTCGGTTTTAAATCAACTAAAAATTTTAAAGCAGCAAAACCATCAAATACCAAACGTACGAAAATTAAGGCGAATAGATTGCCAGAGGCATTTTTAGACAAACAAAACAAACTATTTCTAAAGTTTAAGTATGTTTTTTTAGGGTTTATAGCGTTTAGCGTTGCGCCGCCAACGTGGTAAACAGTGGAGGTTCCCACGTATTTCGTTTTATAATTTAAATTATAAGCACGCCAGCATAAATCAATTTCTTCCATATGCGCAAAAAAGGATTCGTCAAATCCATTTAAAGCAGAGAAAACTTCTTTTCTTATAAAGAAACAGGCACCCGAGGCCCAGAAAACAGGAGTAGTGTCGTTGTACTGATTAGTATCTGCTTCAATGGTGTTAAAAAGGCGCCCTCGGCAATACGGGTAGCCATATTTATCTATAAATCCTCCCGCAGCTCCCGCATATTCAAAATGAGATTTCTTTTTATAATCTAAAATTTTAGGCTGAATGATTGCTGTTTCCAGTTCTGCTTTAAACGTGTTAATAATAGGAGTGAGCCAATTTTCGGTAACCTCTACATCGCTATTCAGTAAGCAAAATAAAGGCTCTTCAACGTGTTTTAAAGCGTCGTTATAGCCTTTTGCATAGCCACCATTACTTTTATTTTCTATGATTTTCACTGAAGGATAATGCGTGCGGATAAATGCCAGTGAAGCATCGGTAGAGGCATTGTCGGCCACATAAATCGTCGCGTTTTGTGAGTGTTTTACGACTGAAGGTAAAAAGGTTTCTAATAACTCTTTTCCATTCCAATTTAATATAACAACAGCTAATTTCATTCTTATTTTTTATAATTGGGAATCTCTTTTAGAAACTGATACTTTTCAGCATCAAAATCCATTTGACAATAATAGTGATTCAAACCATTAGTCACCATTAAATAAGTAGCATTTAACGCTAAATTATAACGCGCCACTTGGTCGAAGGTGTTTTGTTTTATAGCAATTTTCGGAGCTTTACATTCCACAATTAAGTGAATACTGCCATCGGGATTAAACACCACTATATCATAGCGTTTTTTTAAATCGTTGATGATAAGTTCTTTCTCAACATTAATAAGGGATTTCGGGTAGTTTTTCTCTTCGATTAAATACCACACACAGTGCTGGCGGACCCATTCTTCGGGTTGAAGAATTACGAATTTTTTACGAATAGCATCGAATATAGAAACTTTATTTTCGCTATTTTTGAATCGAAACGAATATGTAGGGAAATTTAATTGTTGCACTACACAAATTTGGTGAATTTTTTTTAATGGACGAAGTTAAACAGTTAGTAACTGATATAAAAAAGAAAAACCTAAAACCTATTTATTTATTAATGGGTGAGGAGGCGTATTACATTGATAAGATCTCAGATTTTATTGAAGACACCGTATTAGCCGAAGAGGAAAAAGAATTTAATCAAATGGTGTTGTATGGTCGCGATGTTACCATAGACGATATCATAGGGCAAGCAAAACGCTACCCAATGATGTCTGATAAGCAGGTGATTATTGTAAAAGAAGCTCAAGATTTATCGCGAACCATAGACAAGTTAAACGATTATGCTAAAAACCCACAACTCTCTACAGTGTTGGTTTTGTGTTATAAATATAAGTCGGTAGATAAGCGTAAAGCGGTTTACAAAACCATAAAAAAAATGGGGGTTATTTACGAAAGTAAAAAATTATACGATAATCAGGTGCCAGATTGGATTCGCCGTGTGCTCTCTACAAAGGGCTATACGATAGACCCAAAGGCCTCGCAAATGCTAGTAGAGTTTTTAGGAACTGATTTAGGGAAAATAAACAACGAGTTAGAAAAACTGCAGATTGTGTTACCTAAAAACTCCGAAATTACACCATTGCATATCGAAGAAAATATAGGGATTAGTAAAGACTATAATAATTTCGAATTACGAAAAGCTATTGGAGCAAGAAACGATGTTAAGGCGTATATGATTATTAAGTACTTTGGCGAAAACCCAAAAGACAACCCTATGGTTGTTACGGTGTCTTTACTGTTTAATTTCTTTTCGCAGTTACTTCATTTACATGGAATGAGCGATAAATCGCCGAGAAATGTGGCGTCAGCATTAAAAGTGAATCCTTATTTTGTAAATGAATATATAGAGGCCGCCCGAAATTTCCCAATGCGAAAAGTGAGCGGAGTTATTGGTCGTCTTCGAGAATTTGATGTTAAAAGTAAAGGTGTCAATTCTAACGCTACGCCGCAAAAAGATTTATTAAAAGAAATGTTGTTTAACATATTGAATTAAAACATTCTGCGTTTAACTTTTCAAGCAGGCCTCTTAACACTTTATATTAAATTCTCGTTAAAATTATGCTGTAATTATTTGAAGTTTTGATTTCTAAGTATATTTAATAGGAATTAATACTAATCTTAAACATCAAAAAATGGAAAATTTAAATAAAAAAAAAGTCGCAATCTTAGCGACTAATGGATTTGAAGAAAGTGAATTAAGAGAACCTAGAAAAGCACTGGAAGACGCCGGAGCAGAAGTACATATTATCTCAGAAAAATCGGGAGAAATAAAGTCTTGGGCCGATGGAAATTGGGGAAAAGCATATAACGTGGACAAAACCTTGAACGACGTATCTCAAAGTGATTATAAGGCACTAATGTTACCGGGAGGGGTGATCAACCCAGATACGCTAAGACGAAATGAGAAAGCAATTGCCTTTATAAAATCGTTTTTTGAAAACCACAAACCTGTAGGAGCTATCTGTCACGCGCCTTGGTTATTAGCGGAAGCTGAAGTTTTAAAAGGGAGAAAAGTGACCTCTTACGGTTCTATTAAAACTGATATTGTTAATGCAGGTGCTAAATGGTACGATGAAGAAGTTGTGGTAGACGAAGGTTTAGTAACCAGTCGAGACCCTAACGATTTACCAGCTTTTAATGCTAAATTAATAGAGGAAATTTTCGAAGGGAAGCATTCAGGCCAAACACCATAATATAGCAAATAAATAAGGTCCTAAAAGCAAATCGAAATGATTTGCTTTTTTTATACCCCAATTTAAGTCGTTTACAAATCTTCAAGTTTTAAGTTAAAATCGTATTGTAAATCTTCGTGAAGTGCGGGGATTTTCTTTTTAATAATTACAATCTGCCTGTTGTAAATTAATAATAAGGTAGTATTGGTTTTTATAGAAGGTTTAAAAGCTTTTAGTTGTTCGCAAAAATAAATGAGAAGCTCTATTTCTGTTTCTTTCTGGCTAGAATAGCGCACATATTTCTTAATAATTCTCAGTATTTTCCGAACACTTTTTTTAATATAGAAATAACTGTTTGTGTTAATCTGCCGGAACTGTTCGCTTATTTCTTCTTTTATACTTTCAATATAATCGGCTTCATTTTGCGACGCGAAGAGTAAATAGGTGAGTAGCTCTTTGTTCTCTTTCTTAAAACGAGAGAGTCTTAAACACAAGTTCATTAAATCTTCTTGAGAGGTGTGTTTTAATTCGTCCTTAAGTTGTTTTACGGAAGCAGCTTTCATACTATTTATAGTGATTTCTAATAACTTTCTTAACGTACACCAAGCGTACAATGCCTACAATTAGTAGTACAGGCGAACAAAATAATAACACAACGCCAAACGACTTAATATCCGAAAACCATTCCAGTTTTAGAATCGTTATACCCGAGCCTAAAAACACAATAAAGGTTCTAAAATAGGCCAAAAAAGCACGTTCGTTCGCTAATTTTGTGCGCTCAATGGCTAACCAATCGCGAGTGGTTAATTGAGGGTTTTCTGTATTTTGCATTGTACTATGGACTATTGTTTGCCGTAAGATAATACGTTTAAAGATAATTTATAAATAGCTAATATATTTTAATAAAAACTAATTGTTGGCTAATTACAAAGAAATAATAAATGTAAACATCCCTTTTAAAAAGAATGGCAGTTTACAATCCGACTATTTTTTAACCAAAAAACCTTTCGAACTGAATGCGTTGAAAGGTTTTAGGTTGTTATATTTATTCGAAAGGTAACTTATCTTAATTTCGGAAAATCTTTAGGGTTAACTTCGTTCATTATTTCGTAAACCGCTTCAAAAATATCTTCGGCAGACGGTTTAGAGAAGTAATCTCCATCCGTTCCATAAGCTGGTCTGTGTGCTTTTGCTGTTAATGTTTTAGGTTGGCTATCTAAATGCTTATACCCGTTTTGTGTGTTTAACACTTCGTTTAATAAGTACGCCGAAGCTCCTCCAGGAACATCTTCATCAATCACCATTAAACGGTTTGTTTTTTGAAGACTTTTCACTACATCATGGTTTAAATCGAAAGGTAATAACGATTGTGCATCAATCACCTCAGCATTAATACCAACTTCTAGTAATTCTTTAGCGACTTGCTCTACAATTCTTAACGTAGAACCGTACGATAATAACGTAATATCAGAACCTTCTTTTACGGTTTCTACCACACCTATTGGTGTTGTAAACTCTCCGAAATTAGTCGGTAATTCTTCTTTTAGACGGTAGCCATTTAAACATTCTATAATAAGTGCAGGCTCATCACTTTGTAATAATGTGTTATAAAAACCAGCAGCTTTAGTCATATTTCGTGGCACTAAAACGTGTACACCTCTCACTAAGTTAATAATACCACCTAATGGGGAACCAGAGTGCCAGATACCTTCTAAACGGTGACCACGGGTACGTATAATTAGCGGGGCCTTTTGGCGTCCTTTGGTACGGTAGCGTAAGGTTGCTAAATCGTCACTTATAATCTGTAAAGCATATAAAATATAATCTAAATATTGAATTTCGGCAATCGGGCGTAAACCACGCATCGCCATTCCAATACCTTGACCTAAAATAGTCGCCTCTCTAATACCCACATCCGATACACGTAATTCGCCATACTTCTCTTGTAAACCTTCTAGACCTTGGTTAACATCGCCAATCGCTCCTGAATCTTCACCAAAAATTAGTGCTTCTGGATATTTACTAAATATAGCATCGAAGTTGTCTCTCATTACAATACGTGCATCTACTTCCTCAACATTGGAAGCGTATTGTGGTTTTACTTCTTTTACATTAATTACTGAAGAGGCTGTATCGTTTACTAAATTATTACTGAATTCAGGTTGAATTTTTACAAAGTAAGCGTTTATCCACTCTTGTAATTCTTGTTTTGCTGACGAGTTTTCGTTTAAAACATAACGCAAAATTTTACGAGCAGAAGACAGAATGTCTTTTCTGTTAGGTTCGCTAATTTCTGATAAATCGTTAACTATTTTTTCAATAAATGCTTTGTTAGAACTCGCTGAAGCTACTTTATTAAGTATCTCTAAGGCTTCTTTACGTTCGGCTTGAAAGGGCTCTATAAAAGCAGACCAAGCGGCTTTTTTACCGTCTCTTACTTGCTTTTTAATTGTTTTTTCTATGTCTTTTAGCTCCTCGTCTGTAGCAATACTACTAGCGATAACCCAAGATCTCATTTTTACATTACAATCGTTTTCTGTTTCCCATTCTAAACGCTCTTTATTCTTATAACGTTCGTGAGAGCCCGAAGTAGAGTGTCCTTGAGGTTGCGTTAATTCGCTAACGTGAATTAAAACAGGAACGTGCTCTTCTCTTGCTATTTTTGAAGCTTCTTGATACGTTGCCATTAAAGCAACATAATCCCAGCCTTTAACACGTAATATTTCGTAGCCATTAGTTCCTTCTTCACGTTGAAAACCGTTAAGAATAGTAGATATGTTTTCTTTGGTAGTTTGGTGTTTCGCGTGCACCGAAATGCCGTACTCGTCATCCCAAATACTCATTACCATCGGTACTTCTAAAACACCAGCGGCGTTAATAGTTTCGAAAAATAAGCCCTCACTAGTACTAGCGTTACCAATAGTACCCCAAGCGACTTCGTTACCGTTAACAGAAAAATTATCGGCAGCGATGCCTTCTACATTTCTATATATTTTTGAAGCTTGCGCTAAGCCCAATAAACGTGGCATTTGTCCCGCGGTAGGAGAAATATCTGCACTCGAGTTTTTTTGTTGTGTTAAGTTTTTCCAGTTTCCGTTTTCGTCTAAACTATGAGTTGTAAAGTGTCCACCCATTTGGCGCCCTCCAGACATTGGCTCTTGCTCTAAATTTGTGTTACCATACAATCCTGAAAAAAACTGCTCAATAGAAAGTTCTCCTATCCCCATCATAAAGGTTTGATCACGGTAGTAACCTGATCTAAAGTCGCCATTCTGAAACGCCTTAGCTAATGCTAATTGTGGGACTTCTTTACCGTCTCCAAAAATCCCGAATTTGGCTTTACCTGTAAGCACTTCTCGTCTTCCTAATAAGCTACATTCTCGACTGGTTACAGCGGTCTTATAATCGTTTAAAACTTGTGCTTTAAAGTCTTCAAAAGACATGTCCTTTTTTAAGTCTGATAATGTTTGCATAATATGTGTAGTTTTCTGCAAAATTAGGCAAAATTTATAAATTTCACAATACCTAAACGGGTCTAATTATTGCGAATTATGGCGCAAAAAGAGGTTTTTATTGCGATATTTTTACTAAATGCGATAAATCGCGATTTTCGCTAATAATATAATAATGAGTTTTTGTTTTGTGTTAGCGATAGTAGCGATATCCTTTTATTTTTTCCAAATAAAAGATTTAGCGTATAGCGCGGTGCTAATTTTTTTTAATTAGTAAACACCATAAATTTAAATAGTAACATACTTAATACCAGCGTCTAGTGAACAGTTTTAAGAGTGTGTTGGGCGATAGTGTAACGATAAAACGGATACTTTTATCGTACTCTGGTTGTGCAATTTCCCAGCCTTTATTAGAGTAAATAGGGAAGTACAATTCGAAATAATTTTCGACTAAATTTAAACGGATACCACTGTCGTAAACAAACTTAGGGCTCGTATCGTGATTTTTTAAGACACCGACATCGCCGTAAGCCATAATGTAACGCCAAATCGTGGTGCTGGTATTTACGGTAGAAATCCATTGGTTTGCAAATGGCGTCTCTAATTGTGATTTGAAACCACCTTCGGCAATTATTAATTGCTGACTTAATATGCCGGCTTCTTCTGTACGCCCTAAATAATCGTAGTCGAAGAGGTAATCTGTTGGGCGGTCTAGGGCAAAACTAAAGAAATTGGTGTCTTGATACGTTTTATTGTAAATAAAGGTACCAAAATAGGCACGCAGATTGTATTGGCGATTGTTTTCGGTAAGGGTTCTAAATTCTAAAGTGGTCGATAATTTGCCGAAATTTTGCGCGATTTGTAAATCAGTATTCCAAGAACTGTAGTTTTTTAAATTAGGATTCACCTCGGTATAGCTGGCGTTAAAAACGCTGTATTTTGGTTCGCCTTCCGTTTTAAATTCTCCCATTAAATCGATTTCACGATCGATATTTACGTATCTAAAATCGAGATATTTCTTTTTATTTTTGCGTAAATCGTCTGGGTTTCTAAATCTAAAACTTACGGACGGTGTAAAGGAAGTGTACGACAAGTTAGGCGCATAATTGTAGTATTCTCCACGAAGGGTATAGCGGGTAAAATAGTGATTGCTATCTTCTTTGCGATCGGCGTAACTAAAGTAGGCGCTACCCACTAATTGGTCGCTTTTAAAGGCGTATTTTGGACTAAATTTATATAGAAAATCTTTAGAGAGTACTGTTTTATTATACAGTTTTAAACCCGGTGAAAAACCGTCGTAAAAATTATACGCAAATTCTGGCATAAAGAAAATCTGACTGTAATCGGGGTCTTCAATGTCTTTAAATAATCGAAATTGAATAGGTTTATCTAGAAACGTATTAACGCGTTTCCAATTATTTCTAGTATTAACTTCTGGTATGATTTTGTTATAATTTATCGCTAAACGATCGGCATCGGAATTTGCTATAGTAATGGTTTTGCTATCTCGAAATCCAGAAATCCATTGTTGGGCAATTACGGAGTCGTTTTTTAGGGTGTATAAAGAAACTGGCATTTCGTTATCTCTGCGATTTTGTAAGGTTACCCGTAAGGAGTCACCTACTTTTTTAACGCGCTTTATTTTGAAGTCTATTTTTTCGCTGGTCGTTACGTAATCGTTGTAAAACCAATCGATATCTTTATCTGTGTTGTCTTTTAAGTAGGAAATAAAAGTTTCTGCATTTGTTGGCTTTAGGGCATTGTCTTTAAAAAACTCTTTAATTGCTTTTTCGCCAAGCGCGCTGTTTGTATAATCGTCTAAATAACGCAATCCAGCACCAGCTTTGTATTTGTTTGCAATGTTTTCGTTAAACTTAAGTAGGGAGTCTTTAGCCATACTAAGCGGTTGGTCTAAATGAGCTCTTGCCATATGAATATAGCCTAAGTTGTATTGGTCGTTAAATTTTAAATCGGCGGCGTGAAAGGCGCGAAGTCCCCAAATGTTTCCTAAAGTGCCTGTAAGTTTAATTTCGGGATAATAAATGTCTATATATTTTATTAATAAATACGTCTGAATCCCATCGATAACCCATTGCTCTTCTCTGGGATTGACAAGAACTGTGTTTTCTAGAAAATTTCGTAAACCTGTTTTTAGTAATTTTAATTCGTATTGAAAGGTGTCTGGAAATGGACGGATAAAACTTGGTAATAGGTTTAAGCCGTAAATAGGATCTCTTTTATAATCGATAGCCGTTAGTAATAGCTTCTCGTGTGGGTAATCTCCTAAATGATTACTGATAAAACCTGACACCTTATCGGAAGCTAAAACCATTTGGGTGGCTTTTAAACCCTCATTATCGATATTAGACTGAATGGTTAAGAAATCGGTTTCTACGGTTTTAAACGTATTTGCTTTGTTTAAGAATAATTTTGAATTGATTCTTTCCTCTCCTTCTAACAGTGTTGTTTTCTGTGCGTTATTAACCGTCGTTTCTACGGTGTTTAATTCGGAAATTAAAGTGTAGTCTTCTGGATACGTAAATTGCACCGTAATATTAGATTTTGGCACATAGGCATCGTTTAAATCTTTATTGCTAAAGTAGTGCCATTCGCCATCGAAAACAGCGGGTGTTATGTACCAAAATCTTAAATTATAATCATTAGTATCTGTAACGCCATACCTCGTAAATTTATCGTTAGGGATCTGTAGCGTGTACTTTAAACTAAGATGGTACGCCTTATTTGGCAATAGCGGTGTGCTTAATGCTACTGCAATAATATCTGGATTATTTTTTAATCGGTTGTAAGTAACCCCTTTGTTTTCAGCTGTAATTTCTGATAATACTGTAAATCCACGGTCTTCGTTTTTCGCGAAATGAAATGTATTCTTAAACTCTTCGGCAAATCGGGTAGCCAACGGTGTGTTTTTAGTTGAATAACTATGACTCCAATCGGTTAAATAAATAGTGTCTAAGGTTTTATTAGAATCGTTAAAATACGTCATGTTTTGCTCAATATGAATGCTTTTTGTTTCAACATCCAAATCGGCAGTAATAGCCATTGTATTCTGACCAATAGTAGTAATACTGAAAAATAGACACGCGAGTAGTGTGGTGTAAAAATATTTCAATGGGGTGTAGCGTTTTTTTTAGTAATAACGAAAAAATTAAGAGATTAGCATAGCATAATGATTAAAAGTTTGGACTTAAGCGGTACTCCTTGTAGAAATCGTCCAAAATCGTAACCACTTCATCTTCGGTGTCTACTAGATGTATTAAATCTAAATCGCCAGGACTCACGTTGGTAAATTTGTCTAAAACGGTCTTTTTTATCCAATCAATTAAGCCTTCCCAGAAATCTTTACCGACAAGAATAATAGGGAATTTTTCAATTTTATTGGTTTGAATAAGGGTAATCGCCTCAAAAAGTTCGTCTAAAGTACCGAAGCCTCCAGGCATTACAACAAAACCTTGCGAGTATTTTACAAACATAACTTTCCGTACAAAAAAGTAATCGAAATCTAAAGATTTGTCATTGTCGATGTAGGGGTTGTCATGCTGCTCGAAAGGAAGGTCTATATTTAAACCTACCGATATACCGTTGGCTAAGTGCGCCCCTTTGTTACCTGCTTCCATAATTCCTGGTCCACCACCAGTGATAACACCATAGCCCGCTTCGCAAATACGTTGTGCTATAGCCTCTGTAAGCTTATAATATTTATGATCGGGTTGCGTTCTTGCCGATCCAAAAATGGATACACAAGGCCCAATTTGACTCATTTTTTCAAATCCGTAAACGAACTCTCCCATAATTTTAAAAATGGCCCAAGAGTCGTTTGTTTTATTCTCATTCCAACCTTTGTGATGTTGTTCTTCTCTCATTTAATATAGTATTTGAATCGTGTTTATTTTGAATTGTTAAAAACAAATTTAATAGAATTTAGGACATAAAAAAGGTATTCAATTTTTTTTAAAAATTTATTTATTTTGGCGTCCGTTATGTCCCAAAAAAAACGAGCCATTTGGCTCGTTTTTGAACGTGTTTTATCTATTTTTATAATGGTTTACGTCCAGTAATTATATTGTATAGTATAACTATTACAGCTATTACTAATAATATGTGTATTAAATTGTTAGTTCCAATGCCTGGCATCACTCCTAAAAAACCTAGGAGCCAAACAATAATACAAATTACGGCTACAAGCCAAAGAATACCTCTCATAATATTTTGGTTTTAAGTTATGTTACTAATATAGTAAACAAAATTTTATGAGAACGTTAATTTTTTATCAAATAACTAATATATTAACGCAATAGTTATTGTAACTCTTTTTTCAGGAATTTTGCGGTGTAACTTTTCTTGTGTTTTGCAACGTGTTCTGGCGTGCCTTCTGTGATGATTTCACCGCCTCCTTTTCCGCCTTCGTAACCGATATCTATAATATGATCTACCGTTTTTATAACATCTATATTATGTTCAATAATTAGCACAGTATTGCCTTTATTGGCCAATTCGTTTAACACTATCATTAGCACTCTAATATCTTCAAAGTGAAGTCCTGTTGTGGGTTCATCTAGAATATAAAAGGTATTTCCGGTATCGCGTTTGCTTAATTCGGTAGCAAGTTTAATACGTTGGGCTTCACCACCGGATAAGGTTGTGCTTTGCTGCCCTAATGTAATATAACCTAAACCAACCTCTTGAATGGTTTTTAGTTTTCTATAAATCTTCGGAATGTTCTCAAAAAAGTCAACCCCTTCATTAATAGTCATATTTAAAACATCGCTGATGCTTTTACCTTTATAACGAATTTCTAAGGTTTCGCGATTAAAGCGTTTCCCTTGGCAGGTTTCGCATTCTACGTACACATCTGGAAGGAAATTCATTTCTATAACCCGTAAACCACCACCTTTACACGTTTCGCAACGTCCGCCGGAGACATTAAAACTAAAACGTCCGGGCTTGTAACCACGAATTAGTGCTTCGGGAATTTTTGCAAATAAACTTCTTATTTCTCCAAAAGTTCCTGTATAAGTTGCAGGATTACTTCGTGGTGTTCTACCAATGGGAGATTGATTAATATCGATTACTTTATCAATATGCTCTAAACCTTTAATGCTTTTATAGGGCATAGGTTTTTTTACGCCATTAAAATAATATGCGTTGAGAATAGGGTAGAGGGTTTCGTTAATTAAAGTCGACTTACCGCTTCCGGAAACGCCAGTAACGCCAATCATTTTTCCTAAAGGAAATTTAACCGATACGTTTTTTAAGTTGTTTCCTGTACAGCCTTTTAATTCAATAAAGTTGCCGTTTCCTTCACGGCGCTTTTTAGGGATTTCTATTTTTCGCGTACCATTAAGGTATTCGGCAGTTAGCGTGTGCTCTTTTAATAGTTGTTTTGGTGTTCCTTGACTTATAATTTCGCCACCATATTTTCCAGCGCGCGGTCCGATATCAATAACATGATCGGCACGTTCTATCATATCTTTGTCGTGTTCGACAACAATTACCGAGTTTCCAATATCGCGCAACGCAATTAATGAGTTGATTAGTTTTTCGTTATCGCGTTGATGTAAACCAATACTTGGTTCGTCGAGAATATATAACACACCCACTAATTGCGAACCAATTTGAGTCGCTAATCGAATACGCTGTGCCTCGCCACCAGATAGTGATTTCGAGCTTCGGTTTAGGGATAAATAATCTAAACCAACATCGAGTAAAAACTGAAGTCTAGCTTTAATTTCCTTAATCACTTCCTCTCCAATTTTAAGCTGTTTCTCTGTTAGATTTTTGCTTAGCGTATCAAACCATTCCGCCAAATCTACAATGTCTTTACTGGCTAATTGTGCAATATTCTCACCATTCACTTTAAAATATAAAGATTCTTTACGTAAACGCGCACCTTTGCACACCGGACATTCTACTTTGTCCATATACTCTTTAGCCCAACGTTGTAAAGATTTAGATTCAGCAGTGTTGTATTGGTTCTCGATAAAATTAGCAATCCCTTCAAAATCTATTTTGTAATCTCTGGCGATGCCAAGCGTTTTACTGTCGACTGTAAATTTCTCGTTACCACCGTATAAAATAATTTTTTTAGCTTCTTCGGGAATGGATTTATAAGGATCGGTTAATTTAAAATTATAGCGCTGTGCAATAATTTCTAATTGCTTGAAAATCCAACTTTTTTTCTCTGGACCTTGCGGCGCTAATGCTCCGTTTTTTATCGATAAGCTGTCGTCGGGAACAATTTTATTTTCATTGACCTGATAGAGGTCGCCAATACCACTACAATTGCTACAGGCTCCTTTTGGAGAGTTGAATGAAAAATTATTAGGTTCTGGATTGGGATACGAAATACCAGAACTTGGGCACATTAAGTTTCGGCTAAAATAACGTGCTTCTTGCGTGTCTTGATCGATTACTAAAAGCACATCGTCGCCGTGATACATTGCCGTATTAATGGTCTCGCTTAAGCGTTTGTCATTTTCTGTTGTATCGTCTATTTTAAGTCTATCGATTACAATTTCAATGTCGTGCATTTTGTAACGATCCAGCTTCATTCCTTTTTTAAGGTCTACAATTTCGCCATCTGTTCTTACTTTTACAAACCCTTGTTTTGCAATTTGCTCGAATAATTCGCGATAGTGTCCTTTACGAGAACGGACCACAGGTGCTAGAATATTAATGCGTTTACCTTTAAAATCGGTTATAATTAATTCTTTGATTTGCTCATCGTTATAGCTCACCATTTTATCGCCTGTATTGTAACTGTAAGCATCGCTGGCACGCGCATATAATAGACGTAAAAAGTCGTAAATTTCGGTAATCGTACCCACTGTGGAACGCGGTGACTTACTTGTTGTTTTTTGCTCGATAGCAATAACAGGCGAAAGTCCGTCAATTTTATCCACATCGGGGCGCTCTAATCCGCCAAGGAATTGCCTCGCATACGCCGAAAATGTTTCAATATAACGACGCTGTCCTTCAGCATAAATAGTATCGAAGGCTAAAGACGATTTTCCACTTCCTGACAACCCTGTAATAACTACAAGTTTTTCTCTAGGAATGGTAACATCTATATTTTTTAAGTTATGTACTCTGGCACCTTGTACCTCAATATTATCTTCAAAATTGGTCATAAAATAGCTGTTTTGCCTCAAATTTTAGCAAGATGGCAAAGATACAATTTTTGCCAATGGTTTTGAAATGGAATACGTTAGGTTTTTCTTAAACTACATTGATGCGTCGTTGGGTGTTGTTTTAATATTTTCTAATTCAATACCCAAGACTAACATTTTATGAAAGGTTGGTAAAACGGCACCGGTCTCTGTGGTCGTCCAATCGTTCCAAGAGGCTTCTAGCCCGTTGATAGGTAAAACATCGACCCACATTTGAAAATGAGTAGGCTTCCCGGAATCGTCTAGATGCCACAAATACGAATCTCCAGGCGTTGTGCCACCAGAATTATAGGTAACCAACAACGCTTTCTTAGAGTTTTCTAAAGTAACAATTTTTCGGGTTACGCCGGGATCGAACACTTTGTAAGGTGCAACCAACCAAAAGGAATCGTTATTAAAGTATTTGGTTGCTTGTTCAATATATTGGTGCTTGTCGTCACCTTCAATTTTTACATTATTTTTAAATACCTCACTTTGCGATGGTGTGCCTAAATCTAGACTTACTTTATAGTCTTTCCATAAAACTTCACACGTATTTTTGGCTTTATTCCACTTAAAATGATGACGTCTTTTAAAGGTCCATTCTATATAATCGGTGTTTTTATAAGCTTCATAATTTAATTCATCCAGCATACGCTCTGCTAAAACATTGGCTTGTTCGTTTTCTATTCCCGTTGGGAGTTTTTCGTTGTATTTAAGGTATACAAAGCCAAAAAGAAGCAGCGAAGGCAAAGTGAAAAATATAATTATTCCGATGACTATTTTTAATCCTTTTTTCATTGACGTTTATTTTTATAGCGTTGATTTAAATCTGAATAGATTCTGATTTGTAACTGTAAATTTAAATAGATTTTTCGTTTGAAAGCCTTTAATACGCTTCAAATTAATCTTAAGCGGAGTCTGTACATTATGTTTTTAAAACCCAGCAGCTGCATCGTCGCCTCGTTTATCTGCACCACCTTCTAATGTGCCATTGTCTAATACTAAAACGCCATCTACTTTTCCTATAACTGGCGTTCGCGTTTCGTTAGTTATATATCCTTTTTCGTTTAGCTCTTTAATAATAGCCCCTGAAAAACTATGCGGTTCCATTCGTATTTCGTCTGGTAACCATTGGTGGTGAAAACGCGGCGCATTCACCGCATCTTGCATCGTCATTTTATACTCGTGAACGTTTAAAATAGTTTGTAATACCGATGTTATAATCGTCGACCCACCCGGTGTACCCACACTCATAAGTAGTTTGCCGTCTTTTTCTACAATGGTTGGCGTCATTGTGCTAAGCATTCTTTTTTCGGGGAGAATAGCATTTGCTTCGGCACCAATTAAACCATAGACATTTGGGACACCCGGTTTACTAGAAAAATCGTCCATTTCATTGTTTAAAAAGAAGCCCAATTCACTACAATATAATTTAGAACCGTACCCCGAGTTTAAAGTGGTCGTTACGGAAATAGCATTACCAAACTGATCGACAATAGAATAGTGCGTGGTTTCGTCACTTTCGATAATATCTACTTTACCATGTTCTATTTCGGTTGACGGTGTTGCTTTTTCAAATGAAAAGGTAGCCATTCGGTCTTTTAAATACGCCTCACTAATCAGTTGGTCTTGAGGTATGGTTACAAAATCAGGATCTCCTAAATAGTAACTTCTATCGGCATAGGCACGGCGTTCAGCTTCGGCAATCACTTGAATGGCTTTTACCGAGTTATGGCCCATCGCCTCTAAATCGAAAGGCGCGATAGATTTCATTATTTGTCCTAAAGCAATACCACCACTCGACGGCGGCGACATAGAAATAATGCGTAGATCATCGTAATTAAAAGTGACTGGTGTACGCCATTTGGCATCGTATTTTGCTAAGTCGTCTTCCGTAATAATACTGCCATTCTCTTTAAGAAAACGAACTAATGTTTTTGCAATGTCCCCTTTATAAAAAGCATCGGGTCCCTTTAGCATTATCGTTTCGAGTGTTTTTGCTAGATTTGGGTAAGCTATAGTGTCGTGTACTTTCCAATGTTTCGCTAAGTGAATGGTATCGGTATTCGTTACTAAAAAATCGTTGCGTTTTTCGTTTAAACGCGCTTCTTGTTTTTCGGTAACGACAACCCCTCTTTTTGCAAGAGCGATTACCGGTGTCAAGATGGTCTTTATAGGTAGCGTTCCAAACTTTTCGTGCGCTGCAAATACGCCGGCGATTGTACCGGGCACACCCACGGCCAGAGCACCACGTGTACTTAATTCTGGAATGACGTCTCCGTTTTTATCTAAATACATATTTGTAGTTGCGGCCGACGGTGCTTTTTCTCTATAATCTAACGCACCGATATCTCCATTATTTAGTCGGTAGACCATAAAACCACCACCACCAATATTCCCGGCGTAGGGATAGGCAACAGCCAAAGCGAGTTCGGTGGCCATCATAGCGTCGAAAGCATTTCCACCGTCTTCTAAAATACGTTTTCCGATCTCTGAAGCTTCAACGCGGGCAGATACTACCATTGCTTTTTCTCCAATAACACCACGTGTATTCGTGGTGTTGTCCGTTGTGGTTTTACACGACCAAATAGTTAGTACGCTTAAAATTAGTAGGTAGTGTTTTTTCATTCTTGTAATCTCTTTAATTGTTCTGCTGAAAACGCAATAAGCTCCTCAAAGAAAGCCGTAAACTCCTCTTCAAATTCATCATAAAACTCTATGAGCTCGTTTACGGCTAAATTCATTTGTGCTTTATTTTTTGTTCGTCTATTCATTCCCTCTAATGTTTGGGAAATTCCTTCGATATTGGCATAGTTTAAAATCCAATTATCGGCCATCATATAAGGCATCATATTTGTGATGCGGGTAGGCAGTGCCTCGGTATTATTGTTAAGTAGTGTATAAAAATCATCGACATAGTCTGCTAGCGGCACGTTAGAGTAACGCGACCAGTTTTTTGCTAGAAAATGATCGTATAAAATATCTACGATAATGCCCGAGTAGTGTCCATAATTTTTATGCAGTTTTTTGGTGCTTAATCTTACGGTTTTATGCGCATCGGTAAAGGTATCGATTTGGCGGTGTAATAAAATACCTGTTTTAATATCCTCTGGATAATCGCGATACTTTTTACCGCGAATACCATCGGCAATAAAATTACCTATAGTAACGCCATCGTTATCCCCTGAGAGGTAAATGTGTGCTAGAAAATTCATTGTGTGAAATTACGAATTAGGAGCTGACTAAAACAATTTTGAAATGTTATATTTGTAATAAAACTAACATACTTTATGACACTTATAAAATCAATTTCAGGAATAAGAGGGACTATTGGCGGGAGAGTAGGTGAGAATTTAACGCCTATAGATGCTGTAAAATATGCTGCCGCTTATGGTACGTGGATAAAACAACAATTAAATAAAGACAGTTATCGCGTGGTGGTGGGGCGTGATGCACGGCTATCTGGTGAAATGATTCAGAATTTAGTAATGCAAACGCTGGTAGGTTTAGGGATTCATGTTATTGATTTAGGCTTATCGACCACACCAACCGTAGAAATTGCTGTGCCTTTAGAGCACGCTGATGGCGGAATTATATTAACGGCGAGTCACAATCCAAAAGAATGGAACGCTTTAAAATTACTGAATGCAAAAGGTGAGTTTTTAGATGCTGTTGAAGGTGCTAAAATATTAGCCTTGGCAGAATCGGATGCGATGCAATTTGCAGCAGTGGACGACTTAGGAAAGATTACAAAAAACGCGGCGTATATCGATATTCATATTGATTCGGTTTTAGATTTAAAAGTAGTGAATACCGATGCTATCGCGAAAGCTAATTTTAAAGTGGTTGTAGATGGCGTAAATTCTACTGGTGGTATTGCTATTCCATTATTATTAGAACGTTTGGAAGTGGAAGCCGTAAAATTATACTGTGAGCCTACCGGGCATTTTCCGCATAACCCAGAACCTTTAAAAGAACATTTAACCGACTTGTCTGAAGCTGTTAAAAAAGCCCACGCCGATTTTGGTATTGTAGTAGACCCAGACGTGGATCGTTTAGCATTTGTAGATGAAAATGGCGAGATGTTTGGAGAGGAGTATACTTTGGTGGCTTGTGCTGATTATGTATTGAGTAAAACCCCAGGTAATACGGTAAGTAATATGAGTTCTACGCGAGCACTTCGCGATGTTACGGAAAAGCACGGTGGTACTTATGAAGCGAGTGCGGTTGGCGAGGTGAATGTTGTCGATGTAATGAAAAAAAATAATGCGGTTATTGGTGGTGAAGGTAATGGCGGAATTATCTATCCAGAATCGCACTACGGAAGAGATGCCTTAGTAGGGGTTGCGCTTTTTTTGAGTTTATTAGCTGAAAAGAAAATGGCTGTTAGCGAATTGCGCAAAACGTACACAAGCTATTTTATGAGTAAAAAGAAGATTGCCTTAACTCCAGAAATTGATGTGGATGCTTTATTAGTGGCAATCACCGAAAAGTATAAAAACGAAAACCTTACAACTATAGATGGTGTAAAAATTGACTTTGCCGATAATTGGGTGCATTTACGTAAAAGTAACACAGAGCCTATAATTAGAGTTTATACAGAAGCAAAATCGCAAGAATTAGCCGATACGTTAGCCGATAATATGATTGCAGAATTACACGCTATAGTAAAGGCGTAGTAAAATAAAAAATGAGTAAAATTGTAATTGCTTACGCCATTTTACTCAAATTATACAGAATACAAGTGTCTCTAGTGTTTTTTATTGAAACTCTGGCGGCACTTTATCTCTATGTTTCCAACGTTTATGCGTCCATAGATAATAGTGTGGATCGGCGTAAATTTGCTCTTCGGTGAGTTTTAAGAATTTATCTGTAATTTCATAATCCTTAAAGTCATTAGGCTGTACTGCCAATGTTGTAAACGTGGTTTCGTAGTAGCCTCTTTTAACACGTTTAACTCCAAAATACACCACTGACATATCAAAACGTTTCGCTAGTAATTCGGCACCCGTATGTACAGGAACTTTAATACCCATAAAATTTTGCCAATGGTGCGCCTTGTAAGGTTTTGGTGATTGATCGGATACAAAACCGTTTATTGTTAATTCGTTGTTTCTCTTAGCAGTAAGAAGTGCTTCGGCAGTTTCTTTAGTCGTAATTAAATACGAGTTAAACTTAGCACGAATTCGTTTAACTAATTTATCGAAATACGGATTTCCTAAACGTTTATAAACCGCATAGCCTTTAGATTTTACATAGGTCTGTAAGACAAAAATCCATTCCCAGCTGCCATAATGAGCGCACATTAATATAACGCTTCGGTTGTTTTCTTCGTGTTGTTTTAATTCTTCTATATTAGTGAAGGTAAATCGTTTTTGCATTTCCTTTTTAGAAATGGTCAATGATTTTAGGGCTTCGACAATCATATCACATAAATGATGATAGAATTTGCGCATAATTTCTTTAATCTCAACGTCTGATTTTTCAGGAAATACCAGACTTAAATTTTCTTTAACGACAGCTGCTCTGTAACCGAAAATTTTGTAGACAAAAAAGTATAATACATCTGAAAATGCGTATAGTAACTTAAAAGGAAGCATAGAAATTAACCATAGTAATGGATAAACTATAATATAGACTAGAAATTGCATTAAATAGGTTTAGTTTTACAAACGCAAATATATGTTATATTTGAAACAAACGTAAAGGAATAAATGGGCAATTTAAATAGCATTACAATTATGCTTATTGCAGCAAATGCAATATTTTCATATAAAGGATTTAACAATTACGCTTTTTTCGAGAAGTTCAAATTCGATATCGGAGCCATTCAACGCGGACAAAAATATAGAATGGTGAGTTCTGGATTTTTACATACTAACCCAGCTCACTTATTTATGAATATGTTTGGGTTGTTTTTATTTGCAGATCAAGTTATTGCTGGTGTCGGCGAGATTGGTTTTCTAATCGTGTATTTTGGTAGTTTGCTTGCTGGAAGTCTACTGTCGTTATATTTTAATAAAAACGATTACAATTATACGGCAGTTGGCGCAAGTGGCGCGGTGACCGGGGTATTGTATTCGGCTATTGTTTTGGGACCAGAATTAAAATACTATTTTATATTCTTACCGTCGCGCATAGGGAGTTTCGATTTAGGTATAAAAGGCTACCTTTTAGGAATAGGCTATATGCTGTATACTATTTATGCAATGAAAAAGAAAACGGATAATGTTGGTCACGATGCCCATTTTGGTGGCGCAATTGGCGGTTATGTGTTTACTTTGTTATTAGCAAGCTCGTTGCTAACGGTAAACTTAACCGTAACATTATTATTGGCGTTACCGATTGTTATTTTATTTGTTATGAAGAAAGCAGGGAAATTATAAGTATAAAAAAAGCCTACAACTTGTAGGCTTTTTTATGTTATAGCGAGCGTTATTCTCTTAGCTTTTTGGCTGTAATAATTCAGCGACTTTATCTTCTAACTGCTGACCTCTTAAATTTCTTGCAATTATAATTCCGTTTTCGTCTAAAATAACGGTGGCAGGAATAGAGCGTACACCATATTGTACGGCGATACGTTCTTTCCAACCTTCTAAGTTAGACACCTGTGGCCACGTTAATTTATCATCTTCAATCGCTTTTATCCAACGGTCTTTTTGAGACGCTTTATCTAGTGATACGCCAATAATTTCTAGACCTTTACTATTGTATTTGTTATACATTTTAACCACATTAGGATTTTCTACGCGACACGGTTTGCACCACGACGCCCAAAAATCGATAACCGTCACTTTCGCTTTTATATCGCTAAGAGCAATCGCACTTCCTTCGGGTGTAAACCCTGAGAAATCTGGAGCTTTACTACCCACATTAATTGCGCCTGTAGATTTAGGAGCTACAGTTTTTGCTGCGTTGTTTTTAGTGATAGTTGCTTTTGCATTCTTAACCGCTTCAGAATTTTTAACACTTTCAGATAAGGCCTCATAAAGCGTATTAAATTCAGATTCTTCAACTTTATTTGTTTTTGCCAAACGTTCCAAAGTGATTCCCGAAATTATAGCGTCAGTATTCTTTTTAATAAACGTTTTATCGTTTTTAACAGCTTCAACCATTAAACTATCGTAAGACTGTTTAACAGCTTCCATACCTTCTGTGTTATTAGCTACTTGGGCCGTTTTATAGCGATCGCGTAACTTGTTATTAAAATTTCTTAGAGTTAAGTTGCTTTTATTATATGCAGCAACATAATCATTTTGTTTACTTCCTGTAATTTTAGAACTTTGTAAACTATCCTTATAAACTTCTAAAGTCATCTCTTCATTTTCAAGAATTATAGGAATCACACCATTAAGGGTTTCAATAGTAATATAATAACCATTAGCAGCATCTACACTTCCTACAAACTTGAATGCACCATCTTTAATGACAGCGGTATCTATTACCTTATTCTGAATACCATAAACCGAATGTATTTTCGCAATTTCATCGTTTAGAGCCGAATCGATAGAGGCATTAATTTCGTAGCTTGTATTTTGTTTTTCACAAGAAAAGCCTAAGAGAACAAGGCTTAAAAGCGCTATTTTTTTTATCATAATGGTGTTGAATTTAAATTTAAAATCAAATATAACAGATAAAATGTAGAGGACTAAAATTTTGGCAAAACCTTTTGAGTTTTATCTCTTTTCAATTTAGTATTTTTGCACTATGATGTATAACGATACTATTGTCGCTCTAGCTACCGCTTCTGGTGCTGGGGCAGTTGCTATTATTCGCGTTTCGGGTGTGGATGCTATTACTATTTCAGATTCTTGTTTTAGATCTGTAACCGCAAATAAATCCCTTAAAAAACAGAAAACGCACACACTTCACTTGGGGCATATTATAGATGATAAACGCACTATTGATGAAGTTTTGGTTTCTATTTTTAAAAATCCGAAATCGTATACAGGTGAAGATATAGTCGAAATTTCGTGTCACGGTTCTATTTATATTCAGCAAGAAATTATTCAGTTATTGCTTCGGAAAGGTTGCCGTATGGCCGATCCGGGAGAGTTCACCTTGCGTGCTTTTTTAAATGGTAAATTAGATTTAAGTCAGGCAGAAGCTGTAGCCGATTTAATTTCTAGTGATAATGAGGCCTCTCATCAAGTGGCTATGCAACAAATGCGTGGTGGTTTTTCGAGTGAAATAGCCAAACTGCGTAAAGAACTTTTGGATTTTGCCTCGCTTATTGAGTTAGAACTCGATTTTGCTGAAGAAGATGTAGAGTTTGCCGATCGCTCGGAGTTTAAGGCATTGGTAAAACGAATCGGGATGGTGTTACGTCGTTTAATAGATTCTTTTGCTGTGGGGAACGTTATTAAAAACGGAATTCCAGTAGCTATTGTGGGAGAACCCAATGTGGGGAAGTCTACGTTGCTAAATGTTTTGCTGAATGAAGAACGCGCGATTGTTAGTGAAATTGCAGGTACTACGAGAGATACTATTGAAGATGAATTGGTAATAAATGGTATAGGCTTTAGATTTATAGATACTGCGGGAATTAGAGAAACAAAAGATGTTGTTGAAAGTATAGGGATCAAGAAAACCTTCGAGAAGATGGAGCAGGCGCAAGTGGTTGTTTTATTGTTTTCGGCGATTGAATTTAAAACGGAAGCGGCCCGATTAAAAGTAGAAATTGAGAAAATTAAAAACCGATTACCCTTAAAACCGATGGTGATTATAGCTAATAAAGTCGATACCCTAAATGCTGAAGAAATAGAGCGTTTACATACTGAATTTGAAGATGTTCATTTGTTATCTGCCAAAACCGGAGAAGGAGTAGACGCTTTAAAAGACAAACTAATTGGTTTTGTAAACACAGGTGCTTTAAGAAATAATGAAACGATTGTAACTAATACGCGTCACTATTCTTCTTTATTAAATGCTTTTGAAGAGATTGAAAAAGTGAAATACGGATTGGAAAACGGTGTTTCTGGCGATCTTTTAGCTATCGATATCCGTGAAGCTTTATTCCATTTTGGCGAAATTACAGGACACGTTACTAACGATGAGTTGCTAGGAAATATTTTTGCTAATTTCTGTATTGGAAAGTAAACACACATAATACTACATAACAAAACACACAAAACCCTTATAAAATAAGGGTTTTTTTATACTCTTGTTTTTAATATTTTGTGTTTTAGGTGCATTTTTCAGTGTTTTTTGTACCTATACTGTACCTCGTTTTAATATATTTGTAAAAACGATGTTTTGGGGGCAAATCATGGCGCTTAAAGACCCTTAAAACACCTTAGAGACACTTAAATTATCTTAAAATGAGTTCGAATATAAGCATTGAAAAAGTATGTCAGCATTGTAATTTTGTGTTCGTAGCGAAGACCACAAAAACGAAATATTGTTCGTTAAAATGTTCTTCAAAGGCTTATAAAATAAGGGTTCGAGAAGCTAAGGTGGGTATTGCGAAAAAAGAAACTGAAAAGAAAATAGAAGCGCAAAACGGAAGTGTGATTAGTCTGGATTCTAAGGTTTTTCTAAAGGTGAGTGAAGCGGCCAAATTACTGAGCTGTTCGACACGTACAATTTATAGGTTAATTCAAGAAGGAACTTTGTGTGCGAATAACTTAGGAGAGCGCATTACACGCATTAAAAGAAGCGAGCTAGATAAAGTGCTATTAAAGGAAGAAAATGAGAGAGTGTTACCTGTAGTGTTTAATAAGAATGATTATTATACAGTTTCAGAACTCTTAGAAAAATATAAGTACTCCAAATCTTCAATCTATCAAATTCTAAAACGAAATAAGGTCGAGAAAATTCAAAAGCATAAACACGTATTTATTTTGAAAGAAGAAGCAGATAATTTACTAAACCACATCTAATATGATTAATGTAACCTTAAGACAGAAAAAAATAGCTAATGGTAAGTTAAGTCTGTATTTAGATTTCTATCCAGAGATCGTAGATCCTAGAACAGGTAAATCTACACGGCGCGAGTTTCTGAAGCTTAAAATTCACGAATTGCCTTTAAACGAAATGGAGAAGGCACACAATAAAGAGACTATTCAATTTGCAGAACTTATTAGGTCTAAGCGATTACTTCAGTTAAGAGATCGAGAGTATGGTTTTAAAGAAAATATCAATTTAGACGTTAACTTTATAAGTTTTTTTGAGTTAATCGCAGAAGAGGCTTTAAATAAAACAACTCATAAAAATTATTTAGTTTGGATGGCCGCTATGAAGTATTTTCAGACTAAATATGGCAGTACTTTAAAAACTAGAGAGATTAATAAAGAACATTTACGAGACTTTAGATCGTTTTTATTAAGTACAAATAACTTAAGATCGAAAATCAAGAAACCATTATCGGTTAATACTGCTGCTACTTACTACAAGAAATTTATGTTTGTTTTAAAAGAAGCTTACAAAAGAAAACTGTTGGATGAAAACTTGGCGGAATTTGCAGAATACATTAAGGAGAGGCAAACGTTCAGAGAGTATTTAGATGAAGCCGAGTTAAAAACGCTTTGGAATACACCTATTAAAATAGAATCTGTAAAACACATGGCACTGTTTTCAGCCTTAAGTGGTTTAAGATTTGTAGATATTTCTGCTTTAGAATGGGCAAGTATTTATAATGATAAACATCAAGGCTCTTATATTAAACTTCACGAAAAGAAAACGAATAACATTAGTAATTTGCCACTGTCTGATGCCGCTATGCGTATTTTAAAGTTGCAAGGCACTACCTCTGGAAAAGTATTTCCTGAAATGGAATATTCTAGAATCGTTAAACCAATTCAAGAGTGGATAAAATTATCAGGAATAAATAAAAAGATTTCATTCCATAATTTTCGCCACAGCTTCGCAACTTTACAATTAGCAAATGGCACGGATATTTATACCGTATCGAAATTATTAGGACATAAGAATGTCTCAACCACTCAAATTTACACCAAGGTTATGGATAGAAATAAAGTAGAAGCAGTTAACAGAATAAATTTAGATTTAGATGGATTATAGAGAAGTGTATTTTAAATACGAAAAGGAAACAGCAAAAGAGATGAAACAGCACATCGTCTCAATTTTTAAAGCTAAAGATCCTCGAATTGTATACACTAAAATTGAGGAAGAGATTAGTAATGGTTATTATTCGAAAAAAATTGAAGACTATAGAACATACTTAGAGACGAAGGAACCTGAAGTATGGAATGCTTTTTTAAAAGGATATGAAGATTATAATAATTATCCCCACATAGAGTTTTTTAATACGGTTATGGAACTAGAGATCGAAGGCCTAATTGTAAATTACGAAAAAGAAAAAAAGCAGAAACTTTTCGAAGCAATATGTAAGCATCACATTATTCGAAAAAACATCGGTTGGTTTAGGGTACATAGATCCTATTTTGAACTGGTTAGAGATACTAAGATGTATGAGAATATTGACTTTTTAAATATAGAAGGGAGGACTCTTAATACTACTAAAGAGTTTTATGAAATGTATAAAGTGAAACACCCTGATTCTGAAATTGAATCTGGAGGTATGGTAATTACTTTGGATGATTCTAATTTAAAACAAAGTAAAAAAGTTACTTCACAGAAACCATCGGACGGAAACCCTTTCACAGACGAAGAAAAACTTATTCTTAGAGGTGTCTTTTTTAGAGTGATAAACAAGGAGTTTAAGTATAGTGAGCGAGATCAAATGAGGATCAGTTTACATAACTTTAATAAAATGATTTCCATTTTAGGTTCTTTGGAAGATGAAATTGAGTTGACAGGTAAATCAAATTCTTCCTCTAAACAGTATTCAACTTCATTAAAAATTTATGATCAATATTCCGATCGAACAAGGAGTGATAAAATAGATGTTATAATTTCAAAATTCAAAGTGTTTAATATTTCAGTAATAAATTCAGCATTAAAAACATATAAACACACAGGTAAAATATAAAACCGTTTCTAATTTTCAATGATATATATGCCTTGTAATTGTTGTTTTCATAGATTAAAACTTTGGTTATGAGGCTTTTGAATGATTTGCTTAGAATTCTAAGCAAATTCTAAGAGAAGACCTTACGTGCTTAAAGCTACATAGTATTGCATAATAATTATTAAAATAATTTATTATGTCAGAAAAAGTATTTATCCTCACCGAAGGGTTACTAGACCAACTAGTAGAAAAATTAACGATTAAAATTGTAAACGAGTCCCAGAATCAAAAAAGTGATTCTGAAGAGTTGTTAGGCATGAACGAAGCCTCTCAATTAATTAAATTAACTAAGCCTACGCTTTATGGCTTAGTCCACCGAAAGAAAATACCTTTTTGTAAAAAAGGAAAAAAACTGTATTTCTATAAATCCGAATTACTTGAATGGATAAATTCAGGTAGAGCTTCTACAAAAAAGGATTTAGAAGAGCGTGCGAACGCGTATATTTTAAAGAATTCTAACTTTTAAGCGTTACTCTAACGTTTAAATAACGCTTATGGATACATACAAGTATACCTGTGGATATTGTAGTAAAGACTACAAGCCACGCAGACGTAGAGTTCAAAAATACTGTTCAGCCAGTTGCAGAGTTGGTGCTTTCAAGCTTAAAAACAAAAAAAGTAAGCTGCAAGTAACAGAAACGCTTGCTAAAGAAAGCTCTAACAGATCACCAGTTAAAATAGAACATCCATCAATGGCTGGTGTTGCAAATGCAGCTTTAGGTAGTGCAGCAGTTGGCGCTTTAACTAAGCTTTTGACTAAGCCTGAAAACAAACCCGCAACAAAGGGCGATATTGATAGGATAGTTTCCTTAATACAGAATAGATATTTACCTATTCTTAATTTACAGCTCGGAACTAATGCTTCTAAACCGCATTATGATATTGTGACCAAGAAAGTAATTTATCTTAATAGTTAATATATGAATTTAGGATTTATAAAATTAGACAGAGCTATTCTCAATTGGGAGTGGTACGAAGATCCAAATGTATTTAAGGTAATAATACATTGTTTACTGAAAGCCAATTTCACTACAAAAAAGTGGAAAGGATATACGATAAAGAAAGGGCAGTTTGTAACCTCTAACGATAAGTTATCCAATCAAACAGGGTTAACAGTAAGTCAGACTAGAACAGCGCTAGGAAAGTTAAAAGACAGCGGATATATTAAGGTTAATGCTAATTCAAAGTTTACGGTTATTACAGTAAGCCCAGAGTTTAATGACTATTTGAATATTGAATCAGAATCGCAAACAGATAACGCTAAAAAAACCAACAACGGTGATGGCTTAGGGAGAGAGAAGCCTAAGTGCTCGCAAGCAAATAGTAAGCCATTAGCGAGCAAGGCACAAACCAATAGCCTTCCAGTAACAACAACTAAGAATGCTAAAGAACTAAAGAATGTAAAAAAGGAAAATAAAGAGAGAATTAAACGTGAAATATTTCAGCTATCTCAATATCCAGAAAATAATTTAAAACGGTTTTATGAGTATTATACAGAAGAGAATAAAGGAGGTGCTATGAGATTTGAGTCTTATGAATTTTGGAATACCGAAGCACGAGTAAAAAAATGGATGGCTAACGAAAGGCATTCGAAAACGAATTTTAAAGCGGAGTCTGAATTGCAAACTAATAGATAAAGGTATTATGATGAGACAAAATAAAACGCAAAATTTCGAGCAGATATACAAGGCTATGTCTAATCCCGAGAATCATACAGCGGAAAATGCGAAAAAGAATGCCAATGCACCCACTAAAGCCGAACTGTGGAAGGTTTTCACAAAAGTTTTTTACCAGAAAAATGGAAAGGAATTTCTTAAAAATGAACAGACTTTAAATAATTTAGAAGTTTTGTTTTACTATTTTCTAAACGATCCTAAGTTTTTTGAATGCAAAAACTTGGTAACCCATTTAAATGAACCAAATTTTAATAAAGGCTTGCTAATAATAGGTGGCGTAGGAACTGGCAAAACTGTTTATCTTAAAGCTTTTGAAACCGTGTTTAAACACTATACACCATTGCGGTTTAAAGGATACAGTTCAAAATTACTTACTAGCGACTATGAAAAGTGTTCAAACGCAATGGAAAAAGATTACTTTTTTAAAGATTTAAACAGGAAACGTCTTTTTATAGATGATATTGGATCAGAAAAAAATGCTAGTAATTATGGGATAGTGGATGTAGTCGGGAATATTTTATCCAATAGATACGATAACAAACAGATTACCTATGCAACTATGAATTTTATATCATCATCTCATAGCGTTGAGGAAACCTTACGAGGTTTAGGAGAGCGCTATGGGCATCGCGTTTACGATAGATTATTCGAAATGTTTAATATCGTAGTATTTACAGGGCAAAGCTTAAGAAAATAAGTCGCCCTGTCCTTGCACAATTAAAGCAAAATAATAAAACCAACAGTCTACTACACAAATTTGGTTTTAACTACGCTATTCTTTCTAACACTCCACAATAGTCATAATCTAGTAAACCTCAGTTCTTGAAGGTTTATTTAAGACACTATCCTGTCTTATATAAATTCTAGGCACACTAAATTTAATCATTTTAGTGGCTTAATCGTTTATTTTTCTATTTATTCAAAAAGGAATTCCTTGTAAGTTTTGATCTGGCGGGGCTACTCTTTTGCAAAGGAGTTATCTAACCATATGTTGAGCTCTACTTTGACAAATAGATTAAGCCTTATCAAGGCTATTAAATTTGATAAATACCAAGCATGCTTTGCTTGATTTTTCAGTGCTTTTGGTATAGGTAGAGTTATCAATGCCGTCCATATCTGTATCATTACCACATTTCGACTTGTACCAATAAAATATTTAACCTCCCGTCTAGCCTTAAATAGTTCGCTTATTGTATTTGCTGTCCAAGACATCTGGTTTGTAATGACCTGGATGATCTGTTAGTTTTTATCATCCCACAGGGCAACTCTGGGCAGCTTTTTAGTGTGTTTTTGTTTAGTCTCCTCCCTGTAAGCGCAATAATTTCATCTTTTAGGACGAGCTGATTTATATTCCATGGTAGTTCTAATTCTTTTAGAGTTTCAAATTTTATGTTATCCTTATGTCGTACTACAAAATAAACACCGTTAGTGTTCCATACATTTGAGAGTGAAAAATCATTATAAAACCTAACGGCAACTATAACGCTTCCTTTTAAAAGAGGTACGTCATAAGCGCCTTTGTTATCTGCTGTTTTACCATCTGTAATGTTTACATAAGCTGGTAAATGCCCGTCATAATCAAGCAGAGTATGCATTTTTGCTACTCCTTTCTTGGTTTTATATTTTGCCCAATCAAGTAGGCTAAGACAAAGACTTAACGTTGTGGCATCGAGCAGGAATATTTTTGATTTTATCTTAAATTTTGAACGCTTCATATAAGCCTGCTGTCTTAAACTTTCTAGCAAAATATATAGTAGTCTTTAAAAAGCTCCTAATTTCTGTTTTGATTATGATAGCCTATTGTTGATTTTGATGGCGCTTTACTCATCGTTTAATGATTAAGATTCCCTGTTGTAAAACGTAAATCTTTAATAATATCCCGAAGCGATTGGCTTCTTGAAAATTGATAAAACAGCATTGTGACCGAGTGAGACAAGCTATTAAAGACTTTTAGTGTCTATCAGTTTGTCAAGTTTTAACTAGTTTGTTAAGTTTAGAAATGTCTAGTTTTTAAATTATTTGAGAAAATAGAGTTGCATTAACCATAAGAGGAAGGATTTTATTCTACAACTCAAAAATATTTGAGATACTTGACTTTATCCTCTTGCTTTTTACAACCTTTAGGACGCTATTGGTTAAAAACTTAAAATTATTATCCCCTAAAAGATATAAATAATGCTTACATAATTTGAATTATTTACTAATACTTAAATTGCTGTCACTACTTTATAATTTTTAGGATTACAGAGTGTATAAATAGTTAGTTAGATAGGTCCTAAAATAACTCTAATTTATGACGTGTTCTTTAAAATAATTTAAATCGATATGTAATTGTCTGCATTTCAACGAAATAATAGAGTTTTTGTTGTTAGTTAAAAATAAATAGCATTTATTTAAATTCTGATAACCACTTATTATTTAAATAATGTTGTTTTTTTTTATTAAAATGAGATTCTATTTTTATTGTCTTAATCTTTTAATAATTAAATATTTTTTTAACATAAAAACTAACTTATGAGGATTACATTTTTGTTTTTAATGAGTTTTATTTTTTCTCACACTTCTATAAAGGCACAAAATTACCCAGGAGGTGTAACTGGAGCCGAAGTTTGGTATATGGGAGATTGGGAAGATATTAACAATAGTGAGTTTGTTAATTCCGCTCAAACCGATATTAAAATAAAAAGGTGTGGAGAGCATTTTGAAAAAGGGTTATTTAATTTTAATCCTTCTATTTTTTCAGAGAAGCTTTGTTTAGAATATAGAGCACCTTTAGAAAACTCTACAGGCAGAAATGCCTTTTTTGTAGGAGAGCCTTATGAGCAAGAGTTGTCGTTTTCGCACTTGGCAACATTTTGGAGATCAGACTTTATACAAAACGATTCTATAATTAGAAATTTTATAGACCTAAATAACGAAAATGTTTTTTCGGATAGGTTATATGCAAATTATTCTAGTGATAAAAATGCAAATTTAAATTTTTACCATACCAACAACTACAATATTGATAAAAAATTTAAAAGTTATGGACAAGAAGGAGAAACATCGTTTTTCATTGGTAAACCAAAGGTAATAATTCTAGACGAAAATTACGAGGATAGTTTTTTTCGAGGTCGTTTTCCTGAATTTTTGTCTTTTCCTAGAGAGTTAAGTGACAATGAACGTAATAGGGTTGAAAGCTATTTGGCTCTTAAATATGGTCTAACCCTGAATAATGAAACATCTTATTTAAACTCTAAAAACTTGATTTTTTGGGATAAGTCAAATAATGACTTATTTGCTAATCGAATTTTTGGTTTTGGTAAAGATCTTACCTCTGGATTAAATCAATTACAAAGTGAAAGCACGCATTTAAAAAACCACTTAATTTCTGCTATAGATGAAATTTCAGAAACCAATATGGAGAAACAAACAACTATAAATTTAGATGATAATCATTTTCTTGTTTTTGGCGATAATAAAGGGGAACCTTTTTTTATCAAAGAGAATTCCAATAGAATTGCATTTTGGGAAAAAGTTTGGTTAGCTCAGCGTACAGGTAAAAATATGGATACCTCACCCATTCACTTCAAATTATTTTTAACTAGTGAGGTAAAAGCATATTTGCAATCACGACCAGATAATGTGTTATGGTTAATGCAAGATAAATTTATAGGTAATGATGAAGTGTCAGATTTTAATAATCAAAATGTAGAGTATTACGTAGGGAACGTAAATTTGGAAGAAGGATTCGCTTATTTTACAGATATATATTTCGATTCAGATTTTAGTATTTACGATCAATTCACTTTTGGATCTGGACCAGAGATGATTGTTCAAGCACAAGTGAAGGGTTGTAAAAGTGATAAATTAGAAGTGGTTCTTGATATAACTGGAGGTAAACCTTATTATCATATTGTTGTAGAATATCCAGATGGAACTGATGAGTACGATACATCTGAAAATTCTTTTACTTTTCTAGGAGAAGTGGGAGTTACATATCATATAACTGTATATGACGAACAAGGGGTGGTCTCACAAGTAGATATCACTGCCCAGGGATGGGATTTTTCGTTAGATCTAGGCCCTGATCAATATTTGAATGCTTCTCAAACTGAGATTGTGCTAGATGCGAGCCAAGGTATAGAAGATCCAGACGCTACTTACGCATGGTATTTAGATGGCATTTTATTAAATGAAACTGGAAGTTCAATAATTGTTACAGATATGGGTACTTATGAAGTAATAGTTAATAGTGGAGATCTTTCATGTTCTGTCTCTGATAGAATCGAAGTTATAAATAGGGGCTTTACTGCATCTGTCTCAATTATTCAAGGTTGTGGTAATGAGTATAATAATGGTATTAATATATCCATTAATGGTGGTGTGCCACCATTCACGACTGTAATTCAATCAAACCAAAGTAGCACCAATTATGTTCATAATAATTCAATACTTATATCTGATTTAGCTAATGAGTTATACTCAATTACGATAACTGATTCAGAAGGGGCTAATTATATGGAAAGTATCGAATTTTTCATTCAGAATTTTGAGCTTGATTTGATTACCCAAATAGAATATATGACTAATGCCTCAATATATTATCCAGGTGACTTCGGCTATCCTAACAATCAGTATAACTATCCTCATATTAGTACAGGGGAAGATTATACATTAGATGCTAGTCTTTTAATTTCTGGCCAAAATGTCGAGTATAAATGGACAATTAATGACATCCTAATTAGTGAACAACCGATTATTTCATTTAGTTCTGATAATGGAAATTATTGTACTCAAGTTCCCTATACTTCAAACTTTCATCCTATTGTAACAGTTGAGGTTTTTGATAGTGCCTCAGGTTGCTTTCTAACTGAATCTTTTAGTTTTAAAGGGTATTGTCCAAATAATAATTATGATATTCCGCAATCGCTAAATGAAATAAAAGATTTAATTTCCTTAAAGACTAAAGTATACCCAAATCCCTCAGAACCAAATACTACTTTCTCATATCAATTAATAGGTTCTGAACAGTTTGATGGTACTGTAGAAATCTTCACAGTAACGGGAGCAAGACTTTATAGTCTTGAGATCACTGGAGATTCAAATTACACACTTCCTTTTAATTTACAATCTGCAGGAATGTACGTAATTAGAACAAGCTCTTCTTTAGGAGTGAAAATAGATAAAGTAATAATAGAATAAATAGCCTTAATTTTATGCCAACTAACCATTTTCAAACAATTAAAAAATCATATTTTACTGCAACTCTATTAACTAGCCTGCTTAGTAATATTATAGTTTTTGGTCAACCTATTCAGCAAATATCTCAGAGTGTTAACAGACTAGAAGTTATTAAGTTATCAAATTATGGTTATACTGATAATTACAACAGTAGTTTATCAGAAAAAACTTATAAAGAACCTTTTACCACTAGTGACAATATAGATACAACCAGTTATAAAACTAAACGCACAAAATCTAAAGAAAAGACTTTAGTTAATAAAAATAATACAACGGTGTTTTATGCTTTGGAAGAACAAGCGATTATTGGTATTTCTTCTAATGGTCGAGAAAATCCTAAGGATAATTTCTTTACCATTTCGTTACCTGATACTTTAAATATAAATAATTATGATGTCGTTTTAACCTATAATGTATTTGGTGTAGAGGGGGCTCAGCATACAACCAAAAGTATAAATAATAGTCCAGTATATGGAGGGCAGGCTGTAAAATTAAATAAAGATTGGACACTAGTTGAAGAATACATTCCAGCCCAATATTTAAAGAATGGTAAAAACGAAATATTTTTTAACAGAAGAGCAGATAAAAACTATTTATATAAGGTAAAAAATTTAAGTATAAAATTTGTTAAAAAAAGGATTGGAACCTTTTTTTTAACTCAAAAGAGACTTACTAATTTTAACGGAAAATTACATTTACTTGGGTATGTTACTAATAACATAAATGAAATAGAAGTGTTAGGTAAAATGATTGCTGTTAAAAATGGTGTTTTTGAATATGTTTTTGATACTGTACCTAATAATTTTAAAACATTAAAAATTAATTACGGAAAGTACAATCAATTACAAGAAGAGTTTACATTAGATTATAGTCAAGAGTCTATTAATTTGGTGCTTTCAAATACACTTGCGAACCAAATTACCAGTGTTAATAATGATGCTATGCAGAATACTTTAACTCTCGATGCTTTAACATTAGAAGATGTTTCCAAAGTGTCCAAACTTACAGAAAATATGTTGGGAATTGAGGGGCTTAGATTTGAGGAACTAAGACCTTTAAATAGTGATGTTAGCAATGTAACTTCTGGTAAATTTTTAGGTTATAGAGTAAAAACAATTAAGAAAAAGGAAAGTAGCTCTTTTAAGGTTTATTTAAAATACGACGAGACTAAAATTCCTGATGGCTATAGCGGTAAGGATGTTAGAACCTTCTCCTTTGATAAGAAAAAAAGAGAATGGATTGCTTTACCCGTCGATAGTTTAGATTATGAAAGTAAAACAATTATTTCTAATTATAATGGAGATACTGATTATATAAACGGTGTAATTAAAGTACCAGAAATGGCTGAAACATCAAGTTTTGTTCCTACTACAATTAGCGACATGAAATATGCAGATCCTAGCGCTGGAATAGTTAGTATTTCTCCACCAAGTCCAAATCCTAATGGTATAGCGTCCACTAGTTTTCCAATAAAATTACCAACAGGAAGAAATGGTATGATGCCAAGTTTAAGCGTTAACTACAACAGTGAGGCCAGTAATGGCTGGATGGGTGTTGGATGGAACCTCCAATTACCGTCTATTACGCTTGACACGCGTTGGGGAACGCCACGTTTTGATTCCGTGAATGAATCGGAAATTTATCAATTAAATGGAGAAACATTAGTTCAAAAAGTTAATGGTGATTACACAAATCCACATCGATATCCAAGTGATATATTCAGAAATCAAAATGAGTCAAAGATTTTTTACTTAAGAAAAGAAGGGAGTTTTTATAAAATTGTTCGTCTTGGAACAACTACTCAAGATTATAAATGGGAAGTTACGGACAAGTATGGAAACAAGAGTTTTTATGGAACAACTACTAACACTGTTATTCGTGATGCTACTTTAAGTTCAGGAAATATAACCCATTGGGCTTTATACAAAACACAAGACCCTTACGGAAATTATGTTATTTATCAATACGATAAAGGAATGGCAAATACTCAGGAAACAAATGGAGTTACTGCCCAGTATTTCTACCCTAAAACCATTAAATACACATTAAAAGGGAGTTCTAATCCTAATTATTATCAAATAGATTTCCTAAGAAAAAATTACACGCTTGGTTCTAGTGCTATTATAAACCGTACAGATGTTGCCTTGAGTGCACGAAATGGTGTTATGATGGCAGAACACGAATTGCTTACAGAAATCAAGATTAAGTATTACGATGGTCTATCCAAGCCTATTCGAAGCTACCGTTTTGATTATATAGAATCTGCATTTAAAAAAATGCAGCTAAGTAAGATTTCAGAATATGACGCAGCTGGAAATCATTTTTACTCAAATACTATGGAGTATTATGATGAGGTTGGAAATGGTCAGCTTATTAATACAGGGTCTGTTAATTGGAATGGTAGTTCAGATAACCTAGGCTCACCTCTTTTAGATTTAGCTCCAGGTGGTACTGCAATACCTAATGGTTCTGCTCTAGGAACAGGAACAACTAGTGGCGATTCTTATGGCTTAAGGTTTGGTATCGGCTTGGGAACAGGAGTCACTAGTGTAAGAAATACATTAGGCGGTTCTAATAATTATAGTCAAGCTAAAGAAAAAACAAGAATTAGTTTTTTAGATATTAATGGAGATGGCCTTCCAGATAAAGTATATAAGCCCGATTCAGGTGGATTAAAATATTTACCAAATTTAGGAGTTATAAATGGTCAAGGAAGTTTTGGTTCATCACTTCCTGTTGGCTGGAATAATTTAGATGAAACTAAATCTAAAACAAATACTAAGGGTATAGATGCAAATCTTTTTGGGCTAGTTGGTGCTGGAAGAAATTGGAATAAAACGCGTACTGAAACAGATGGCTATTTTACGGATTTTAATGGCGATGGTCTTCCGGATATAATAACAGGAGGTTCAGTGAGGTTTAACAGAACGTCACCGTGGTCTACACCTACAAGCATAAGTTTTAATGCTAATGTAAACACTACTGAAAATCCAATTACATCAGGAGCAATAAATACAGCTTTAATTAATAATCTTGATTTAGAAACAAAAGAAGAACTTAGAGAAGAACATTCTCAGTTTGACCATGTAAAAGTTTGGACAGCACCTTATACAGGAACCATTAATATTCAAGGAGTAGCTAAACTAATCGCGAAAAACAATTGTGGTAACTCCAGTGAACCTAATCAATTTAAATTAACAATAGAACGTGCTTCTAATGGACAAAATACTGGTACTACAAATCAAATTTCAAGTAGTTTTCTCTCTAATGTTAATCAAACAAAATCATATAATATTTCTCAAAGTGTTATAAAGGGAGATTTGTTATTTTTTAGAATGCATAATGAAGTTTATGGATGCGGTGGTGAATTAGACTGGAATCCTATCGTAACCTATACCCCTTTAATTAATATTCCGAATACAACTAATGAGCAAAGTAAACACTATAGTGTATTTAAAGCTCATGAGGATTATATGATGAATAATGGAGGAAGTTGGTCTCCAGATAAAGAAGATAATAGTATTTCTATTAATTGGAACTTACCAAGCTTCACTCAATATCAGTTTTCAGACAATATAACGTTTAAAATTGAAAAAGTTAGAAGAAGACATATTACAAGTGGCACAAATGAAGGCGAAGTCGATCAAGAGTTATCCTGGGTATGGAGTAAAACTTACAATCATCAAAACGGAAGTACCGCTTTTACTTCTTTACCTTCCAATTTTTATAGCACATCAAATCAGTTTGTTAATAATGGGTTATATAGTTATGAATACCGATTATATGTAGAGAGCGATTCTAATGTGCAATGGGATCTAATAAATTGGCAACCAATTATTACTGGTGGTTCATCGGGACAACACTATGCGCCAGTTAGCTATATTGCATATGATAGTAATGTGAATCAAAGTAACTATCAAATTTATGGTAATAGTTTTCCAAATCCAAACATAGATCCTACTATTCCAAATGATGAGAATAATCCTTTACTTCAAATAAACCATAATATGTTTGACGTTGATTATAGTCAGTTTATAACCAATATAGAAGATGTACAGTTTCCAGTTAAAATTAACTGGGTAGTGAAAGAAGAAATAAGCTCTATATCAAGAGTGTTACACAAGCGTACATTTTATTTACATAAAATAGACTGTTTTGACCCTCCATTACAGCCAGATTTTTGCACCTATAAATTCCGTGTTTCAAGCACTCCAACGAGTTCAGAAATAGTTCCTAGTAATTCATTTTATAAACCTTACTTTCAATATGATATTACTAAAGAAAAGGTACAAGAACTTAAAAATTCATCAGGTAAACTATATGCTTCTTTTTATTTAGAACATCCAGAATTTGGACAAAATAATAGTGCAGAGATTAGCATATCATTACATCCAAATGTGACAAATAACTCATTTACAACCAAAATATTAAATAAGCCATTCTTTTCTAAATCACCTACTTTCTATGGATGGACTTACCGTGGTTGGGGACAGTTTTTATATAATGGAGGACTAAAATTCCAGTATGATAATGAAGGTAATATTATATATAACACACCTTCTACTTTATTTGATGGAGCTATAGATATGTCCGTTTTTGACTACAATGCAAATCTTGATGATTTACAAAACGATATTGATAATGCTGATCCGAGTAATATGGATTTAAATGATACTACAATACGTTATACTTTTTACACTCAAGATAATGAAACAAATAGCTATAAAAATATTGCCATTAAAAACAATGCAGATATACCAGTAAAATTTGGATTTAATAATAGTAATCAATTAACTACTTTATTAGGACGTTTTGCAGAACATAATATCTATGATTTATGGACTGACCCAGCTACACTTATAAATGGCAGTGCATTTGCGGGGTTAAAACAGCGTTCAATATCGAAAGGTAAATCTACTTCAGGTAATGTTGGTATTGGATCTGTAGGAGCTTCGGGGACAAAAAGTGAGGCATCTTCAAAAATATTGAATCAATATTTAGACCTTAATGGAGACCGTTATCCAGATATAGTTACAAACGGTAACATACAATTTACTAGTATGAGAGGTGGATTATCTAGCGAAATTATTGTTAATAATTTTGTGTCTGGAGCAAAAAGTAAAGACGAAACAGTTGGAGTAACAGTTTCTGGAGCCGCTCCAAATTCAACAGCTTCAGATAATATGAATACGACTAATGCTACTAAGACTAATGTAAATTCTGGAATTAATACGAGTAATGGTAATTCTTATGATAGTAAACAATGGAGTGATATAAATGGAGATGGTCTCACAGATAAAATCACCATTTATAAAACCGAAATAAGAGTACAACTTAACACAGGATATGGTTTTGGAAACGAAGTAGTTTGGGGTTCTGGTTACAATGACTTGTATGTAAGTACAAGGAATAACATTGGTGTCGGAGGAGGAATAAGTGGTAGTTCTTGGGCTGCTGGTTTTGGTGCAGCAGAAAGCAATGCTAAACTCAATGCAGCATTAATTGATGTAAATGCCGATGGGCTTCCAGATCTTGTAGAGGAAGCAGGCTCTAATTATAAATTTTATCTTAATAATGGCACTAGTTTTGAATCTACTGCGATCCAAACATTTCATAATGCTTCTATAGATAAAAGTACTTCATTTACAGGTAATATTTATGGCACAGGAACTTATGGGTTTTTTATATCTCTATGGATTTTGACTATTAAATTTACATTTACACCAACCGCAGGTGTAAATGCTGGCGTTAATGAGAAAAGAATTACAGTACAAGATATAAATGGTGATGGGCTTCCAGATGTACTTCAAAAGGGAAGTGATAACGGAGATGTTATAGCAAAACTTAACAAAGTAGGAAAAACCAATTTACTTAAAACAGTAAACACTCCTTTGGGTGGTAGTTGGACTATTAATTACAATCGAGAAGGAAACACCTATAATATGCCTCATAATAAGTGGGTGCTTAAGGAAATAGCAACCGATGATAATTTCATTGCCGATTCTAATTTTGCTCCTAACATTTCTAAAGCTGGTATAAGTTATGAAAACCCTAAATACGACCGAAGAGATCGTGAGTTTTTAGGATTTGGTGAGGTGCGTGTAGATCAGAAAGATGTATTAAATAACGATGCTACTTATCGCTATTCTGTGACAGAATATCATAACGAAAACATTTATTTAAAAGGATTAGCAAAACGCACAGCTACTTATAAAGGTGATGGAGAAGTTTTAACGGAGTCTACAACTTTATATAATATAATGGATCCCGACCAACCAATTATAAACTTAAACGCTTCAGAAGCTAACAATTATCTACAAGGTAATGTAAATGTGTCAGATTTAGATAAATCGCGTTTATTTGTGGCGCCTGTTAAAACAGTATCTACAACTTATGAAGAAGGCATAGGACTTAGTGTAGAACAACATTTTAGTGAATATGATAGTATCGGAAATTTATTGATTTATAAAAATCTTGGTAATCAATATGCTAACGGTGTTAATACTGCCGCTTATTATACAGAGTTGGAATATGCTAGTGACAGTGAATTCACTAATTTAGATAACTGCACAGGTCTTGTTAAAAGTATTAGGGTTTACGACCAGATTACTAGCCAGTTATTAAGAGAAAGAGAAGCCGTATATAATAATAAAGGAAAGTTAAACACCATTAAAACTAAGCTTAATATAAATGATACTAATACCGTTGTTTTAAATTATGATAGTTACGGTAATGTAGAAAAGACTATTTTACAAGGTGGTTTTGAAACGAATATAACATACGACACAGCGTTACATACTTACCCAATACAAGTTAAAAACCCGTTTAATGAAATAGCTACATCTAGTTATAATTACTTGTTTGGTGTCCCAACTTTAATAACAGACGCTAATGCTAAAAAAATGCGTTCGCGGTATGATAATAGAGGGCGACTTGTAGAAGTAACAGCTCCCAATGAAATGCCAAATGGTTGGACTATTAAAATGCAATACGAAAACGAGACTAGTAATCCAACTTTTAATGGTAATGGTTACGCTATAGCGCAAGGTAGTTTTAGTCCTAGCGACTTACCTTTAGGAGAGTCTAAACACCATGCGATTACTCGCAATTATACGCAAGGAGCTTTTAATACTGAATTATTAACAGTGAGTTTAGTAGATGGATTAGGAAAAGCTATTCAGCTTAAAAAAGCACTATACACCAATCCTAATAATGGAGCAGGTCAATTAAAATGGCTGATTAGTGGTAAGGAGCAAAAAGATGCTTTTGGTCGTACAACAGCAGCCTATTTGCCTACCGTACAATCATCATTATATCCTAACAACCCAGAAGATTACATTGATGACTTCTACAATTCTATTGGCCCAATCACTATGGATTACGATATTAAAGATCGTATTACAACCACAACTCAACCAGGAGGAATGACTTCCACAATGGATTATAGTATTACAGATGGAATGCTAATAACATTAAACACGAACTACAACGGCCAAAGTACCCAGACCTTTGAAAACCATACCGACGTGCTGGGCAGACAGCGTAAAACAGTGCAAAATGGAGATTTAACTACTAAGTTTTACTTTAATACGGTTGGAGAAAAGATAAAAGTTAAAAATCACCAAGGTTATGAAACGTTTTATAAATATGATTTAGCTGGACGACGTTTAGAAGAACGTCACCCAGATAGAGGGGTTACAACTTTTAAATATGATGTATTAAGTAATCTTGTAGAACGCTCAACCTCTAATATTTTAGCCAATGGGGGGCAGCAAGCTATATCCTATCAATACAATTTTAATAGGCTTACTGCTATAAACTACCCTTTTAACGAAGAAAACAATGTAACCTATACGTATGGAGCTTATGGAGATCAAGACGCACAGGCATTAAATACGGTAGGTAGGCTATATATGCAAAAGGACGCGTCTGGTGTACAAGGTTTTGGTTATGATAATTTAGGCAATCTAAATAACCACCTTAGAGGGGTTGCTGTAGCAGGAAGGCATACGTTTTGGTTTTATACACAATGGGTGTACGATAGCAATAACCGCATAAAACAAATTACTTATCCCGACAATGAGACTCTAAGGTATAACTATAACTCCGGCGGGAGTTTGCAAAATGTTGAACGATCTATTCCTGGTGTACCTAATGCGTCCTCCCATATTATATCAGAAATTAAGTACAACGACTTAGGCGAGCGTACCCAAATTACCTATGGTAATGGCACTAAGACTTTTTATGAATACGATAATAGGAGAAGATTAGAAGACCTTAAACATCAATTTAATGGGGTGGAACTAAACAACCAATATACTTACGATGGACTTAGTAATATTACTGGAATTTCTACTGAAAATAGCACGTTAAATCCAGGGCAATTGGGAGGTCCTGTTAGCCATACCTATAAGTACGATAAGTATAATAGACTTGTAACAGCAAGTGGTCGTTATACTGGGCCAAACGATTTATCACCTTCTTTTCTAGCCCAAGAGTACACTCTAGAAATGAAATACGATTTAGCTCATAATATTACACAAAAAAAGCAAACACATATTCAAGGAGTGGTAACAGGTTATGGTGAGCCTATTAATAATCCTGAAACTATGGTTAAAACCAATTATCATTTAGAATATGAAGAATATGCTACAGGTGTAAATATAACACCGACACAAGATGGCGAGTTTGGGTATGTACAACCGCATGCTCCACGAAGTATAATTGAAACCCCTTCGGAAAACGGAATCCCTGCCACAGACCCTAGCTATAAGAAAAAAATTATAGAATACGATGCAAACGGTAATCAGGAACTTATAAAACAGGTTGTTGTAGAAAACACGGGGCAAATCCCCGCTTATGAAGGTGTTGTGGAACAGATAGAAACCATATTAAGAAAAAATGTATGGGATGAAGAGAATAGACTACGCGCTGTAGATTTAAATCCAGAAGATAAGAGCGCCCATCCATTATCTGTTTATACTTACGATGCTAGCGGGCAAAGAGTAGTGCGCTATGTTCCTAGCCGCGCAGATGTGCGAAGCAATGCGAACAATGTTTCTAAAAACGAAATCGACGAGGTAATGTTGTATCCTAGTGCATTAGTAACAGCAAAAGCACTAAGTAAACCCGGGGTTGTTCCTAATCGAGGCGATTTGGTTAGTAATTACACAAAACACTATTATGTAGGTTCACAGCGAATAAGTAGTACATTAGGTACAATGAAAGATTTAGGCCTATACCCTATAATGCGTTCTTCTTGGTTTCAATCAATTAGAGATAGTGCTAATGCAAGTGTTTTAAGTGCATATTCAGGATTATACGATTCATATACTCAATTAGAACAAGGCGGTAATTTTAACACTCCAAATTCAGGAGGGCAAGAGGGGGATTTAGCGAAGCCTTATGTTCACATACCAGAAAAATACGATGCCTATTGGTACCATAGTGACCATTTAGGAAGTTCTTCGTATATTACAAACACAAACGGAGTAGTAAGCCAACACATAGAGTATATGCCATTTGGAGAAACCTTAGTAGACGAGCACCAAAATAGTTATAACAGCCCATTTAAATTTAACGGTAAAGAGTTAGATGAAGAAACAGGGAATTATTATTATGGTGCACGATATTACGATCCAAAATGGAGTGTGTGGTTGAGTGTGGATCCCTTGGCGGAGAGTATGCCAAGTTGGTCGCCTTACAATTATACTTTTAACAATCCTGTTCGTTTTACTGACCCAACTGGGATGGCACCTGAAATGCCATTGGATGATTATGGTATAGATAAAAACGGAAAAATTACTTTTTTAAGAGCTACAAATGATACTACTGATAAATTAATATCCTTAGATTCCAATGGAGCTGAAACTGATACATCAATTGAAGTTGACAAAGGGGTTTTAAATAAGAAATATTCACAAAATGGGAAAGATTCAGATGGGAATTGGTTTTCTTATGATATATTAAAAGTAAGAGGAGATTCCAAAGCAAGTAGCTTATTTGAGTTTGCAGCTGACAATACAGATGTAGAATGGAGTCAAACACAACTTGGAGAAGCTGGCAAAAAGGGTTTAAATTACTTAACTACTTCTCACGATAAGGCAACCGAAAAAGGGGTGGCACAGATGATTAATACGCAGTTTCATAATGGTTATACGATAAGAGGGCATATACATAATCATCCTGGAAATACACCATACCCATCAGGTTTAAATGATGGAACTGGTGATACTGGCTTTGCTACATCAGTAACAAACTGGTATAATAATAAATATCCAGGAAGAACAACGCCAAATTATAAAATTTACACATCTGGAAATGGTAGTTATATTAACTATAATAAGAATTCAACTATGACTGATTTTATAACAATCCAACTTCCAGAGGTAATTATTAAAAACTAAGTGATTATGAAATTAAAAAAATATTTAAGTATATACTTGTTTTTATTGTTTAGTCTTATAAATGTGACCGTTTTGTTGTCACAAACAATGATTGAAAAAGAAATGATAGAGCTTGAACCAAAACAAAATCTAGTTCTTGAGCTACAAGAATTAATCAATAAAGTAAATAATTGCGATTATTATAAAAGCTCTTTAATTTGGAATATTGGTATTACTCAGGCAGAAGATGGTTGTATTTTGAATATTACAATGCAAGATAATATTAACGTGGATTATGATTATGTTGGTTTTTTTTGTTTAAGTAAAACTCAAATAGTTGTTTCTGGAATTTTTGACGATAGCTTATTTACAATATTGAAAAGTGAGAAAGTCAAATTTAAAATAAAAGTCAAATCTAAAAATCAAATTTTACAGACACCTTCTGGTGACTATTCTAGCTGGATATATTTTTCAACAGAAAATAATTTAAAAAAAATGCAAGAATATTTAATACCTTGTAATTAGCACAAACCAATTTTTACATTATTGACTGCAATTTAGTTTGCTTCAAAAAAGCATCAAGGAGAGCGAAAACGTGTTGTTTTTCGTTCTCTTTTAGTTTTTGGATATCAAGAACACGATTAACAATACTTCTTTCTAAAAGTGTATCTGTAGAACCTACAAGATAATCCAAAGATACTTCCAGAGCTTCGGCTAACTGTGTAGTCATCTCAATAAATGGTTTTACCTCGTCTCTTTCATAACGACCAATTACAGCACCGTTAAAAACGCCTGACTACGATAGGTTATAATCTTGATTTAATATCAAATGAGCCGATTAAAACCCTTAATCGGCTCATTATTTTTATTATATTTGAGCCAATTAAAACCACTAATCGGCTCATGGAATATAATTGGCAACAGAAAGATTGGAGAAAATTCAGCTTTAAGCAAGAAGATGTAGAGGACTTATTGTTCCTTTTTACAGAAAACACAGGAGTCGTAAAAGGACTTTTAAAAACGCTATCGAATGAGAATCGTAATGAATCACTCGTAGATATTCTAGTGTCTGAAGCTATTAAAACTTCAGAAATAGAAGGCGAATTTTTAAGTCGAAAGGATGTAATGTCTTCAATAAAAAACAATTTAGGGTTAACTAAAAATTCCGAAATTGTAAAAGATATTCAGGCAAAAGGAATGGCATCTTTGGTATCTCAAATCCATACGACTTATAATGCCCCATTAACAGAAGCGATGCTGCTTGATTGGCATAAGGTGATTTTCCCTGGAGTAAATAAAATTGCGGTGGGTGAATGGAGATCTCATTTAGCGCCTATGCAAGTGGTATCTGGAAGTTATGGAAAGGAAAAAGTACATTTTGAAGCTCCAGCTTCAAAACAAGTTCCTAAAGAAATGATAGCTTTTGTAGAGTGGTTTAATAACACAGCTCCAAACGGATCTAAAGAAATTAAGCACGCTCCAATTCGTTCAGCTATTGCGCACTTGTATTTTGAAACCATACACCCATTTGAAGATGGTAATGGAAGGATAGGAAGAGCAATTGCTGAAAAAGCATTATTACAAACCTTAGATTTTCCATTATTAATAAGTCTTTCCTCTGCTATAGAAATTAATAGGAATCAATATTATGAAGCATTAAAAAGTGGTCAGCGGTCTAATGAAATAACACCGTGGCTAATCTATTTTATCGGAATCATTATTACTGCGCAACAGCAGTCTGAAGCACTAATTAATTTCACATTGCAAAAAACTAAGCTATTCGACACGTATAGAGATCAGTTAAATAGCCGACAAATAAAAGTAATAAAACGGATGCTTCAAGAAGGTGAAAAAGGTTTTGAGGGTGGTATGACTGCAAAAAAATATATGCGAATTACTCAAACATCAAAACCTACTGCCACACGAGATATGCAGAAATTAAAGGAGATAAACATCTTTGAATCTTTTGGCGAGGGAAGGAGTACGGCGTATAAATTAAACCTAAACTTTTAAGATATTTAGCTCCTAAACAAGAAAATCATTATTTTAGCTAAATAAAGGCACTTCTAATTTCTGTACTACTTTCCGAGACCAATTGTACCTCATTTCTGCTTAAGCCCTATATAATAAGGATTTCTAATTTCTGTATTGGAAAGTAATAACAAGTCGTATTTAATAATCAATTAAACAAGTCGTATAATTATTTCATAATAATATTAACTTATCTTGCGGTCTTTTATTTGTAGTCAATACAAATCATATAAAAAGTTATAATCATGGAGAATACTCGTAATAGCGAAGGTAAAGTCGCTGAAATAAATAAGGTAATAGAAAATTACTTTAATACGCATACTAATAAGAACTGGATTCCTGCAAAAGACATTATGCTCGATTTAATAGCAGCAGGCGTTTTTACAAAAGATCAAAAAAAAGGATTACCATTAAGAAAAGTCTTACGCGCTTTAGATAAAGAGAATGCTTTAGATACCATACCTTCTGTACATACCGAGCGTACAGAAACCGCTGTGTATTGGTATTTGGTTAGAAAAGGTGCTACGTTCTCACCAAATGAAGCTATAAACGCAGTCTCAAAAAAAGAAAAAACGAAAGCAAATAGAGAAAATAGCGATGAATTCTACATCTTAGATCTTTGCGACGAATTGCTAAAAGAAAAAGCATCACGTAAGCATACTTTTACTTTTTTGTTAGGTGATATGCATAAAAAAGGAAAAACAAGAACAAAATTACCTTTAGCAGGTTTTTATGAATCGGCTAATTTAGTAATTGAATTTGTAGAAAAGAAAAATAAAACAGAACAGCATTTGGACAAACTAGAGGTTATGACCGTTAGTGGTATTACTCGAAGTGAACAAATAGAAAAGTACAACAAAAGACGACGAGATGTGTTGCAAAAAAAGAATATCAATTTAATTGAAATCGATTATGCTTTATTTGAATGTGATGCTAAAAAGAACTTAAGTCGTAATAAGGATAAAGATATTACCCTCCTTAAAAAGATACTAAAACAGTATATAAAATAGCGTACCAACGGGTATAATAATAGCGGGTTTTATTAAGCATTAGCGCCGTTTGTTTACCATCATTTTAAAATCTTAAAAAAACAAAAGTAGTTGTGGCGTTACTCGGTATTGGGGGCGCTATAGACGATTTGTATGCGCTAATTTAAAAGGATTTACAGCGTCTCTTGGTCGCTATGTCCATACATTTGTTTCTTTAGCGTTGCTTTGCGTGGGGCTTTATCGTAAACAAAGGGTTGACCTATTTAAATAACTATATATTATAATAGACAGAAGTGGTAGGCGTCAGCTCACTATTTATTGGCATAAATGATTTAGATTCTTATACTGTTACTTACTAATAATGTCTTTCTGCGATGGATATTAGTTTTTTGCGATTGTAAAATTAAATGACGTACTGATGCCTTCTTCAGATTCAAAACTTATTTCTCCGTCTTGATTATTGATGAGTTTTTTTACTGCGGCTAAACCAATCCCTGATCCGATGTTGCCGTACCTGTCTTTTTCTCCAACGACTTCAAAAAGATCAAAAATTGTAGGAATAAATTTTGCAGGGATGCCGTTGCCATTGTCCTTAACGATAAAATGGTAATAATCCTTAGTGTCTTTACAAAATATTTCGATTTTCACTTCTGGTTTTTCGTTATACTTAATAGCATTGGTAACTAAATTCACTAAAACTTGAAGTAAAATTGATTTATTAGCAGTAATATATTCGGTTTCTGTGTCGTAATTATAGGTAATATTGTCCTTTTTATTATCAGATATTTTCTTGATAATATTAATTAAATCACTAAATAAAATAACTTCCTTTTTTCGATTCAGCAGTTCATCATTTTCGTAAAAGGTGTACAACCCATCTATATAATCTTTTAATGCGTAGCTAGAAGTTTTTAGGTAATCAATATATTCTAAGGACGATTTATTTAGTATTCCTCTGTTTTCTTCAGCTAATAAATCGGTTAAAGAAATAATATTTGCTAGCGGCGATTTTAAGTCGTGAGACACAATATCTGTATACTTTTTTAAATCAGTATTTCGTTTTTCTAATTTATCTTGCAATTGTAATAACTGCATATTTTGCAAATGTTTTTCAAAAAGAATAACAACTTGCTTTGCCAATGTTTTTAATGCCTTTATTTGCGCGTCATCGAGTTGCCTTGGTATGTGGTCGAACACACAGAGGGTTCCTAACTTATAGCCTTGAGGATTAACCAATGGTACGCCTGCATAAAAAACGGCATCGTGCTCTGTAACAAAGGGGTTGTCTGCAAATCGTTCGTCTTCTCTCGCGTCTTCAACAATTGTTATATCAGACTCTGAAAGTATAGCGTGTGCGCAAAAGGATATTTTTCTTGGCCATTCGTTTAATTCGGTTCCCTTATGAGATTTGAAAAAATTACGATCATAATCGAGTAACGTAATTAAACTAATAGGAGCATCTAAAATATACGACGTTATAGAAGTGATGTTGTCATAAGTTTCTTCAGGAAGCGTGTTTAGTAATTTATAGGTATCAACAGCCTTCTGACGGTGATCCTCATTGTCTGGAAATTTAGCGACTGTCATTTATTTTTGTTTTTCTATTCGCAGATAAATATATACTAAATAGGATTTAGTATGCTGAAATTCAATATTTTATTTTATTTTTTATGCGCTCATTTTATTTATAGAATGGGGTAGTAAACCAAATCCCATAAAGTGTTATATCTTTATGATGAAACTGTTTTAGAACACCATTGTGTTTTTTACGATATTGAAATTAATTTCATTAAAATGATTAATAACGCGGTCTGCTTGCGAATAATCTTGATTTTTAGAATTTAAACTATCGTAGCCCACGCAGTAAATTCCTGCCGATTTTGCTGCTTTTATACCGTTAGTAGAATCCTCAATAACAAAGCATTCATTTTTGTTTATCCCTGCAGTATCTGCCGCTTTTTCAAAAATTTCAGGATGTGGTTTAGACGCTTTTAAGTCGGCACCACTTAATTTCGCTTTAAAATAATAGTCTAATTCAAAACGTGTAAAGACATTATTAATAGTAAACATAGAGGCCGATGAAGCCAAAATTAAAGTTAAACCATTGTTGTGATAGTCTTTAATAAGGTCTAAAATACCTGGTAATAATTGTAAACTAGGATCGTTATGAAAAAGGGACGTAAAGCTTGCTCTTTTGTGTTGTACTAAATCTTCGGGGTTGCAGTCTAAACCAAACGTATCGCACAGTGCTTTACAGACATTTAAAGTCGATTGCCCAGTAAACGATTCGTATAATTTCCGCGACACCTCCATATTATAGTGTTCAAACATCATATAATATGCTTTAGTATGTAACGGTTCTGTGTCTACAATAACACCATCCATATCAAAAAGAACTGCTTTAATCATATTATAAAGAATTTTAAAAGCGCTAATATAACTACTATTTTACTGCTCTTGTTAATCTTATTATAAAGAATATTTATAACTTGAATATATTATTTAAATTTCAGTTTTAGCTCTATATTTTTATGATTTACATTATACTTTTTATTATTTTAGTTGGTTTTGGTATTTTTGCCTTTTCTAAATTGAAACGCAAAGATGTCGCTCCTTTTCCTAAACATTGGGGTCCTGTTTTAGAGGCTGAAGTCGCGTATTATAACACCTTGTCATCTTCCGAAAAACAGCGCTTTAGAAAACGAATGATGGCTTTTTTAAGCGAAGTTACTATTGAAGGTGTAAAGTTAGAACTAGAAGATTTAGATCGTATTCTAATAGCTGCAAGTGCCGTAATTCCGGTGTTTGGCTTTAAGGAATGGTATTATAATAATTTAAGTGGTATTATTTTGTATCCCGATACTTTTAATAGTGATTTGCAATTCGCAGACCAAAATAAAGACAGACGCATTTTAGGGATGGTCGGTAACGGGCGTTTCGAAAACCAAATGTTATTGTCGCGTCGTGCGTTACGTCAAGCTTTTAAAAACGACACCGATAAATTAAACACGCCAGTGCACGAGTTTGTGCATTTAATAGATAAAATGGATGGCATAACAGATGGTATTCCTGAGCAATTATTAGGACGCGATTATATAAAACCGTGGTTAGAATTAATGCATCATGAAATGCAAGCCATTAATAATGATACTTCAGATATAAGAAAATATGCTAGTTTTAATGAAGCTGAATTTTTCGCCGTCGTTTCAGAATATTTTTTCGAGAGACCACAACTTTTTAAAAAAAAGCATCCAGAGTTGTTTAAAATGTTAGTTTTATGCTTTCAACAGCAACCCGCTAAAAAACGTAAAAATTAATGTTAGACGATTTAAAACACCATTACGGCTATCTTTTTGAAGATGAGCTACTCAACGAAATTACAGCGGTAGGTGTGTTAAAAACGGTCCGTGCCGACGAGATTCTTATGGATATCGGCGAAACAGTAACGATGATTCCGTTGGTATTAGCTGGAGCAATAAAAATTTTTAGAGAAGATACTAACGGTGACGATTTACTGCTTTATTTTATAGAGCAGGGCGATACCTGTGCGATGACACTGACGTGTTGCTTAGGCGTTAAAAAGAGCGAAATTCGTGCTATTGCCGAAACAGATACCACTTTGTTAATGATTCCAGTGGCGTATATGAGTTTGTGGATGTCGCGCTATACTTCTTGGCAAAACTTTATTTTACAGAGCTATCACGAAAGATTAACGGAGCTTTTAGAGGCTTTGGATGCCGTTGCTTTTTTAAAACTCGACGAACGGTTATTAAAATATTTACGCGATAAGGCCATGATTAATCATAATGACACTATACACGTTACACACCAAATTATTGCTCAAGATATGCATACGTCGCGTGTGGTTATTTCTAGGTTATTAAAAACGTTAGAAAATGACAAAAAAATTGAGTTAAACAGAAATCAAATTAAAATCTTAGACTTGTAACATTTATCACTTAAAAATCTTATTATCTAAAGTATATTTGCACCAATACTCAAAACTATGGATTTCTTACACATTCTAGGCTATTTTGGAGCTTTAATTATTGGTTTGGTTATGGGGCTCATTGGTGGTGGTGGTTCTATTTTGAGCGTGCCTATTTTTGTGTACCTTTTTGCATTCAATCCTATAATTGCGACGTCTTATTCTTTATTTATGGTCGGTGTTTCTTCTAGTTTTGGTGCCTTTAAAAATTACAAAAAAAATAATATCAATTTTAAAATGGCTTTTCTATTCGCTATTCCAGCGTTTATAGTCATTTATTTAACACGTCGTTATTTTTTACCAGAAGTGCCAGATCAGTTGTTTTCAATTGGTACTTTCAACGTCACTAAAGGCTCAGCTATAATGCTATTATTTGCCGTTGTTATGTTGTATTCCGCTACAGTAATGCTGAAAAGGAGTACAGAGATTGTAGTAAACAATAATAGTGCGTCTTATAATATTCCTAAAATTGTGTTTCAAGCCGCCGTAATTGGTTTCTTTACGGGGTTAATTGGGGCGGGCGGAGGTTTTGTTATCGTACCTGCACTAATACTTTTAGGAAATCTAACAATGAAGCAAGCCGTAGGCACTTCATTATTTATCATTTCCATTAACTCTTTAATAGGGTTTACTGGCGATTTTGGACATTTAAATATTGATTGGCTGTTTTTACTTAGTTTTACAGCAATAGCGGTGGTTGGTATTTTAATAGGAACCTCACTGGCTAATAAGGTGGAAGGTGCTAAGTTAAAAAAAGGCTTTGGGTGGTTCGTTTTAGTAATGGCGATCTTTATTTTAGTTAAAGAACTCGTATTCTAGTGCAACATAAGTCCCCTTTTAAATTAATTGTAAATGCTATTTTTGTAATAGCTAAAAATAAAATAAAATGAAAATAGAACAAATTTATACAGGATGCCTATCACAAGGCGCATATTATATTGAAAGTAAAGGAGAAGTCGCTATTATAGATCCATTACGTGAGGTCGATAATTACATAGAGATTGCAAAGAAAAATAATGCCGCTATAAAATATATTTTTGAAACACATTTCCATGCCGATTTTGTTAGCGGGCATTTAACGCTTTCGGAAAAAACAGGCGCTCCAATTGTATATGGGCCAACGGCGGACCCAAAGTTTGAGGCTATAATAGCAACAGACGGACAAGTTTTTAAGTTGGGTAATATTACTATTACAGCGTTACATACTCCGGGTCATACTATGGAGAGTACAACGTATTTAGTAAAAGACGAAAACGGAAAAGACCACGCTATTTTTAGTGGGGATACCTTATTTTTGGGTGATGTTGGACGACCAGACTTAGCGCAAAAAGCGGCTAGTATGACAATGGAAGATTTAGCAGGATTATCTTTCGATAGTTTACGTGAAAAAATTATGCCCTTAGCCGATGATGTTACGGTATACCCCGGCCACGGTGCAGGTTCTGCTTGTGGTAAAAATATGATGAAGGAAACCGTCGATACTTTGGGTAACCAAAAGCAAATGAATTACGCGTTACGTGCCGATATGACCAGAGACGAATTTATTGCTGAAGTAATTGATGGCTTATTGCCTCCACCATCGTATTTCCCCTTAAACGTTAAGCTTAATAAAGAAGGCTACGAGCATATTGATAAAATTATAGAAAAAGGAACAAATGCACTTACCCCTGATGCTTTCGAAGAAGCAGCAAATACATCTGAAGCTTTAGTTTTAGACGTACGTCATCAGTCCGATTTTATAATAGGTCATATCCCGAGATCTATATTTATCGGCTTAAAAGGAGGTTTTGCGCCGTGGGTTGGAGCTCTAATTCAAGACGTAAAACAACCCTTATTATTGGTGGTTGATAACGGTCAAGAAAAGGAAGCCATTACGCGTTTATCTCGTGTAGGTTTCGATAATACTATTGGGTACTTAGACGGTGGAATAGCAGCGTGGAAAGCATCAGGTAAAGCCATGGATTCTATGGAATCTATTTCGGCCATCGAATTCAAATCACGTTTAGAATCTCAAGACATTCCTGTATTCGACGTTAGAAAAGAAGGCGAATTTGAAGCTGGACATATTGATATAGCGAAATCAACTCCTTTAGATTTTTTAAACGAGCATTTAAGCGAATTACCTGAAAAGGAACCGTTTTATGTGCATTGTGCAGGAGGATATCGCTCGGTGATTGCGTCTTCAATTTTAAAAAGTAGAGGTATACATAATCTAATAGAGGTTGCAGGCGGTATGGGTGCCATCAAAGAAGCCGGTATTCCTATAACAGATTTCGTTTGCCCCTCAACTTTAAAATAATTATACAATTTCTTAGATAAATGGAGTATTTATACAGCGCATGGCCTTGGTATGTATCAGGGCCTTTAATTGCAGGTGCTATGGTCTTACTTATTTTAATGGGTAAGAAATTTGGTATGTCTTCCAACTTAAGAACGTTATGTTCTATTGGCGGTGCAGGAAGGCTGGTCGAGTTTTTTAGATTCGATTGGAAAAAGGACCAATGGAATCTCTGGGTTGTGGTTGGTGTTATTGCCGGTGGTTTTGTAGCGCTTCAGTTAAGCCCAAATGCGCCGCAAATAAACGAAGATATTGTTATACAACTTCAAGAATTAGGTATTAACAGTACCAATAGCAGTTTTTTGCCTACCGAGTTATTTAGTTTAGACGCTTTATTAACGATTAAAGGCTTTTTAATTTTACTTATTGCAGGGTTTTTAGTGGGGTTTGGGGCCCGTTATGCTGGCGGATGTACTTCTGGCCACGCCATTTCAGGACTTAGCAATTTGCAAGTGCCCTCCTTAATAGCCGTAGTTGGTTTTTTTATTGGTGGTTTAGTAATGGTTCATTTACTATTTCCTTTAATTTTTTAATATGAAAAAAGTGTTATCATTTTTAGCAGTAGGGTTTTTGCTTGGCGTTCTTTTTATCAAATCTGAAGTTGCGTCTTGGTTTCGTATTTACGAAATGTTCCAATTTAAAAGTTTTCATATGTACGGCGTAATAGGCTCTGCAGTAGTCTTAGGAATTATCGCGGTACAGTATTTAAAATACAAAAAGGCCTTAGATTTTTCTGGCGAAACTATTACAATAGTACCCAAAGAGAGGAGTATAGCGCGTTATTTAATAGGTGGTATTATTTTCGGATTAGGATGGGCATTAGCCGGCGCTTGTCCCGGCCCTATGTTCGTGCTTATAGGAACAGGTTTTGTAAGTGTTTTAGTATTGATTTTTGGAGCGTTGTTAGGGACCTTTGCTTATGGTGCTATTCGTAATAAATTACCGCATTAATTAGATTTAGAATTGGTTAACGATTCTCTAGTTTTAATGAATTTAGAAGCGCAATATAATAATAGAGAACATTTTAGTGATAGACTATCAAGCGTGATTAAAATTTTAAGTGTTCCGTTATAAATTTAGTGTAAACTTACTGTCTTACTTTGTGTTTGTTCGCGAACGCACTATCTTTAGTTTGAGTTTAACCCGTTAAAAAAAAGTATTATGACATCATTTTCAGAAATTATAAATAAAGACACACCCGTATTAGTAGACTTTTTTGCAACGTGGTGTGGCCCGTGTCAAACGATGTCGCCCATTTTAAAAGCGGTTAAAGATACATTGGGTGATAACGTATCAATTTTAAAAATTGATGTGGATAAAAATAAAGCCTTAGCTTCAAAATTTCAGGTGCGCGGTGTACCCACTTTTATTCTTTTTAAGAACGGAAAACAGGTCTGGAAACAGTCCGGGCTAATTCAAAAAAAAGAGCTTATACAAATGATACAGTCAGCCTAATGGAATGGTCAAAAAGCTATTGGAACGACCGTTATAAAGCAGAAGAGATTGGTTGGGATTTGGGTCAAGTATCACCGCCTTTAAAGGCCTATTTCGATGGGTTGCCAGAAAGCGACAAAGCAATAACAATTTTAATTCCTGGTGGCGGTAACGCTTACGAAGCTGAATATCTACACCATCTCGGGTTTAAAAATGTGTTTGTTGTCGATGTTTCGGAACGTGCGCTGTTGAATTTTAAAACCCGCGTACCAAGTTTCCCGGAAGAACACCTTTTGTATCAAAATTTTTTTGAAGTAGAACTCACGTTTGATCTCATAATTGAGCAAACTTTTTTCTGTGCGTTAGATCCTAAATTACGACCAGATTATGCCCAAAAAATTCACGAATTACTCACAGTAAATGGTATGGTAACAGGGCTGCTATTTAATTTCCCCTTAGCGTCAACACAGCCGCCGTTTGGTGGAGAAACCTTAGAATACCTTACGTATTTCGAGCCGTATTTTAAAGTGACTGTAATGGAGCCGTGTTATAATTCTATTGAAAGTCGCGCAGGGAAAGAGTTGTTTTTTAGTTTAACAAAACAGAAGTAGGAGTCATAATAGGGTTGTAATGGTCTTTTAACGTCTTATCCATTAGTAAAACAAACACTCTTCATTTCCAGTGAAACTGTTTTCACAATTTTGTATCGAGAACAGTATTACGTGTATATTAAAGTCTAAACTTTATTTACAAAACTCCGCGACACCTTTTTATCCTATCGCGAAAACGACGCGAAGGGACGGAAAAAAGAAGCACTAAAACGGGGTTCGCCAATAGACTCAACATTTACCATTCTCTTTTTTACTATGCTGTATAGTGAACAACATAGAAACACTACAAAAAACAAAAAAAAACGCTAACTTTTTAAAGTGAGCGTTTTATGTGTACAGCTTTAGTGTAAAGTATAAACTGTTATCTTTAAGAGAGAACAATTAGCTATTAAGCATCACGGGCATAACAAGCATAGTTACGTGTTCGCCTTCGTCTAAACCATCAATGGGAGTTAAAATTCCCGCTCTATTAGGCATACTCATTTCTAATTGTACTTGGTCTGAGTTTAAGTTGTTTAACATTTCTGTTAAGAAACGAGAGTTAAACCCGATTTGCATATCATCACCTTGGTAGTCGCAAGTTAAACGCTCTTCGGCTTTATTACTATAATCAATATCTTCCGCAGAGATATTTAATTCGGCTCCAGCAATTTTTAAACGAATTTGGTGTGTTGTTTTATTCGAAAATATACTTACACGTTTTACCGAACTTAAAAATTGAGAACGGTCGATACTAAGTTTATTCGGGTTTTCTTTTGGTATTACCGCTTCGTAATTTGGATATTTTCCATCAATTAAACGACAAACTAATACCGTATTTTCAAAAGTGAATTTTGCATTAGATTCGTTGTACTCGATAGTTACATTTTCATCGCTAGCCGCTAAAATTCCTTTTAATAAAGTTAACGGTTTTTTCGGCATAATAAATTCTGCCTGTTGCGATGCGCTAACATCTTGACGTGTATATTTTACTAATTTATGGGCATCGGTGGCTACAAATGTTAAGTTATCTGTAGAAAACTGAAAGAATACACCACTCATTACTGGTCTTAAATCGTCGTTACCCGCAGCAAAAATAGTTTTGCTAATGGCAGTCGCTAAAATATCACCGGCAATGGTAGTTGAACTCGGCTCCTCTAAAGTAATAGCTTTCGGAAACTCCGCGCCATCGGCGTAAGCTAAAGCATATTTACCGTGATTAGAACTAATTTCAACGGTGTTGTTGTCTTCAATAACAAACGTTAAGGGTTGTTCTGGAAATGTTTTTAAAGTGTCTAAAAGTAAACGCGCAGGAATAGCAACGCTACCCTCACTGTCACTTTCTATATCTAAAACAGAAGACATTGTCGTTTCTAAATCACTAGACGACACCGTTAATTTTGAGTGGTCGATGTCAAATAAAAAGTTGTCTAATATAGGTAAGGTATTCGAACTGTTAATAACACCACCTAAAACTTGGAGTTGTTTTAGTAAATAGGTACTTGATACTATAAATTTCATGTGATTGCTTTATTTTTAAAGGGTAAATGTGCTGCTCTTTTTTTATAAGATACATTCCAGAAATATAATCTTTAGAGAACTACCATTCCATTTGTAAGTGGTCGTTTACTAAAGATAAATTACTATTACAAATATATTATTTAACATCCTAATACTGAAACAAACTTATTAACACTTACAAATGTTAAAAACGTATTATTAAGCACTAGTTTCTAAGCCGTTTTCGCATATTTGTTCCGTCTATAATAATAGAATAAAACACCGAAAACACCTAGGAATACTAATGGTAGAAGAATATTTATGACTTGCCATTTCGTTTTTTCGTCGGCAATTTTTTGCTGATCTAAAAAGGCAATTTTCACTTCTTTAGAACGAATGTTTATAAGTCCGTCGTCGTCTAATAGGTAATTTACGGCATTTAATAGAAATTCCTTATTACCATAGGTTTCCTTGGTCCATTTGTCGAAACCTAAACTCAACGGCCCACTTCTGTCAATGTCATTCTTAATCACATCGCCATCGGCAATAACAATCATTTTGGTGGGCACACTCGTGTTTTTCTCTTCGGAAAGCCTAAGGGGTTTTACACGGTTTTTATAGGCCGAAGTAAATTCGCCTTCTAGAAGCACCGCCAAATTTTGAGCTTTTTTATTGAAGAGTTTCGAATCGGGTTCTTGTAAAGCAAATGCTAAACTTATTTCCAATGGCGTACCTTCTAACCGTGCAGGAGCGTCAGACTTTAATAGAATCGTTTTAGAGATGTTATTTTTTAAGGTGTCTATTTGATTGGCGAAGTCGAACTTTACCAAATTTATATTATTAGAAATAGGATGATTGGTGTCGCTCATTCCCAAGGGGGAATACGGCCAATTGAATAATTGAATTTTTGAGCGTTCACTTTCACCACTTTCTAAAGCAATACGACCAATATTCTGGCTTTTTACACTGGTTAATAACGGATTGACACGTACACCATATTTAAAAAAGAAATCGGTTAAATTCAAGTCGCGAGGAATAGCCACATTTTTACCTTCAAGATTGAATAAACTATCCTTTTCCATAGTAATGGCATCAATTAGCCATAAACTTTTGCCGCCATGCATGGTGTATTGATCTAGTACAAATTTTTCGTGCTCGGTAAACGCTTCAGTAGGTTTTGCCGCAATAATTAAATCGTAATCATTTAAGGCTGATGCTGTTTTTTGCGGACTCACAGCGACGCTATCCAATGTAAAGGGTGCGATGAAATAATAGTCGCGTAAGGTGGTTACAAAGTCGGCAATGTATTGGTTTGGCATTTCTCCATTTCCTTTTAAAACCGCGATTTTACGTTTTTTAGGAGTGATTAGTTTCCCTAATCCATCGGCAATAGCATACTCTAAATGCTGTACAGAATTGGTTACCAGTTCTTGTTGGTCGGCGTTGACTTTATATTTTACCAATGCTATTTTTACGGTCTCACCATTATAGCTCGCTAGTGCCCAAGGGAAAATAATGGCCTGCGATTGCTTTCCATTTTCTTGTACATTTACTTGCATGGGCGTTAACCCACGCGCATTTAATTGTTCGATGTTACGCTCGCGTGTCGCCTCATCTTCAATCGGATTTAAAAAATTATATGAAATATTGTTATTGTAAGCCGAGAACTCTTCTAGCATCTGTCGTGTTTCTGACTGTAAGCGTCTAAATTCCGAAGGAAATCCTTCCCCTTCTAAAAACACATCGATAACAATAGGAGAATCAATTTCTTTTACACTATTTAAGGTCGCATCGCTAAGCGTGTAACGGTTATCTGAAGTTAAATCAAAACGACTATACACAGAACTACTTAAAAAGTTAAGAGCCACTAGCGCAACAGGTACTATAGCGATTATCGCCCATTGTATAGCTTTCGAAGCTTCACTATTCACCCGTTTTACGGTAAAGAATAAAAATAGCGCTGTCACACTTAAAAAGTAGATGATATCGCGGGTGTCTAAAACGCCACGGCTCATACTTTTATAATGCGAACTCATTCCCAACTGTTCTATAAAACGACTCGAAGTAACCTCGGCAATACCCTCAAAACCCACATAAAAAAAGAAGCATAAAAAAACAGCGCTAATAAAAGCGACGATCTGGTTATCGCTTAATGTCGAAGCAAAAACACCGATTGCGGTGTACGCCGCGATTAAAAATAACAACCCGAAATATGAGCCTAAAGTGCTTCCTATATCTAAATTTCCAATAGGGTTACCTAATTGATAAATGGTAACGACGTAGAGTAGTGTTGGTAGTAATGCTAATAGAATAAGTACGATTGCACCAAAGTATTTACCGAGTACAATGTGTAAATGACTAATGGGTTTGGTGAGTAAAAGCTCTAAAGTTCCTTGTTTTTTCTCATCGCTAAAACTGCGCATCGTTACAGCAGGAATTAGAAATACAAGAATCCAAGGTGCTAATAAAAAAAACGAATTCAGATCGGCAAAACCATATTTTAAAATATTAAACTCGCCTTTAAAAAGCCATAAAAACAGACCATTTAACAACAAGAAAATAGCAATGACTAAATACCCAATTGGCGATGCAAAAAAGGATTGTATTTCTTTTTTTAATATGGCAAACATAGTGAGTTTGTTTAAATTATTAACGCGTTGCTAATTATTGCAACGCCTACTTATGGACTTTAATGTTACTTTAAAGACGCTAATTTGTTTACGCTCCAAGCTTCTGGTTTGTCGCAAAACAAAGGCTTGGTTTCTGCCCAAACACTTTTAAAAAGTGCGGAGTGCCGGTAATTTTCTAAATCGGCTTCAGTAGACCAATAACTATACGTAAAAAAGATATTTGTATTGTTTTTATCGCGGTAAAGCTCTAAGAAATTACAGCCTTCAAAATTGCGAATGCGCTGTTTTACAAGTTCGAAATTAGATAAAAATAAAGGAATGTTTTCTTCGGCGAACGTTAATTTTACAATGCGTACTAAGTCGGTTGTTATCATTTGTTATTCAATAAAATTTACAGTTACGGTGTCTCTTAATTTTAAGCCCATTAAGGTACTTGCGCCACCTACGGTTACGGTGTTACTTTTATAAATGGCAATTTCTAAATAGCTGGACGAGTTAAAAACAACTAGTGCACGGCCTTCATCATTTCTTTCACTTTCTGGCGTATCAAAATTAATAATATCACTGTATTTAGAATGTATTGCTTTCAGTTTATGGTTTCTTGCCGAAATAATAAACGGGCGCCCTTTTTGTATCGCTTCAAAAAACGATTGTTTAATATTACTAATCACATTTCCGTAATTATCGATATAGATAATACTTCCAATAATTTGCGATTGCTCTTCGTTAACATGTGGCTTAATTTCGGTAATGGGTTTAATCTGTTCTATCCGTTTCCCTATCACGTCCAACGTGCCACCGCGAGCGATATGGCAGGCTACTTTTACAAAAACATCTAACACTGGAAAGCTCGATTCTATACGATCATGAATATTAATTTCTACAATTTGTTCGGGCGCTATTTCGGCACAAATCATACTCATAATTCCGTTATTAGCACAAATAAAATAATGGCCGTCTAGCTTGACGGCAATATGCTTATTTTCAATATTAAGCTCAGAATCAATACCAATAATATGTATGGTTCCTTTAGGAAAACTACTGTACGCACTTTGAATAATATAAGCGGCTTCCGGAATGCTAAATGGTGCCACAGAATGAGAGATATCAACAACCGTAACGTCACGTAATTCGCTATAAATAGCTCCCTTTACCGCGCCAGAAGAGTGATCTTTCTCTCCAAAGTCTGTTGTTAAAGTAATAATTGCCATGGATTAATTGTTGATATTTTTTTTATTATTAAACACAAAATTGTGTAAGTTTGTTAAGCTAGTTTTCGGAAACAAAACTAATAAAACTTAACAGATTAATTTAATTAAATCGTCTCGCTTTTGAATGAAATTATTATAGAACTTGAAGAAGTTACGCCAAGAGATTTTTTTGGAGATAGTAACGCCAATATAGAACTCTTAAAAAAGTACTTTCCTAAACTTAAGATAGTCGCTCGAGGTAATAAAATTAGGGCTTATGGCGACCAAGAGTTGTTAGAAGAATTCGATAAACGCATTACCATGCTTATTAAGCATTTCGGCAAATACAACAAACTAGACGAAAACGTTATAGAGCGAGTACTTACTAGCGAAACTAGCGACGATTATAAAACATCCGATAAAAGTGGCGAAGTGCTACTGCATGGCGTTGGCGGTAAACTTATAAAAGCACAAACGGCAAACCAGCGCAAACTGGTGGAGCTCGTGCGTAAAAACGATATGGTTTTTGCGATAGGTCCAGCCGGAACCGGAAAAACGTATACCGGTGTTGCTCTAGCCGTTCAAGCACTAAAAAATAAAGAAGTAAAACGAATTATTTTAACCCGTCCAGCCGTAGAAGCGGGCGAAAATCTTGGCTTTTTACCTGGCGATTTAAAAGAGAAACTAGATCCCTATATGCAACCCTTATACGATGCGCTGCGCGATATGATTCCTGCCGAAAAGCTAGAGAGTTATATAGAAAATGGTACCATACAAATCGCCCCATTAGCCTTTATGCGCGGTCGTACGCTAGATAATGCCTTCGTAATATTAGACGAAGGACAGAACACCACACACAACCAAATGAAAATGTTTTTAACCCGTATGGGTAAAAACGCGAAATTTTTGCTCACTGGCGATCCCGGACAAATCGATTTACCAAGACGTACCGTTTCCGGCCTTAAAGAGGCCCTTTTAATATTAAAAGATGTAGAAGGAATAGGAATGGTTTTCTTAGACGAAAAAGACGTCATTCGTCATAAATTGGTCAAGAGAATAATCGGTGCTTACAAGCAAATAGAAAATATAGATTAGTTTTTTAATTAGAAGCTATTTCCTGCTTTCGGCAGTCGCTTTTTTATATTTTTGAAAAATAAAAAAAGAGCTCCAACAAAGCCTCAATCAGGGCTAGGGGTAAAGTCCTTAGTATTAGAATAGGCCTTAGCGCTTTTATTACAACACAACAACAGCACAACAAAAACAATGTCAACTCAAACAATTACAGATTCCAATTTTAATTTCCCTGGTCAACACAGCGTTTACAAAGGAAAAGTAAGAGCCGTTTACAGCTTAGAAAACGATATTTTAGTAATGGTCGCTACCGATAGGTTAAGCGCTTTCGATGTCGTTATGCCAAAAGGTATTCCTTTTAAAGGGCAAATCCTTAATCAAATCGCTACTAAATTTATGGCACAAACCGAAGATTTAGTGCCAAATTGGTTAATTGCGACTCCCGATCCTAACGTAGCCGTTGGGCATTTATGCGACCCTTTTAAAGTCGAAATGGTTATTCGTGGGTATATGTCGGGTCACGCAGCTCGCGAATATAAAGCAGGAAAAAGAATACTTTGTGGTGTTGCTATGCCAGAAGGAATGAAAGAAAACGATAAGTTTCCTGAGCCTATTATTACACCAGCTACCAAAGCAGAAATGGGCGATCACGATGAGGATATCTCTCGCGAAGACATCATTAAAAAAGAAATTGTTAGCGAAGCGGATTATTTAGTCTTAGAAGATTATACCCGTAAATTATTTCAGCGTGGTACAGAAATCGCAGCCTCTCGGGGCTTGATTTTAGTCGATACGAAATACGAATTCGGTAAAACTAAAGGTGGTAAAATCGTTTTAATTGATGAAATCCATACGCCAGATTCTTCACGTTATTTTTATGCAGACGGGTATCAAGAGCGTCAGGATAAAGGAGAAACCCAAAAACAATTGTCTAAAGAGTTTGTACGCCAATGGTTAATCGCTAATGAGTTTCAAGGTCTAAAAGGACAATCTGTTCCAGAAATGAGTGACGCGTATATTACGACCGTTTCAGAACGATATATCGAGCTTTACGAAAACATAATGGGCGAACCGTTTGTAAAAGCAGATGTTTCTAATATTCAGGAACGTATTCAAAACAATGTAGAAGCGTTTTTAAAAACGTTATAAGGTAGTGAGTATTTATACCTCTTTAACACTTTCAACTAATAAAAAAAAAGACCTTGCCTTCGCAGGGTCTTTTTTTGTACTTTTTAAAAGAATCCTTTCGTTACTCATTTTCTTCTTCCAACTGCGATCGGATAAAAGGAATTCTTGGCGCTAGAAAATAGCCTGTTAAGCTGGCGAAAAGAATAGGGATAAAATAAGAAAATCCGGTTAGGGTTGCTAACAAAATCGTGGTGCTCATTGGCGTACGCGTCACACAAGCATTTATACCGGCCATACAGCTCACAATCGTTAAAGTTAGATTAGTGTTTGGAAACAGCTGATGAATAATCAGTCCTAAGGTCGTTCCTACAAAAAACAATGGGATAATAAATCCACCACGCCAGCCCGATGTAACGGTTACGGCAATCGCTATAATTTTAAAAACTAAAATAGCCACTAAGGTTGTTAGGGGTAAACTCTGACTAAGAAGCTCGTTAATTTCGTGGTGCCCAAAATAGCGTGTTAAAGGTAAATAGTAAGCAATTACTCCCAGAATAACACCACCAATAGTTGTTTTTACATAAATAGGAATCGTAAAGCGTTCAAACACTTTTTTAAAAAATTTGGTACAGTAAATAAATAGCCAGCCCATAAAGGTTCCGGCGAGAGCAAATAAAACGGCGTAAGCAAAATCGAAAACCCCGTCGTATTCGTAAGCAGATAACGTCCAAGTGGATCCCAAACCTATTTCGATAATAATGGCAAATACCACATAACTAAAACTACTGGCTACCAACGCTGGGATAATGGCTTTGTAATATTCAACAGCGTGTTTATGATGTAATATTTCTAATGAAAATAAACTCCCACCCAGTGGCGCACCAAATAGAGCGGTGAAGCCAGAAGCCATTCCAGCAATACTTAAGGAACGGAGTTCTTCACCTTTAAGTCGGAATAATTTCCCTAACCATGTTCCTGTAGATCCTGTCACTTGTATTAGAGGTGCTTCGGGGCCTAAACTGCCTCCAGAAGCAACACATAGTAAAGAAGATAATACCATAGACGGATTGTTTTTCGGGTCCAATTTACCGTTATTAAAACGGATGTTATTCACTATTAAATGAATCTCGCCCGGATCTCCAATCCAATGAATAATTAATCCTGCCAAAAGCCCACAAATAGTCATTGCAGGTATCACTTGCCATCCTTCAAAAAAAGCAATTGTATGCGTTAAATAGTCTAAAATTAGCCAATAAGAACTGGCAATCAATCCACCCATTACACCTAATAACGCCCATAATAAAAAGGTTCTATTAAATACAAACGGATTAAACCTAATGGGTTTATCTAATATATTTAGATAGGTAACGAGTTGTTTTTTGCGTTTTAGTTTCACTATAAATCCCTATTTTAAGACTACTAGTAACGTGTTAAAATTTAGTTTTCGTTATAAAAGTAAATCAGTTTTAATACATTTATGCAAACTTACTTTACTTAGACAATATATGCAATTAGTTAATGAGATTATAGAGCGCTTTGCGTCATTTGTTTGGGGTTTACCCTTATTAATTTTGTTGATTGGTGGCGGATTGTATCTGCTCATATTATCTCGGTTTTTACCATTCCGATATTTAGGACACGCCATTCAAGTAGTATTAGGGAAATATGATAATGCCAACGACCCGGGAGATATTACTCATTTTCAGGCCTTAACCACTGCGTTATCGTCTACCATTGGTATGGGGAATATCGCAGGGGTAGCCGTTGCCATTTCTATTGGTGGTCCCGGTGCTGTATTCTGGATGTGGATTAGTGCCGTTATCGGTATGTCGACAAAATTCTTTACTTCGAGTTTAGCAGTTATGTATCGCGGAAAAGATAGTAATGGCGATATTCAAGGTGGCCCGATGTATTTTATTACTGAAGGTTTAGGCAAACGGTGGAAACCTTTAGCTGTCTTTTTTAGTTTATGTGCGATGGTTGGTGCCTTACCCGTTTTTAATGTGAACCAATTAACCCAAGCCATTAATGGTATTTTATTGGTGCCTAATGGGGTGGAAGTATCGACTTACACTAATTTAATGATAGCGGGTGCTTTAGTCCTTATTACTAGCATCGTTATATTAGGTGGTATTAGTAGAATTAGTAAGGTCGCTTCGACGTTAGTTCCGGCTATGGTGATTTTGTATTTCGTGTTAATCCTTTATATTTTAGTGCTAAATAGTGAGGTGGTTCCTGGCTATTTCAAACTCATTTTCACAGATGCTTTTGCTGCCGATTATTTTAAAGGCGATCGGTTTTTAGGCGGATTAACGGGAGGATTAATCTTGTTAGGGGTTCGTCGTGGCGCTTTTAGTAATGAAGCTGGAATAGGTATGGCACCAATGGCACACGGCGCTGCAAAAACTTCCGAGCCTATTCGGGAAGGGTTAGTCGCAATGTTAGGACCAGCGATCGATACACTTATTGTCTGTACTTTAACGGCAATGGCAATTTTAGTTACGGGCGTTTGGCAAACCACCGATGCTAATGGGGTTTCTTTAACCGCTTCGGCTTTCGATTCTGCCATACCAACGTTTGGTAATTATTTATTACTACTTTGTATTGCGGTATTTAGCGTGTCGTCTTTATTTTCATATTCGTATTACGGTACAAAATGTATGTCTTTTCTATTTGGCGCCCATAATAAGAAGTATTATAATTATATTTATATTCTGAGTATTATAGTAGGAGCAACGACCTCGTTAGGATTAATTATAAACTTAATCGACGGTTTCTTTGCCCTAATGGCAATACCAACAATGTTGGCAACCCTAATTTTAGCACCAAAAGTACTCAAGGAAGCCAAACGTTATTTTAATAAGATGAAGTTAAATCACTAGTGTTTATTTACTACCTTCTATTTTTATGATTTTACGTTTATAATTTTAAAAGTTAAAAGTACTATTATGAGTAATTACCATATAAAACATTTAGAAGAATATTTTCAAGTATACCGTAAATCGGTACGCGAACCTGAGAAATTTTGGGAAGAAATAGCCGAAGAACATTTTCTCTGGCGTAAAAAGTGGGATTCGGTTTTAAAATGGGATTTCAAAACGCCAGAAGTAACGTGGTTTGAAGGGGCGAAATTAAACATTACCGAGAATTGTATCGATAGACATTTGGCGACTCGAGGCGATAAAACAGCCATTCTATTCGAACCGAATGATCCTAAAGATCCCGCAGAGCATATTACGTACAGACAATTATACGAACGTGTTAATCAGTTTGCTAATGTGTTAAAAGCGGAAGGCGTTAAAAAAGGAGATCGTGTGTGCATTTATGTACCAATGATTCCAGAGTTGGCCATTTCTATTCTGGCCTGTGCGCGTATTGGCGCTATTCACTCGGTGGTCTTCGCAGGGTTTTCTGCCACCGCTTTATCCACTAGAATTAACGATAGCGACTGTAAGTTAGTTATTACGTCTGATGGGTCTTACAGAGGTGCAAAAACGATAGATTTAAAAGGTATCGTTGATGAAGCTTTAGACTCTTGCCCGGGAGTGTTAACAGTATTAGTAGCAAAACGTATTCAATCGGATATTGTAATGAAAGACGGGCGTGATAAATGGTTACAACCTTTATTAGATGCCGCTTCAAAGGAAGGGGACGCTGAAATAATGGATGCTGAAGATCCGTTGTTTATTTTATATACATCGGGATCCACTGGGCAACCTAAAGGGATGGTGCATACTACGGCTGGCTATATGGTATATACGGCGTATACCTTTAAAAATGCGTTTCAATATCGCGAGAATGATGTGTATTGGTGTACCGCAGATATTGGTTGGATTACTGGGCATAGTTATATTGTTTATGGACCATTAGCCAATGGAGCAACTACCGTTTTATTTGAAGGCGTACCCAGTTATCCTGATTACGGTCGTTTTTGGGACGTCGTTCAAAAGCATAAAGTTTCACAATTTTACACTGCTCCAACAGCCATTAGAGCCCTGGCAAAACAAGGTGCGGAAATCATAGAGAATTACGATTTATCGTCATTAAAAGTATTAGGGACGGTGGGTGAACCGATTAATGAAGAAGCTTGGCATTGGTATAATGAAAATGTGGGCAAAGGTAAAAGTCCGATAATAGATACGTGGTGGCAAACGGAAAATGGTGGGATAATGATTACACCGATACCGTATGTAACGCCAACGAAACCCACCTATGCAACGTTGCCATTTATTGGAATACAACCTGCTTTAATGGGCGATAATGGTGAGGAATTAATAGGAAATCAAGTGGAAGGACGCTTGTGTATAAAATTTCCTTGGCCAAGTATTGCACGTACTATTTGGGGCGATCATAAACGGTATAAAGAAACATATTTTACGGCTTACGAGAATATGTATTTTACTGGTGATGGTGCTTTGCGTGATGAGGTTGGCTACTACCGAATAACAGGCCGTGTGGATGATGTGATTATTGTATCGGGACATAATTTAGGAACTGCACCTATTGAAGATGCTATTAACGAGCATCCTGCCGTTGCCGAGTCGGCTATAGTTGGATTCCCTCACGATATTAAGGGAAGTGCTTTATATGCATACGTCACGTTAAAAGATGTTGGCGAAAGTCGCGATCATTCCAATTTGAAAAAGGAAATAAATCAGTTGATTTCAGATCGTATTGGAGCGATTGCTAAGCTAGAGAAGATTCAGTTTACTTCGGGATTACCAAAAACAAGAAGCGGAAAAATTATGCGTCGTATTTTACGTAAAATAGCAGAGAAAGATACTTCTAATTTAGGGGACACAAGTACCTTATTAAATCCTGAATGTGTAGAAGAAATTATTAAGAATGCGTTGTAGAGTTTGGGCGTAAGATGAGTAGTTATACTCTTCTCATGGTTATCAACTACATATTTCGCTATAATTGTAATTGGTTAAATAGTAGATTTAAGAGGTTTTATAAGTATAGATTTATCTAGTATTAAACACGTTTTTGAGAATGGCGCAAAAAGGCTTGAATTGTCATGAAATAATGTGGATTTATCACATCTATTACTTTCTATTATCTCAAAGAAGAAAAGAACAATATTTGACTTAAACAAAAAAAAGAGCATACGAGAAGTATGCTCTTTTTACTTTATAATTAATTTTTATTGTAAGTGTTGAAAAATTAAAGACTCAATCTCATTAAAACCTCGTGAGTTCCATTGTCTATACTTCTAATTGAATTTTCCAATGGTGTTTCATAAGCATAACCTATTTGTAATGCATTAGAAGCTTTAAACATTAAAAGACCACTTATGCTTTCATCAATTCTGTAAGCGGCACCGAGATCAAAATATTTATTAAATTCTAATAAAGCAGTTAAGTCAATAGATAAAGGAGAAGCTTCAACATATCTAATTAAGACGCTAGGCTTTAAAATTATATTTTCTGTGATAATAAAATTATAGCCTCCAGATAAATAAACATGAACTTTATCGGTACCTACAGTGGCTATTCCATTTTCTTCTTCTAATCTGTCAGGGCTTAGAATTCTAGGAACCGAAAAGGATATAAAACAGTCATTATGTTTTAAATAAACACCAGCTCCAATGTTTGGATTGAGTTGGCCACTAAGATTCATAAGGTTGGGATCTTGTTCTATGCTATATGTTATTAAACCCCTCGTGTTTGCATCGTAAGAGTTTAATCCTGCTTTAATACCAAAATATAAATCATAATTATCATTTAGCTTTAAAAGATAAGAAAAATCTAAAGCAACAGATGTTTGATTTTCTATAAAGGTTTTATCGTTAATTATTGATAAACCAAGCCCTACATTTTTACCTAATGGGATTCCAAAAATAAAGCTTTGTGTTTCCGGCGCTCCTTTAACATTGGACCATTGGCTTCGGACGCTGGCACCAAAATCAATAGTTTCGTTGGCTCCGGCGTACGCGGGGTTTATTAAATTCATACTATAACGGTACATTGTATAGCTAGGGTCTTGTTGAGCACTTACTGTCGTGGCTATAAATAAGCCCAACATTAAAATAACTTTATATAAATATTTCATTTAATTGACGTTTTTTTATTAATAATTGATAAATATCCAACCTTGTAATATTGCTGAACCATTTCCTAGGTCAATTATATACAAGTAAGACCCGGGCGGAACTTTTTCGGAATTAGATTTATAAATTCCGTTCCAATCGTTTTTATAGCCTTTAGACGCATACACCTCATGACCCCACTTGTTATAAACTTTAACAATAGAATTGGTGTAGCTATCAATCCCTGGAATTAACCATAAATCATTTATATTATCACCATTTGGTGTGAATGCCTCAGCTGGAACTATTAATGGTTCACTAACAAAAGGAGAACTATCATTGTAGTCGAGAATACCGTCGTTATCGTCATCAAAATCGCAAGAGTCAGCTATTAAATCTCCGTCGAAATCACTACCAGTTACGGTTAGTATTACAATTTCTGTATACACATTTCCTGAAGAGTCGGTCGCTGTCAAGTTAATTGAGTAATCTCCTAAGTCAGCACAGTCAAAATTACTTTGGTCAATAATTAGGCTTGAGATGCTACAATTATCATAACTTTCAACTATAAACTCTTCTGCGATAACACTTCCTAAACCGTTTTCATCTAGCTCTATGGTTAAGTCTTGAGTAAAAAGTACTGGTAATATATTGTCTTCTACTGTAATTATTGTTTCTGCTATCGAGCTATTGCCACTAGAATCTATTACGGTTAAAGTAACCGTATTATCTCCTAAGTTATCACATGTAAAAGTATCTAAGTCGATAGTCATTGATGCTATTGAACAATTATCAGTTGAACCATTATCTATAGTATCAGCATTAATGAAAATAGCAGTTCCTTCTTCATCCAATTGAATAGTGAAAGGCGTAATTGCTAACGCAATAGGAGCAATATTATCTTCAACTTGGACTGTCGCTGTAGCTTGTGATTCATTACCATTGATGTCGGTTATTGTTAAAGTCACTGTATTTGAACCAAGGTTTACACACGAAAAGTCGTAGATATCTAAAAGATAGGTAGCAATACCACAATTATCTGTTGATACATTATCTATTTGTGAAGGAGTAATACTTGCTACTCCGTTTTCATCTAATTCTACAACAATATCTTGAGTTATAATCGATGGGGCCACAGTATCCTCTACAGTCACAATTGCTGTAGCAGTATCACTATTACCATTAAAATCTGTTACCGTTAAAGTCACTGTATTTCCTCCAATGTTTTCACAAGAAAACGACGTGATATCTAAACTGAAACTTTCAATTCCACAAGCATCCGTTGAAACATTATTAATTTGTTGAGGTGTTATGGTTGTCGTTCCAGCTGCATTTAGTTGTACTGTAATGTTTTGTGTTACAGCTGTTGGAGCTGTTACGTCTGCCAATGTTACATCGAAAGTTGTGGTGTTCGTGTTTCCGTTGCCTTCATCTGCCGTAAGGGTAATGGTTTGCACGGTATTGTGCCCACTAATTACAGTGCCCACAGTTGGTGATTGACTTAGAGTTGCGGTTCCACAATTATCGGTAGCTGTTGTTAATCCTGAATACTCTGGAATAGAGAATTCGCAACTTGCGTCTACATTTTCGGTAATGTTATCTACCGCAGTTAATGTTGGTATTATGGAATCTGCCAATGTTACATCGAAAGTTGTAGTGTTTGTGTTTCCGTTGCCGTCATCTGCCGTAAGGGTAATGGTTTGCACCGTATTGTACCCACTAATTACAGTGCCCACAGTTGGTGATTGGCTTAGAGTTGCGGTTCCACAATTATCGGTAGCTGTTGTTAATCCTGAATACTCTGGAATAGAGAATTCGCAACTTGCGTCTACATTTTCGGTAATGTTATCTACCGCAGTTAATGTTGGTATTATGGAATCTGCCAATGTTACATTGAAAGTTGTGGATGTCATTGCACCTTCTTCATCTGTTACTTTAACAGTAATTGTCGATGTGCCTGACTCATTTGAATTAGGTGTTAAGGTAATGACTCTATTTTCATCTGATCCTCCTAGGGAGATATTAGCATTAGGAATTAAACTAATATTTGAGGAAGTTGCAGAAACTATTAAATCAGAAGAATTAGATTCTATATCTCCAATAGTAAAATTTAAAGGACCCACTATAGCTGTTTCAGGACAATCAGTTATATTCGAAATATTCGAAATGGTAGGGCTTGCATTTGCTGACCCAAAGTTAGCATTAATGCTCTTGGACTCATCCATTGTAACCGTTAATGGATTAGTTAAACCTATTGCATCACCTGACCATCCTATAAAGTTATCACTTCCATTAGGTGTAGCTGTTAATGTAATCAATGAATTTAAAGTATAATTTGCTGAGTCCAATCCTAAAGCGGTATCAATGCCTACCGGTGAACTAACGACAACTCCTGAACCTCCAGTATTCACTGTGGTTACGGTTAAAGTCTCAGATGTGGTTCCTCCTGAAATATTTGCTTTGAAATCTAATGTGTTGCCATAAGAGTAATTACCGCATAAAACTGGCGTTGAATCATATACCATCATAACTCTTAAATAAACATCGCCGTTAAAAGCTGATGTAGGGACTGTAAAAGTACCTGTAAAGGTGTATGATCCATTAACTGTACTGGACTGATCAAAAATTAACTCGTTAGCATCACTTAAAACACCATTTCCATTAAAATCAAACTAAATTTTTATATATTCTTGATAACTAGAATCTGTATTTACGACAATGCTTACAGGATAAGTATTACCTGCTATTAAATTAGTTAAAATTTCATTTGTATAGTCATAATAACCCGGTCCTGTATAATCTGTGTTTCCGGCTCGTGTGACACCATTAATTGTTACGAACTCAACATATTCACAACAAAAATTAATTGCTGTTGATTCACACAAAGGAGATTGAGCAAAGCCTTCATTCATAAAAGTAACTAAGAACAAAAACAAAAAAGTAAGTTTTTTCATAATATTATTTTAATATTTGATAGTTAGATTCTTTCCAAATGGAATTATTTTTTGTAAACTCAATGGACATTGGAATTGTTTTTTTAACATTATCTTTTGCATAAGTAAAAATATATCTAACCCAAGCTTTATTTTTCTCAATCTTTATGTAAAGGAACTTATAATAGGATTTAGTTGAACTGATTTTATCATCAGAGATCGTAATTATTGGCATACCTTCTAATTTTAAATGAGAAGATAATTCAATAGTTAAAGCTTTATTTAAAATGAAATAAGTTTTCATATTGTCTTTCACATCGGCAGGTATTTTATTTAATAAAGGTTGGAATCTTAAACATTGCTCAATAATCTGCTGTTGATCATTTTCTTGATTCAATCTAAAAGATTCTACATCTTGTGTAGAATTTACGGTAAGATTAGTTTTAAAAGTCGAGACTTGCGCTCCTCTTGTATCACCATTCTGAGCACATAGAATAGTTGTTGCACCTATGTATATGGGAAGTACTAAGGCGTACTTAAGTTGGGTGATTTGGAATTTCATTAATTGATTTTTATAAGATTTAATTATTAGTAATACGTTAAGATATTTGGTTTTGTCGCCTATGTGATTAGGTCTCAATAAGTATAAGTTTTTGTGGTCATTTTCGTGCAAATTTAGTTTTTCATCTATTTTATCACAATACGTAGTTCTACGTATTTTATTTTTGGACAAAGTAAATTGTCGTTAAGTAATTATAGGTGAAGGGGTTTCTATTTTCATAAATACTTAGATAAGACTTTTTTTAGCTTGTTTTAAGAGTGAAGTACAGGGTTGTTCTCAGTTAACCATTCTTAGCGCAGAGAATGATTGTTGCGCCTACGAAATAGGTAAGTACTAAGGCCTACTTAAAATGGTAAATTTGTAATGTCATTAATTCATTTTTATGGGATTTGGTTATAACTAACAGGAGTTAATTTCTTGAATTTCGCTTTTTTGTTCGAATGAAATCGCACAACTTGCATTTCAGCGTCAATATTAGTCTTTTCTCGGTTGCTAAAACTGATATATGTTCGTTTTAATTTAGAATGCCGTTGAACAGTTAATTATTAAACATTTTGTAACTGTATTTCGATATATTGAAATTTTTGACTTGTAAAAGTTTTTACTCTTAATAACGATTTGAAGAGAAATATAAAATATTTTAGAACCTTTCGGTAGGTGTTATCTTTTATTTTAAGATTAGGCAGAATGTGCAATTTTGGTTTATTGAGCCCAGTAGCACATAGAGTTCTTAACTTTACAGTATTGGTTAAAATTATTTTATTAATTGTGTGTGATAACGTGTGAGATTTGACCTGAGATACTGGCGGACTTTTTATCTAATTTATGTTTACATAATTTATCGCATTTAGAGTTTAAACATAATGTTTCAGCTCTAAATACAATTGAATACAGATAATTTTTTGTCCGATTTAAGTCGTGTCGACATCTTTATAAATTTGGCGCTTCCATTCTTTTTGAAGGCACATTATTTAATGGAAGATTCTTATTGGAGTAATAGCTACTCATAATTTATTACAAAAGACCTTTTTAGGGTAAAAGAACAGTCTACTTAAACGCACTCATAAAACCAACTCTACTAAAATAGGAAAATGATCTGATCCCATTTTTGATAAGCGTTCCAATCTTTTTAATTTAAATTCTTTCGTCACAAAAATATGATCCAAAGGCCATCTCATAAAAGGGTTTTCTGCGTTATAACTATTATAAAAACCTCGACCCACTCTAACATCATAAAGTACATTCTTTGTTCCTGTTAATTCATCAACATAAGACCAAACGACCTCGTTTAAATCTCCTGCGACTATAACTGGTAATTTTTGCTCACTAATTTTTTTGCCCAAATTTTTTAACGCATTTTCTTCCTGACCGGCATTGTCGGGCAAATCTTTAAAATGAGTGGGAGGGACCGGATGCACTGAATAAAATTTGATTTGCTTACCAGACTCGAGGGTTATAGTGCTTTCAAAAGAAGGAACATTTTTGTTGTTCAAGTAATGAACTACGAGATTGTTTAAGGGTAATTTACTGTACACAACCATACCATAAGTAACCGCATTAGTAGTATGCTGCGAATAGGGATAGTCATTCTTTAAAACTTTAAGGTTAGTATCCCACCACTTATCTACCTCCATAGCCAAAATTAAATCGGGTTGTTTCAGTGCAATCAATTTATGTAAGTCTTGAGCATTTCGATTTGTCATTTTTACATTAGTAATTAAAAGACTCACTTTGGTATCTGTGGCTACTACTTTTTCTGCGAATGGCACCTCTACAGAGACTAAACGCGTATAATGGATTAAATAAGAGCCATTAATAATTAAACCAAGTAACATTAAACTACTTAGCATATAGTCATACCATTTCCACCGTTTCAACGCAACTACAAAGAGTAGCAAGCAGATAAATAATGCGATGAATAATTGAATGCGTGGAAAATCAAGCATTTTCAAGTATCGGCTTTCTGTATTCCTCAAAATGGAAAATATAGAACATAAAGCCAAAGACAATGCTATGACACTAAAAACAATATATAGAACTTTTATTTTCCGTTTCATCTTTTTAAAGTTAAATAAAAATCCAATAATAGACTATAAATTTCAACTTTTAGTATGTTATATATATTAAATAGCTCTTCCGACTATAGCTTTAATCCTTTTAAAATTTCGTTAACTTCGAGATATATATATATATATATACCTAATTCTCACCTTTTAAACTAATCGTAGTGCTTCTTTTATCGACCATTTTTATTAAAGACTAGCATAAAGAATGGGGTAGACTGCAGATTACGGTTCTCGAGTTTTAAGTGTTTGTTAGCTTGTGATGGCTATTTTTTTAAAGGATTTCATTTTAATAAAAACACTAAGAGAAAGCACTCCAAAAATAGTAAAGCCTACAAATAGCGGTAGTGCTGTACTATTTACATAATAACCAATGACTGTAGCAATAGGAACGGCTAAAAGTGTTGCTGCAAAACCAGTAATAGCGGCGCCAATACCCGCAATATGACCGATGGGTTCCATAGCTATTGCTCTAATATTTCCGAAAATAAAACCTATAGTAGAGAACTGAATTCCCATAAAGAGTAATAAAATGGGTAAGCTTGGGTTGGCAGTAGACCAAAACAACAGTATATAAACGAACGCATTTAGTGTAAAAACGATAAGGGCCAAAAAGGATAAGCGACGCATTCCCAAGCGCATCACTAGCGTTCCGTTTAATAAAGTCGATACACCAATCCCTGTAGCAAGTCCTGCAAAAATGAAAGGGAACTCTTCTACTAATCCGTATTGATTTTCGAAAATGTGTTGTGATGCACTTAAATACACCATAAAGGCACCCGTTATAAATCCTGAGATTAGTGTAAATCCCATTGTTTCTTTGTGCTTTAAAAGCTCTTTTAATCCGCTACCGAACACGCGCCTTGTAAACTTGGTTTTAAATTCTGGTTTTAGTGTTTCTGGTTGGCGTCTCCAAAACCATATACAAACGATAATTGCCATTACCAATTGCACGTAGAAAATACCTTTCCAATTGTAATGATCCAATACAAACTTGCCTAATGCAGGTGCAATAACAGGAACTAAAATAAATACAGAAGTTACAAAAGACATTATTTTCGCCATATAATCGCCTTTATACGTATCGCGAATTATAGAAATACTAATGGTTCGCGGTGCCGATAAACCGATACCTTGTAAAATACGCCCAAACACCATCCACTCTAGCGATGGCGATAGCACACAAATAATACTGGCCACCACAAAAACAGAAAATCCAATATAGACGGTAGGTTTTCGTCCGAAACTATCTGAAAAAGGACCGAATACCAACTGACCAACACCTAAACCTAGAAATATCATTGTAATTAATAATTGATGCGACGCGGAGTCGTAAGTATTAATAGCAATTCCTATTTTTGAGATGGCCGGTAAAATGGCGTCAATGGTTAACGCGACAATAGACATTAATGCCGCCATTAAACCCACAAATTCTAAGTTTAGAGGTTTGTTTTTCTGCATTCCGCAAAAATAGCTTTTAAATGAAGGCAATTCATTTTTTTTAACTGCAATATTATGTTAAAATAAGACCCTGTTATAATATCTTTGTCAATGACGATGAAAGCTATGGAGCACGCAAAACCTTTATTGAATTATATTCGGAAACACGTTACGCTTTCTGAGGAGGAAGAAGTCTTTTTATGTTCTAAAATAGACTACAGGAAATACTTAAAGGGGCAGTATATTTTGCAACAAGGCGACATAAGCACGACGCAGTGTTTTATACTTTCCGGCTGCACTAAAATGTTTTTTGTAGATAATGATGGTCAGGAGCACATTGTAATGTTTTCGATTGAAGATTGGTGGACGTCCGATTTAGGGAGTTTTGTTTCGCAAACCCCTTCCGATTTTAATGTGCAGTGTCTTGAAGCCTCAGAAGTTATTCAGTTTCCCTATGAGACTATAGAATCACTTTTTGAGGGCATCCCAAAGTTGGAGCGCTTCTTCAGAAAAATTATAGAACAAGCGTTTGTCGCTTCCCAAAAACGCATCATTCAAAATTTTAGTCTTTCAGCAAAAGAACGTTACCAATTATTTCATTCAAAATATCCGCAAATTGAACAACGCATTCCGCAGTATATGTTGGCATCGTATTTAGGGTTTACCAAAGAATTCTTAAGTAAGGTTAAAAAAGAACTCCTCAAGCCGTAAAATATTAAACTAGATTACTATTTTTTTATAAACTAGCTTATTTTCTAAGACGTCTAAAGGGCATATCTTTGTGGTATACATTAAAACAAACTTAAATTTTAAAACGATGAAACATTTTATTAAAACAGGAGTAGTAGCTGTATTAGTAGCTTTTTTAAGCTTTTCTTTTACTTCAAATACCGAAAAAAAGGTTATTAAAACAGAGGAAAGCCAAGTAGTTTGGAAAGGATATAAAGTAACGGGGTCTCACGAAGGGACTATCGCGATACAATCTGGTGAATTACATTTTGAAAATGCGGTTTTAACTGGTGGCGCTTTTGTGATGGATATGACTACAATAAGCAGTACGGATTTAGAAGGGGAGTACAAAGGTAAACTAGATGGCCATTTAAAATCTGATGATTTCTTTGGGGTGGCCAAACACCCAACTGCTCAATTAGTATTTACAGCGGTTACTGCTAGTGGTAAAAACGCATACACTGTAACTGCCGATTTAACGATTAAAGGCCAAACAGCACCAGTGGATGTTAACTTTTCGGTTTATGGTAATAAAGCGACGGCAACGTTAAAAGTAGACCGTACAAAATATGGTGTACGTTATGGATCGGCTAGTTTTTTCGATGGCTTAAAAGATAAAACTATTTACGATGAATTTGATTTAGTAGTCGATTTAGTATTTTAAATCACGACTCACTTATCTTTGAGATTAAAAAGACGTTTTTAAAGGAAACGTCTTTTTTTTATGTAAAAACACCACTTTTAAGTTTAAATTAGGCCTTATTTTTTCATTTAAAAAGAATAAATAGCGTTCTTTGTTAAAGAAATCAAGTTATGCTTAATATTAGAGAATACATAGAAGAAACGGTGTCGATAAGTGAAGAAGATTGGCAGTTTTTTTCCTCGAAACTAACTCTCCGTTCTTTTAAAAAGAAAGCGCACATTCTTGATATGGGCGAGACCGAAAATTATATTTCATTTATAGATAAAGGCATCGCACGATTTGTTATTCCTAAGGAAGATATCGAAAAGGATATTACCTTTGGCTTTTGTTTTCAAAATGAATTTATTAGTGCCTACGATTCTTTTCTGCTACGCAAACCGTCGTTGTATCAAATTGAAGCGTTAACCGCAATTTCAATGTGGAGTATTTCGTATGCCGATTTACAGGAGGTATATAAAAACTCGGTTATTGGCAATTTAATTGGACGTTTATCTTCTGAGCGTTTGTTTTTAATTAAATCTAAACGCGAACAATCGTTATTAAACGAAACAGCAACCGAGCGCTATTTAAAACTATTTACTGATCGCCCGAAGCTAATAAAAGAGATTCCGTTAAAATATATTGCCTCCTATATTGGGGTTACCCCACAAGCATTAAGCCGTATTCGCAAGCAAATTTCTTAACCTTGGTTCATTTGAAAAACTGAAAAACCTCCCGAACTTTGTAAAAAAAAATCGAATATGGAGATTTTAATATTAATGTTAGTTCTGTGGTACGTTGGTTTATTCTTTCAAACCTTCTTTTTACACCGTTATGCAGCACACCAAACCTTTAAAATGTCTAAGTTTGGAGAACGCGCTTGTTTTTTCTTAACTTGGTTATTTCAAGGTTCAAATTATTTAAGCGCTTACGGTTACGGTGTTATGCACAGAATGCATCACGCGTATGCCGATACTGAGAAAGATCCGCATTCACCAAAATACGATGCTAATGTGTTTACTATGATGTGGCGCACCAAAAATATTTATCAAGATATTAATAAAAAGCGTATACCAGTAGCAGAGAAGTTTACTAAAAACGTACCACAGTGGGAACGGTTTGATAAGTTTGCGAGCTCTCGTATTTCGCGATTGGTTTGGGGTGCTTTATACACGACGTTTTTCATTATTTTTGCAAGTGTTTGGTGGCATTGGTTATTTTTACCCGTAGCCTTTTTAATGGCGCCAATACACGGTGTTATTATTAACTGGTTTGCTCATATTTATGGGTATGTTAATTTTAAGGTGAGTGACACTTCTAAAAACTTATTGCCATTTGATTTCTTGATGATGGGTGAAGGATACCACAACAATCACCATAAACATAGCGGACGTGCTAATTTTGGAGTGCGTTGGTTTGAGGTTGATATTACCTATTGCATTATGTTAGTTTTAAACAAAATCGGAATGATACGCTTAAATAAAGCTTAACCGAATAAGTAATAAATAGTTAAAAAAGCAGTATGTAATGTACTGCTTTTTTTTGTTTCAAATTCTTATAAAATACTCTTATTTCTTATAGTTAACCGGTAAAAAGTAAGCTTTACTTTTATATAACATATCTTTTTTTTGTTCACAATCTAGTAAACTACAGGTAAGCTTACAGTAATCTTCTCGTTGTTAATTTGACAAACTAATAATTAACACAATACTATGAAAAGATTACACACATTAAGTCTTCTGTCTTTGTCCTTTTTATCATTAGCATCCTGCAAGAGTGATGATGACAATTTTGGCGTTGAAGAGGTTAATGACACGACAAATTCTGTAGCACTGAAAGCACATTCTGTAACGAGCAATTATTTAAAGTTAGACCCTGCTTTTTCCAATGTCAAAATTTATCCTTTATTATCTTCTGAAGATCAATTGCCGGACTCACCAGATTTTGTTTATGGTTCTTTAGCCGATGGGGCAGGATTACTTAAAAATCAGGATGAGACGTTTACTTTAATCAATAATATTGAAGGTGATTATTCTATCGCTAGAATAACTTTAGATAACACTTTTAAACCGGTTCACGGGGAATACATTTTAAACGCAGAAGCAACCGCTTATACTGCGCAATGCTCAGGAAGTTTAATCACACCAGAAGAGCACGGATTTGGACCTATATATCTTTCAGGAGGAGAGTGGGGCGGTTCATCAAAAGGTGTATTTGCTACTAATCCTTATAAAGACGCCTCTTCAGCTTCCTATGCTAATATGTTAAGCGCGTTTGGACAATGGTCTACAGAGAATGCAGTTGTTATAGGTAAAGAGGCTTACCCTAATAAAACAGTAGCTTTTATTGGTGATGATCATGCTGATAACGAAACCCCTTCAGGACAATTAGGTATGTACGTGGGTGACCGCGGTGATTTATATGGTGGTCAATTATTTGGTTTACGGGTTTTAGATGCTACGGTTAATTTTGAAATGGATATGGCCGAAGGAGAATCGTATCCTATGGATTTTGTTCAGTTAGAAGAAACCGAAATTAATATGTTAGATGCTGAAGCTAAAACAAAAGGTGTTATGGGCTTCTCTAGATTAGAAGATCTTGATTGGAGAAGAGGTAGTGCTTCAGATAATAGAGAACTTTACTTCTGTGTTACTGGTCGTAAAAAAGATGCGCTAATAGATAAAGGTACCTTTTACGGTCGCGTTTATAAGGTGACTCTAAATGAAAATGATCCAACTGGAACAGGTACTATTACTTGCGTGTTAGATGGTGATAAACTAAACGGAAAAGCGAAAACATTTCATAGTCCAGATAACATTGTTGTAACAGAAAACTACGCGTATATCCAAGAAGACTTAAACGGCTATTTTGATACGGCTGATAAAACACACTTTGCACGTTTATACCAATACAACTTAAATACTGGGGCATTAAAAACAGTACTAGAGTGCGACCAAGAAACGGCACAATTAAATGGTGTTGGAACCGTTAATTCGCCTTGGGAACTTACCGGAATGATAGATGTTTCTGATACTGTTGGCGTAGAAGGCACCTTCTTATTAATAACGCAAAACCACGGTTGGAATGATCCTGCCTTTAACGATCCAAAAGCAAATGGGTTACCAACAGCAAGTACGGAAGGAAGTGTTATTCACATTGTTCAAGGTTTAGAAAGATAATATGATTACACCTATTTTTAAATTAAAAAAGACACATACTCTTGGTATGTGTCTTTTGCTTATAATATTAAGCAGTTGTAAGCAAACAAGTACTACTTACGAACAACAAGACCCTTTAGTGCAATTGGAAACCCAATATAAATCTAATTTAAATACGTGCTATTTGTATTTAGATAGTGTAAATATAGCCACTACCAAAGTCGGAAAGTTAGCCTATTTTATACAGTCTAGAAATTATTTTAAACGTGTAGAACCCATTCTGTCTTTTATAGATAAGAACAATTATAAGTCTTTAAATCAACCTAATATTTTACGAGTACAGGAAGAAGATGCGACCGATATTAAAGAGAATGCTCCATTTGGTTTTCAGGTGTTAGAAGAACAGCTTCATGATGATACTATTTCAAATCAAACCATTACTAATACTATTAATTTTACTAGAAACCGGTTAGGATTAATTGCACAAAATACTACAGTACAATTACGCGATTATCACTTATTATGGTTACTACGCGATGCTGTAATTCGTGTGGCAGTAACAGGTACCACCGGTTTTGATTCCCCGATATTAGAGCGTTCGTTAGAAGAATCGATCATTGTTTACAAAGAATTAAAAACAATTGTAGAGTTGTACAAAGACAGTTTTAGTAATCTACAATTGTATAACCAATGGTTACGTGAAATAGAGTCTACGCTGAAGGGGTTGGCTACAGACTTTACTAGTTTTAACCGGTATGGGTTTATAAAAAACCATACACACAAGCAGTTAGAATTGTTGGTAGCGACCCAAGAGGATTGGGGGGCGGAGTATCCATTTCAACTGGCGATAAGTAACGATGCAACGTCGTTATTTTCTAGTAGCACGTTTAATATGGAATACTTTTCAGATTATAAACAAACTACCGTGTATAAAGCAGAGAAAATAGCATTAGGAAAGCAGCTTTTTAACGACAAGCGCTTGTCTACCAAACAAAATCTAAACTGTGCATCGTGTCACCATAAAGACAAGGCGTTTACCGATGGATTACCCATTTCTGCGAACCAAAGCCGAAATTCGCCAACCTTAACCTATGCCGCTTTACAACAAAGTTTCTTTTATGATGGTCGGGCTGGCAGTTTAGAAGGGCAAGTGGCAGCCGTTGTAAAAAACGAAAAAGAGTTTCATAGTGATTTAGAAACGATGAGAAAAGCGGTCGAAAACGATACGACTTATGTTGCTATATTTAAAAAAATATACGATAATAAAATAGATGGCAATACCATTCGCAATGCTATCGCTAGCTATATAAGAAGTCTAAATGCTTTTAATTCTAAATTCGATAATAATATTAATGGAGTAGAACATACCATTACAGAAAGTGAAATAAGAGGCTTTAATCTGTTTATGGGAAAAGCGAAATGTGCCACTTGTCATTTTGCACCTGTTTTTAATGGTACGGTACCCCCTAACTTTACAGAAACAGAATTTGAAGCTTTAGGCGTTCCAGAAACCACTGGAGCAATGGCAGAAATTTCTCCGGATTTAGGCCGCTATTATTTGTTTAATACCGATTCTAGAAAACACTTTTTTAAAACGTCTACAGTACGAAATGTATCGCTTACCGCACCGTATATGCATAACGGCGTATATAAAACTTTAGATGAGGTAATGACCTTTTATAATAATGGCGGCGGAAGTGCTTTAGGGATTCAATTAGAGCATCAAACGTTACCTTCGGATGCGTTAAACCTTTCCGATGATGAAATTAAAGCTATTATTGATTTTATGAACAGCCTTGAGGATTTAAAAGTCTAAGATATTATTTTTAAGGATTAAAATACAGTAGCAATTTCTGAGGTTTTTTTTGGAGGTTGCTACTCTTATTTTGAATGTTTATGTATGATTTTAGTTTACTTCGTTATTGTGGTTTACTAGTACTTATCTCAATTTCTTTACCACAACCTTAAAGGGCGGAGATGGATTTACCTACGTAATGAAAGTCTCTTTTAGGGGGGGGGTAGGGAGTTAAATAAACGCATTTCAATTTCTTTACCCCATCTCTAAAGGGTGTAAATTGATTTACCTACGTAATGAAAGTTTTTTTTAAGGGGTTTAGGGGTGAAAGAAACATATCTCAATTTTTTTACCCCAACTCTAAAGTGCGGAGATGGATTTACCTACGTAATGAAAGTCTCTTTTAGGGGATTTAGGGAGTTAAATAAATGCATTTTAATTTCTTTACCCCAACCTTAAAGGGCGGAGATAGATTTACCTACGTAATGAAGGACCCTTTTAGGGGATTTAGGGAGTTAAAGAAACGCATCTCAATTTCTTTACCCCAACCCTAAAGGGGGTGGGATTGATTTATCTTAAGAAAATAAGTAATACTGATTTAATACCTAGTTTTTAAGCGTACTAAAATCAGATTAGATTTTTTTGGTTTGTTTTAGATTAATAGTGTTTCGATTAAGTGTTTTATTTATTACTCTTTTTCTTTTTTGCATTGCCCAAAAAAGAAACAAAAAAGTCTAGGCTTACGACTTTCTATCTACATTTATCATTGTGCTCCTAAATTTTAGGAACTTGCTGGAGAGATCAGTTGTCAATTCATTCGTTTTGTTAGCTTAAACAGCTTAAAATTTTACGGTGCCTTCATTTCAAATTTTAGGATAGATTCTCGATAGTTCGGGGTCGGCATTTCAAGATAATTAGATAGTTTTATTATGTTTGAGACTTGTTTTTTTTAACGTGCATTGTGAATAGTCTGTGATTTTATTTAGGTGCAAAGAGTGAGTGCTGCAGCTTTTAGATGGATAGTGTTTCGGTTTAGTGTTTTTATTTTATGACTACCTTTCTTTTTTACTTCATCTTAAAAACAAATCAATACTGATAGTGGGTTTTGGTGGTCTATTTTGTAGGTGTGTAATTGTATAAATCATTGTAAGTGTCTTTTGGGTTAAAAAGAGTATTAACCTTTATAACAAGACTATCTCATTGATAATAAACTTATATTTGCACTCCTAATTTTATACTATGAAATCTTTTAAAGAGACCGCACATACTTCCGACAAGAAAAAATCTAAGGTTACTATGTTAACCGCATTTAAAACTATTATTTGGCCACGTAGAAACTTAGTTCTTATAGGGTTGCTACTTATTGTTTTAAGTCGTTTATCGGCGTTGGTATTACCTTGGAAAACCAAAGCGTTACTAGACGATATTATTCCTAATAAAGATTTCGACCAGTTATACGCTTTACTTTTAATTGTAGGTATTGCCATATTAGTATCGGCTGCTACTTCTTTTTTACTGACTAAAATACTAAGTGTACAAGCACAGTTTTTAATTAGTGAACTACGTGCACAGGTACAGAAAAAAGTCTTGTCTTTACCTATAAGTTTTTTCGATAACACAAAATCGGGTGCTTTGGTATCTCGAATTATGAGTGATGTCGAGGGGGTTAGAAATTTAATCGGTACTGGATTGGTTCAAATGGTTGGTGGTACTATTACTGCCATTATTTCATTAGTGCTTTTAGTAAATATAAGTTGGTCTATGACGCTTTTTGTTCTTGTTCCTGTGGCTGTTTTTGGTGTGATAGCTTTAAAAGCCTTTGGTTACATACGTCCTATTTTTAAGAAACGAGGGGTTATTAATGCAGAGGTAACGGGGCGTTTAACTGAAACACTTGCTGGTGTTCGGGTTATAAAAGCATTTAATGCTGAAGAGCAAGAAAATATAGTCTTCGAAAAAGGGGTAAACCGCTTATTTATTAACGTTAAAAAGAGTTTAACGGCTACTGCTATTATGACGAGTTCTTCTACTTTTTTATTAGGTATTGCTTCGACCGGAATTATGGGTATTGGGGGATACAAAATAATGATTGGCGAACTAACCACAGGAGATTTTTTATCGTTTACCTTACTGTTAGGATTTATGATTGCGCCTATTGTACAAATGAGTAATATTGGAAGTCAGTTAACCGAGGCGCTGGCGGGTTTAGATAGAACTGAAGAGTTAATGAATATGACTGCGGAAGAGGATGATGTTAATAGAGTCGTTGCTTTAGATACCGTAAAAGGTGATTTAGTATTTAATGATGTTTCTTTTGCCTATGGTGAAGGCAAAGAGGTAATACACAATATAAGTTTTGAAGCCCCTTCTGGCTCTGTTACTGCTTTGGTGGGGAGTTCAGGATCTGGGAAATCGACCATTGCTGGGTTATCGGCTACATTTTTAAATCCGAAATCGGGAATGGTTACTATAGATGGAAACGATTTATCGACTGTACAATTAAGTAGTTTTAGAAAGCATTTAGGTGTGGTGTTGCAAGACGAATTTCTTTTTGAAGGCAGCATTAAAGAGAATATTTTATTTCCGAGACCTAATGCGACTGATGCACAGTTGCAAGCTGCTGTAAATGCAGCTTATGTTAATGAGTTTACCGATCGTTTTGACGATGGCTTAGAAACCTTAATCGGGGAGCGTGGTGTAAAACTCTCTGGAGGACAACGCCAACGTATCGCCATTGCTAGAGCAATTCTAGCAGATCCTAAAATTATTATTTTAGATGAAGCTACTTCTAATTTAGATACCGAAAGTGAAGCTTTAATACAAAAGAGTTTAAATAAGTTAACTGAAAACAGAACCACTATTGTTATTGCGCACCGTTTAAGTACCATTAGACGCGCCGACCAGATTCTTGTTATTGAAAACGGACGTATTGCAGAACGTGGAAATCACGAGGAACTTATAGCAGCTCAAGGGCGTTATTACGACTTATATACGTATCAGGCTAAGATATAACCGTGAGGGCCTTTTAAGGTCTAAAACAATGACTGTTGTGTTTTTAGAACTTATAAGAAATTCTTAACAGTTATTTTATTTTGAATGGTGAACGGTTTTAGATTTCCTGTCTGTTATGGATTGCGTATTTATTATCGTTTCGTTTTTCTTTAATTTCTGTTAGTACGGTTAACGAGGTGCTGTACAAGGTGTTTAAACTCGCGATAGATAGGTTTACTAACGAGGGGTTGTATTCTGTTACTTGCTCGATTAGCTTTTGTAAATCGCAACATTTTTTGCGTGTCCTGTTTCGTATTGCTTATTCATAGTGTTGTGGTTTAGTGGGTTAAGACTATTAATACACATGATAATTTTAAATTTTTATATCATTACTATATTTTATTGTTTGGGTGTTTGGTTATTTTTAGTGTGGTGATATAGGTTTACGCTGAGTGGTAAAAGGCGCACTGGCAATTGTTTCATTGCCAGATGGTACCTCGATTAGGTGTCTGGCTTTTCTTGCCGCAAACTTGCTAGCGTTGGCGTGAAAGCTCTTTTAAATTTACTCATCTAGTTTTTATTTTATCATTAGGTGTTCGTGATTCGTTTCATTTAATTGTGAGGCACGAGCAAACTTTAAATGTGCTTGAACTTGCGTTGGCTTTATGCTGTTTTATATAAATATTGTTGAAATTCAATAAATAAATTTCTAATTTTTAAAGGATCTCCGCCTAATTCTTCTATTCCGTCTGCTTGAGATTGAAACATACTTGAAAGTAAAGTAGGCAGCTTGGTTTGGTCTAATTCACCTACACCAATTTCAATGTACTTACTCAACACAAATTCAATAAATTCTTTTTGTTTATGATTCATTAACGTAAAAATAGCCCCTTCTGCTGCTGCAACGCGTTCCGTTCTTGAGATTGGTTTTATTTCGCTATTAAAAACATACTCTAACACATCAAATAAGTCGCTATTTTCAGCATCTACTAATTTTCTTAAAGCGTTTAGTTTTTCTATACCGTAACCTGCGGTATCTAATTTCTTAAATAATATTTATTATCTTATTATAAAGTTTTTATTATACTCTTCTTTTTGTTTAACATAATCATTGGCAAATTTATTTTGAGCTGAATATTTGCTACTATCGTTTGGTACAGATTTCATATAATCGTAAGAAATATGTTGATCTTTCATTTCTGAATTTCTTTGAAATTCATTACTAGGGAATTTTTTAAGTGCATTTTTTTCAATCAAAGATGAAATAGAATCGTTGTTTTTTTTGGAGTCTTTTAGCAAAGAAGGAATATTATTATTTTCTAAATATTTATCTATATTATTTTTAGGCTTCTTGTCACCACAGGATAAAAAACTGAGAGTAATGCTTACTATAATAAATAATGTTTGTTTTTTCATTTTTGGATAATATATAATATTAGTTAAAACTAAACACCTAATTTGTTTAGCAAGAAATATAAAAGTTGGTTATTATTATTATTATTTAATAGAGACCACAATATAAATACAATTTTATAAAATATGTTGAGGGAAACCGTAAAAGTAAGTGGTTTCTTTAAATAATTGAGAATGATGGTTTATAGGGTGGTAAGGTAATTAGTGTTCTTGCAATTAATAGATTGATTGTTGTCTATTGGATTAAAAAAACGGCTTTTACTTTAAATCTTCTATAGCGTCCATAAAATCAAATTCGTGTACTAAACAAATTTTATGACCTTCTTTTCTCATTTCTAAAGCTTTTTCCACTTTACGCCCGTAACAGGCAAAAGCCCATGCTGCATTCCCATTATCTCCAACAATTAAATAGTCAGTCTTTTTGGTAACCGATTTTATTGGTATTCCTCCCAAATTGTAAATTAGATGTTCTAATTCTGTACGATTGCCACTTTTTAAAACTCCAGTTACACAAAACGTTTTTCCGTTAAAGTCTATATTTGGCTCACTAGTACAATGACCTGAAATATTTATATCTGCCGTTTCATTTTCAATTTGTTGCGCAATTTCATTATTTTCAATATTTACAAATTGATTTAAATATGCTTTTAAAATTAAGATTTCTTCTTCCTCAATAATTCCGTCGGAAACAATCGATAACATTAAACTTCTAATTTCATCGTAAGGATAGTAAGTATTTAAATGTAAATTTTGTTCAAGCCATTCTTCAAGGTCCCAAACTTCTTTCTCGTTGATGATTCCGTCTGCCAAAATTCCGTGACATATTCCTTGTAAAGTTTGTAAATCAGCAGATACAGTATTATAATAATAATTGTGATTTTCGTATTTTTGACATAACCAGAATAAATCTTCTATTGTTTCTGTTGCGGGAATGTTATTAGAAACAGTTTCGTTAATAATTGTCATAAATTCTTTGAAAGGATTTTGGTTTATTAAACTCCTATGACTTTTTGCCCATTTTTTAAGTTCGTCAATTTCTTTTTTGTTTACTTGATTATCTAAATTGATTCCAAGTAATATTCCTTTTAATGAGTTGATTGCTTTATCAGCTCTTGCTTTTGAAGTATAAACTTCTAATTCTTTTTGATTTAATTCGCGCATTAATACTGTTTATAAAATTATTGGCAATGTTTATGTATGAGTAAGATTGTGTGGTTGGATATGAGGATTATGGTTAAGAGGCCTTGCGAGTTTGTGTGCGAGGATTTTTTGAAGGACAATTAGATATAGCAAACGTGCAATTAACTTTTGATTAAGCTATAAATAGGAATAGTTTATATACGGTATTGTCAGAACGTTATTTTGTCATATTTCTATATTCATTTTCAATTTTAGATATTAATTCTTGTAATGATTTTTGAGCATTTTCAAATTCAGGAAGTTGTTTGATTTTATTAATTCTTTTTAAAATTTGCTCTGTCTCATCAAATTCATCATTATACATATATCTAAAATCTCCTCTAAAGTAATCTTCAAATTCACGAATCTCTCTGTTATTTTTTATTATCTGTTGAGTGAAATCTCTAAAATAAACGATGCTTTTATCAATCTTTACACAAATTTCTTTAGTAAACAAAATTCTGTTTTTTGAATAAAAAATAATTGTTTTGTTGTTAGTGTTTAACCAATTTTCTATTTTTAGTTTAAACTCATTATGTTGGTTCTTGTTTTCTTGCTGAATTAATATAGAAGTTAAATCAAATTTGAAATCATACAATAATTCGTAAAATTTTTTATAAGTTTCAACTTGATTTGTATGATGCTTTGTAAATTTTATTTCTGCTTTTTTTAAAGAACTATTAAACTTTGATAATTTTGTTTTTATCCAATAATTCTGTATAAAAAATTGAATTAATAGGAATATAATTCCAAATGAAATTAATGTATAAATCTGATTTTCAGTAAACTTATTAAGTTCATCTTGAATTAAGTCTAATATTACTTTCTCCATATTCCAATGTTATTCATCTGGTTTTTTTAATGTTTGCCAACTCTGTTATATCAGTTACTCTTAAACATCTTAATAGCGCCTACAGCGGTATAAGCGTTGGTTGTTAATTTTATTACTTAATAGCGTTTGCAATATAGACACTACTTTTTATGTTATGTTGCGGGAAACCGTAAAAGTGAATGTTTTCTTTAAATATAACTGATGGGTTTGTGGTTTAGAGGGCTTATAGAGAGTAAAGTGTACTGGCAATTATTGGGTTGTTAGGTAGGCGATGGTTCGCCTAATGTAGGTTCGCCTAATTTTGTATTAGGGCAGACACGCAGGTCTGCCCCTACGTTTTGGATGATGCAATGAAAATGGTTGGGCATAATTACCATATCGTTACATTTAATATCTGTAAATTTATTTTCCAATTCATAATACCATTTGTAAATCATTTTGCCTGCGGTATTCAATTTCATTTCACCATTAATTATTTCGCCATAAAAATGTGTTCTATTTTGGCAACAGATGGTTACAAAATAAAGTCCCGCTTGCGAATAGTCGTATCCTTTTAATCGGATAGATTTGCGCTTGTGTATTTTTGGATTGTAATTGTTCATACTTATAGTAATTGCCCACTAAACGCCTTTTGCAACACACTCTTTTTCATTTCTTCTAAATCGGCTATTTTTTGAGTGTAAATGGCTTCTAGTTTTTTTGTTTCTGCTGATAGAATATCAAGTTTATTTACTATTTGTTTTTGTTTTTCAATTTTTGGGAAAGCCAATTTATATTCTTTCATCATTGGTACCGTTAATTGTGGAATAGCTGAGCCACTTCTTAAAATATCCAAATTATCAATTGAGTGTTTTAAAAATTGCAAATCCATAATTTCTGAATTAGGGATAACTACAATAAGCCTTACAATAGGATAGTATTTCATTTTCCGTAATTCGGTATGTCCAGTTCCACTTCCTCTTGCTGATATTGTTACAGAAGGCTTTAAAACTCTTGCTTTATTTGTATATCCATATAGACCTCTTTTTTTAACCGCATTTGCAAAAATAGGAACATTATATTCTGTAGTTACTTCCTTAGAGAAAGCATCTTTTGGTTTATCACCTCCTGCAAAAATACTTTCAGATATTTGTTCCAAAGTCTTCTCCTCCCAATCATCTCCTTTATTTTCAAACACATTCTGTAAATAACTCTCAAAAAGTTCTTTTGCGTTTTGTAGGTTTTGTTGTGCATTGGCTTTTGCGGTAGCTATGGCAGTAAAAGCTTTGTCTAATAGGGCTACTATTTGTTTTTGTTGGGTTAGTGATTTTGGAAATGAAATTAAAACATTATCAAAACTGTAGTTGTTTATTTGAGGAATATTCGCTCCATTACTTAATTCTGCCAAATCTATTTTTTGAAACCAATGAAACAGATAATCCTTATTAATAATCTTTGAAGGAACTAAAGCCATTGTATTCAAGTCTACAATTGTTGGCTTAACAATTCTGCGTTTTTTATTAGTTGCAATAGCACCACCTCTTTTAGGGAAAATAATTGAACCAATAGGAATGATTTGATTAGCCTTAATATCTATTTCATCTACAAAACGATTGGAAACCTGAATATAGTTTTCGTTTCCTTTAAGATTCATATCACCAACCTTGATATAAAGAATTTCGCCTTCACTTCTTTCGATACTTTTTGAAATGGTTTTACCGCTTTTTAAATCACAAACCTCTCCTAAAGTTTTCATCTCCCATCCATCAGGCAAACTTGCCTTTTCCATTGTCAATTCTTTAATCATTTCCAATCAACAATTTTAAATCATTCATTACATCAGCACTTTCAGCATCCAAAGTAGCCATTGCTTCCAAAATTTCATTGGGTTGGCGTAAAGGCGCTTCTTCTGGTGTATTTGGGTTTTTTGCAGAAAGGTCAAAAGTTGTTTGGTCAATGTCACTTAAACGTATGCTCCAAGAGTTTTCACCTTCGGCTTTTGTTTTTTGTAGGGTTACAAAATCGGCTAAATCTTTTTCGTTTAGTGGGTTTTGTTTTCCCAAATTACGGTCAAGGTTTAATTGGTAAAACCATACTTTTTTAGTGGGTTCACCTTTGTCAAAAAACAAGACCACAGTTTTCACACCCGCACCTGTAAAGGTTCCGCCTGGTAAATCTAAGACCGTATGTAGGTTACAGTTTTCTAGTAGTTCTTTACGTATGGCAACAGAAGCATTATCGGTATTACTTAAAAACGTGTTTTTAATTACAATACCAGCTTTACCACCCGCTTTTAATATTTTAATAAAATGCTGTAAAAACAAAGAAGCAGTTTCACCTGTTTTAATTGGGAAATTTTCTTGTACTTCTGCACGTTCTTTTCCTCCAAATGGTGGGTTTGCTAACACCACATTGTAACGGTCTTTTTCTTGTATGTCGGCACTATTTTCTGCAAGCGTATTGGTGTGTATAATATTGGGGGCTTCTACCCCGTGCAATATCATATTCATAATACCAATTATATATGCCAATGATTTTTTCTCTTTACCGTAAAAGGTTTTCTTTTGTAGTGTCTCTATGTCTTGCGTAGATAGTTTTTTGGTGTTACGTAAGTAATTAAAAGCTTCTACCAAGAATCCTGCACTTCCTACAGCACCATCATAAACGGTTTCACCAATTTTAGGGTTAACTACTTTTATAATGGTTTTAATTAATGGACGTGGTGTGTAATACTCGCCACCATTACGCCCTGCATTACCCATATTTTTAATTTTACCTTCATAGAGGTGGCTCATCTCTAATTGGTCTGCGTGCGTACGAAAACGTAGTTGGTCTATTAAGCCAACGACTTCTCTTAAATTATATCCAGATTGAATTCGGTTTTTTAATTCCCCAAAGATTTCACCAATTTTATATTCTATAGTATCTGCACTTGTAGCATTTACTTTAAACTTTTTGAGGTAAGGAAACAATTCGTTATTAACAAAGTCTAATAAATCGTCTCCTGTTTGTGTGTTATGGTCAATTTTACCATCTTCTAATTTAGGAGCTGCCCAATTTGTCCATTGGTAGGGAGGTTCTATGAGTCTAGTATATGCTTCTCCAGAAAGTAAAGCTGCATTTTCTTTGTCTTTTTCTAAATCGTCTAAATATTTTAAAAACAGTACCCAAGAGGTTTGCTCTACATAATCTAATTCGCTTCCGCATCCTGCATCTTTATGTAGTATGTCGTCTATATTTTTAAAACTTTGTTCAAACATTTATTTAGTGTCTATTTTATTCGAGATAATTAATTCTTTTAGGTGTATGTTGCGTATTTTAACAATAGGTATTCCTATTTCTAGTCTTGGTTGCTGTCTGTTCTGTACATACCCATTTATCATATTGTAGCTTTTTTTCAATTTCTTGGTAAGCTAAATTTGTTTAATGCCTTTTTTTTTCAAGACTTCCTTAATTCTATTTATTTTAATTCGGATTTGTCTATTTTTTTAAATGGACTCATTAAATCGTTTTGCTTATTTAAGACGTTGTTTATGCCGGAACTAATGTAAGTTGTTTTTTTATTTTATAAAGCTATGTGTTTTATTCTTGTTTTTCTATGTGTGTGGCGGGGGGGGAAGGGCAAGTTTTTTTTATTTTGTGAGGCACGAGCAAAATGAAATGTTTTTGACCGTGCGGTGGGTTTCTATTAGTTTGTGTGTAACTCTGTTATATTAGTTACTATTAAAAATCTACATAGCGGTATAAGCGTTGGTTACTATTTAATAGCGGGAACACTATAGATATTACTTATCCTTTATTATTGTAAAAAATTGTAAATGTGAATGTTTATTAAAAACAGGGTTTAGGTTTTAGTTATGCGGTGTTTTGGTAATTATTGGATGGTGCGGTGTGAGCCGGATTGTGGGGAGTATTTAGTTTGCAATGTTAAAGTCACTTTTTAATATTGCTTATCTAGATTCATATTTATATTATAACTGTATTCTTCGTTTTCTAAGAGTGTCTTTCCAGTATAATCCATTGGTTGAAGAATGAAAGTTTTACACTACGTTACAGCCACGAATTAAGAACATATTGAGGTAATTAGTAATCAATGAAAAATGTAGTCTAACGGATCTATTTAAAGCATAAAAAAGCGCAATTAGTAAACTAACTACGCTTTTTTATAAGTATAACTTTAAATGATTTAAAAAGTGTAACCCACAGACAATCCTGCACGCGCTACCCAATTATCGAACATTTGGTTATCTATATCGCCTTCTCCTTTTCTTTCAATTATCCAAGAGGTACCCACGTGTAAATTAACCGCTACACTCTTAGCTATTAAAAATTTATAGCCTATTTCGGGTGCAAAAAATGAAAGATACTTATACTTACCGCTAAAATTATCTTGTACACCAAAAATGTTTTCTTTGTATACATTATCTTCTTCAAACTTTATAGTTCCTGTGGTAAAGTTAGATCCTGCATAAAACCCTTTATATGCTTCTTTATTAAAATAAGTTCTAAAACCTATTTCTAGACCAATACCAGAACCGTTTACATCTTTTACCGATTGGTTATCGCTTTCTAATTTAGTGCTAACGTAATAAGCTCTTATAACCGTAGATATTTTATATTGGTCATTATTTTCTTGTGCTTTTGCGTGTTCTATAGCTATACCTATATTATTACCAACATCTCCAGATATTTCCAGAGATACTACATTTAAGTCTTTAGCGTTATTTGTCTGGTTGTTTTGTGCGCTTGCAAATGTTGCTGATAGAACAAAGATTGAAAGTAAAATTTTCTTCATAGTTTAAAATAATTTAGTTATTTATTGATTATATGTAATTTGTTTAATTTTTTTTAAGTGATACTTTATGATGTAATTTAGATAGTAACGTAGCAGCAAAGAAGCTTTTGGCAGCATTATAATAGTACATCATTAAGATATCCAATTTACGCTTTGCTTTAACATGATAGTCTATAACACGTGTTTCGCCAATAGGGATATATAAAAATTCTTCTTTATTATTTTTATTTTAATTAGAGTTACCAATTGGGCTTGTATAGTATTGCTTTCTCTTTTTATAAAAGCTTTAAATTTAAAAGTAATTTCATCAAAATTAATATCTACAACCGGCTTTAATGTGTAACTCTCTTTAAGGTCTAAGCCTTTTTATAAGGCTTCTGGATACTCTTCTGTTGCGTACTAGTTTAGCCCAACGTTTTTCAATTTTGTGAACTTTATCATAATCCGTTTTGTTATTTGATATTAAAGCTATTATTATACCGGCCATAATGGGGTGTTATTTATGTTAGCGTATTACTTAATAGCGTTCGCAATATAGATACTACTTATTCTTTATTATTGTAAAAAATCGTAAAAGTGAATGTTTATTAAAAAAGGGTTTAGGTTTTAGTTGTGCGGTGGGTTGGTAATTACTGTATGGTACGGGGAGTGAGCTCTGTACGTATTTTTGTGTGCGGGGTGCATTGGCAATTATTGGGTTGTTAGGTGGGTACTTGATTGTGGGCTTTCTTTTATTTGAAGAATTAGTGTCGCAGAACTGTCATATAACTGTCATAGCAGCGTCTCGTTGCTTTTAAGAGTAAAAAAAAGGTAATACTTATCTTTGTTAAATAATTAATATTAAACACATAGAAAAATTATGAATCCTGATACAATTAATTTAAGAGATACTAAAAAAATGAGATTGGAGCGTCATTGGTCACAAGATCAATTGGCAGAAATGAGTGGCTTAAGTATAAGAACTATTCAGAGAATTGAAAATGGAGAGAATGCGGGTTTAGAATCTTTAAAATCTTTAGCAGCAGTTTTTGAAATTAATATTACTGATTCTGATAAGGCACAGGAAAAGGAACAGATTAGAAAAGAAGAGAAGTACCTTCAAAATGTTAAGGGGCTTTATAAGCTTCTTGCAATTGCAATTTTAAGCTTAGTAGCTCCATTTATTATTGCAGTTAATGACTCATCCAATTGGAGTATTTTTTTATGGATACTTCTTTCTTGGGGCGTAATATTGGGAATTTATTTTCTTAATGTTTTTGACTTCTTTGGAGAAGAATGGAAAAGAAAAATGATTGATAAGAAATTTAAAAAGAAGTAAGAATTTTTTAATTAGGCATACCGTGTGTTCGGCCATTATAGGCCTTTTTAACTTACAGCAAAGTAAGTAAATAAGCTAGAGGGGTGCAATTTTTTCTTTTTCTTATAAAACTTATGAGTTTCTTCATTCTTCATTTTTAGAGAAGCAATACTTATAGGTTTTACTTTTTCATTTATTTATCTATTTTCATTTTTTTTGTAAACTTTTGCTGGAAGAGATTTACTTAAATATATTGTGTTAGTTTTTTTATTAATGAAATAATCAAAATCTGTTATTTACTTTGCCACAATAATTTTTATTGAATTGTAGTTTCGATTTTGCTTGCATTACAGGTAACGTTGTTATATTAGTTACTATTAAACATCTTAATAGCGCCTACAGCGGTATAAGCGTTGGTTGTTATTTTACTATTTAATAGCGGGTACACTATAGGTGCTATTTATTATTGTAAAAAACCATAAATGTGAATGTTTATTAAAACAGGGTTTAGGTGTTAGTTGTGTGGTGGGTTGGTAATTACTGGATGGTGCGGGGTGTGCCGGATTGGCATCAGTTATTTTTTTTAAGAATCGTTTTTAAACACCATTAACTTTACTGTTTTATTGGAAGCTTCTAAAATTAGAATTTTATAATTCTTCCATTGTATTGTTAGTTCTTTTTCTACAGTGGTGTTTAGTGACGTAAACGACACGGTTTTGTGTTCTTCTTCTTCTTCTGATAACGCAATATTATAGGTATTAAAGGCATCTGTATGATTTCCGTTTATATCCTCTGACCATTCTCCAATACACTCTAGAAAGAGAATTTTAAGGGTGCCAATAATGGCTATTTGGCCTAAATTGATAAACATTGGTTTTTTAAAGTCTAATTTTTTAACAACTAATGCAACGTCTTCTTTATTAATTTTTAAATCAAAAGAATAGTTTTTATAAGCTTTTGGATAGTTTGCTTTTTCGCTATTATTAGACGCCTTATAGCACCAAAGAAAAGTAGTGTATTTACTATTGTTTTCTACTACGTTTAATTCTAGTTGTATCTGTGGTGAGTTCTTGTTTATTGGTTTTGATTGTATATATAAATTAACAGGTTCTATGATTATGTTATTAAATGGCGTGCTAGGATTTTTACCTATTTTTAGGGGTATTATAATAGCACTATCTCCCTTATTATTTTCTGATTGTGCATATCCTGTACATTGCATACCTACCAATAGTATAAGCAATAGTTTGGTTTTAAAAAGCGTCATTTTTAGGTGTGATTTACTGTTAAAAAAGTCTGTTAAATTTAAATGTTAACATATAAATAAGCATTCCTGTTGTCACTAATAAATGAATACCGAAGCCAATAAAATTTATGACTTTTACAGCGGTTTTATTATGAAAGCCTATAATGGAGACAAAAGCGAATATTAAAATACAAGCTTCTATAAATAGTGCTAATAGTTCTATAAATTGAAAATTATGTTGTTTTATATTCAGGCTAGTGATGGCCCAAAAAACAAAGGCCCCTATAGTAATACCCATATTTAAATACGACATTATTAACGTTTGTTTGTGCATTTGATACCCGATAATAATGGCTGCTAAATGGCAAATTAAGAGACTAATTAATGCTGTGCTTACGTATATGTCATTCATAACTATGCAATGGTGTTTTTATTTTGTTGCGATTGTAGGTTCCGTTTATATATAAGAGCTGTGGCTTATTAAGGCATACTAACTACTGGATTGTAATATACTTAATTAAAAGCAATAGCAGTTTGCGTTAGTATCTAAACTGCTATTGCTTTTGTATATAGTGTGCCTAGTACGAGCGTTTTTTACTTACTGCACAGTAAATAATTAATCTAGAGGGTTACGTCTCTTATGCGCTGGGGTAACGTCTAGAAGCAGTAGTTAGTTGTAAGGCTGGTAACTGTTAAGTACTATTTTGAGAAAGCGAGATTACAAGATTGGGTATTGACGCCTTTGACTCCGCACAGGATAGACCCCGCAGAAACTGTATAAGCGGCGTGTTTATTAGGGTAAATAATACCATTGCAACGCCCAAAGCGTAGCAAAAGGGTAAGAGTTAGATACGGCAGGGATTGCGTGAGTGAAGGTGTTATTGCCTAGGGAGATTTGTTAAGTTACGAGTTGGTGTAATGAGTAATTATTGAGATGACTGATGAACCGTTATACGAGATTGGTTTTTTTGGTGGTGTGAGAGGCGCACCGGCAATTATAGGGTTGTTTGTTGGGTACTGAATTGGCAAATCGTATTTTATTTGTTATATTTTTATTATAGTTCCTAAATTTATATTTCCACCCTTGTTTTTAATTGAGTAAATTTCATCTTTGTCAACATTATTCATTCCAGATAGAAACTGATAGTCTAATAAAATTCCAATTGTATTATTTATCTTAATTCTATAACCAAGACCTAAATTTATTGCTGTTTGTGTATTTTTTATTGTTGCTCCTAATATATTTTGAGCCATGGAATTATTAGTTCTAAAGCTTTGTATAATTCCAAAATTCAAATTCCATTTTTTTGTTTTTCCAAAATGCCAATTCATATTAAAAGGTATATTTACATAATCTATTTTGAACTCGCTATTATATGTCGTTCCTCCCATTTTCTGATATAACAATCCTGTTTGGATGCTCCAAGTTTTATTCAAATAATAATCTCCATTAATACCGAAGTTTATAGAGTTTAAAGAACTAGATGGATGTCCAGATACATAATATCGAAAGCTAGATTTTCCAATTTTACCAGTTAATTCAATTGTCTGTTTTTCTCTTATTTGAGAGTAAAGATTAGTGGAAATAAATAAAGCTATAAAAAGATAAATGATTTTCATTTGTTGTTCGTTTTGGGATATTACTGCCAACTGAGTTAAATTATTTACTATTAACTGTTATTTGGCTTAGTAAGCGGTATCAACGTTGGTGGTTAATTTTATTACTTATTAGCGTTTGCAATATAGACACTACTTATTCTTTATTATTGTAAAAAATCGTAAATGCGATTGTGGTCTTAAAAAAAAGAACAACTGTGCACTTATCTTTATAACCCGTTTGTTAAGATGTAATAACAGCGTTTTTTTAACAGACTTGTCTAAAAGGCCGGGTAGCTCTTAAAATTATTTTCCCTGGCTAGATACTGCCTCAATACACTTCTCTCAATGATTTTATTATTCTGTAACGTAATTTTCTACGGTGTTTAATAATTGTTTTTCGTAGTTATAGATATCATCGATGCTTTCAATAGGCTCTTTAATTTCTTTTTTATTATCGTCGAAAATACTAATGTATTTATTACCTCCGTTTAGGTGTAGGCGGCAAATCGGTTTTCTATTATTATCGTCCAGCAGAATACCAAAATACGATTGTGTGTCTCGGTGAATAACTCTGTCTTTTGTTAATTTACGTCTAAGAATTGCCACGACAATTTGGTAGGCTTCAATTTCTTCTTCGGTAGTTTCGATTTTGCTTTTTGGTTCGTCTACGACCACTTCCTCTATTTTTTGTTGTTCTACCTCTTTATTTAAAGCAGAATTTAAGCGATCACTCACTTTTTCGCTAATTAACTGTGCAAATGCCTTACTCACTATGTCTTTAAACTCATCTAACACAGTAGCCGTTAGTCTGCCACTGTAAGCTCTGTGCGCAAATAAACGCACAAATTCTTGTGAGGGTGTTTGTAATTCTTGGTCTATAAGGCTTTTAATTTCTCTGGTATATTTTAAATGACTGGCATTGTCGACTATTTTAGAAACATCGAATTTCGACTTGTGGAACTTTTCAATTTCTTTAGCGGTGCTTTCTTTTAGGTTTGTTATATCAAATTCTAAAAATGGTTTTTCATCCATTTTGTTGGTTTCATCGAGATCGGTATAAAAGCGATAAATAATTCCATTTGTAAGCAATGCAAATCTGGTTTTTGTGACGTGAAAATATCTGAATAATTGTGAATTATGGACATCTAAGTCTTGTTTCCAGTTTTTACATTCTACAATTAGTATGGGGTCACCATTTTGAAAGATGGCATAATCTACTTTCTCTCCTTTTTTAAGTCCTAAATCGGCTGTGAATTCAGGGACGACTTCTGTGGGATTAAAAGCATCATAGCCTAAAATATTTATGAAAGGTAAAGTGAAAGCGTGTTTTGTGCTTTCCTCTGTTTCTATTTGGTCTTTTAGCTGTTCAACTTTGTCAGCAAGTGCTTTTAGCTGGTTATATAATTCCATATTTCACGTTTAGTTTAATTGTTGCTTTTAAAAGGGCTACCAAGAAATATCTACAGCATACGAAAGGTATTGTAAGACCATTACTTAGTAGCGAGCTCAATGTAAGTTATCCCTTTTGTCTTTTATTGAGGGAAACCGTAAACGCGAGATTATTCTGTAAAAAAAGAAAAGATAATTTTGTTTTGAGTGGAATATTTAGACTAAACTATTAGAAACGTCATTTAATTACTTGAGTAAAAAAAGCAGACTAAAATACAGGTAAAACGTAATCATTTGCTTTTCTTTAGTTACGTCCAAATACTGAAAATGGTATAGCTAATATTAAATGAGCAAGTGCTATATAGGCATACGTATCATTTTCTCCAAACATTTTAAACATCCAATAAAGTTCAGCCAGGAATGGCAGAAATAACGAAATTAGGCCACTTATAAAACCGCCTTCGGTAAAGGCTATTATTACTGTCCATATGTGGGTTATAATTGCCGTAATAGCAAATACACTGTATAAAGATCCGAAAATTGCTTTCATATTATTTACGTTTTAATGTTAATGATTTAATACCAAATAAAATGGCCACTATTATGTCTATCGGTACCCACACTGATTTATTATTGAAATAAACGGGAATAATAGGATTGAAAAGGATAGCAATTAATCCAAAAACGATTAACCAAAAATTCAGCTCTCCTTGATATTCTTTTACAATAATTGTAACAGCACCAATAGTAACAATTATCCTTAAAAAGGTATAATAGCCAATCGGTAAATTAGCTATACTTAAAAGTAAAAGTCCTGAACAAATTAAAAGGATTGTTTTCATATTTTAATTCATTATTAGTGATTACAGATTGTAAATACAGCTGTTTATATTCTCGAGAGCATTTGTGATAGTTGACGTTTAGTAGTGTTTAATACTCTGTAGTGTTCTTTGTTCGAGTTTTCTTTTAAGATTTATTCATTATAATGAAAAATATAAAATTTATTCTCGTCATTATAAGTTAGATTAATCTTTAAAATATTTCCTCCTTTAAGATATGCTTTCCATTCTGTATCTGATACAATAACATACTTTCTATTATAAGTTTCTACCTGTCCATTTAAGTATGGCATTTCGTCAACTATTTGCATACAAAAATTAGAAAGTTTTGTTTTCTTATCAAAATAGTATATAAAAGTTCCATAAATCATAAATGTGCTAATGTACTTTTCTCCATCATCGTTATATTCAACCTTAAAAGTTTTCTCAGAATGTAAATCCCTAATCTCTTTTTCAGTTGTTCCTAAATGTGCTTGTGCGCTACTTAAAAATGGTAAAAACACAATAAGTAAAAAAAGTAATCTTTTCATTGTCTTAAATTTTAGTATATAAATTTTTATTTTGTCTGGTAACAGCCTATCTACTCATCACCATACAAAACAATCCCTTAAATAGTTTTGCCGGCTGTAGTAGTGTTATTATTAACTATAAAGAAATACCATCAAAAACACAATGCAGGTTCGAAGATTAGTACTTAATAGCGGGCTCAATGTAAGTCATCCCTTTTGTCTTTTATTGAGGGAAACCGTAAAGGCGCGATTATTCTGTAAAAAAAAAGGGGTAGAAAGTAGGGGAGGTAATGAAGTGGTAATAAAGCATGCTGATTTTATTATTAAAGGCTTGTTCGTATTAAAAATGTATTAAAGTCTGTATATGTATGCACTATAAAATGAAAACAGGCTCTAAAGTAGAACCTGTTTTTTTAAGCTTGCGAATTAGGATCGCTTTTATAATTTTTGTTGCGCACTGATGGGGTAGGGACAGTTCCTTAAATAGTAAACCTATTTACCTCTTAATGCTGCCCGTTTAATGTTCTCTCTAAATAAACAGCTGTTTTACTGTGTTTATTTTTAGCAACTTTTTCTGGCGTTCCTTCCGCGATCACTTTTCCACCGTCTTCTCCGGCTCCAGGGCCAATGTCGATAACCCAATCGCTTCCTGCTACTATCTGCATATCGTGCTCTACTACAATTACGGTATTGCCGGCATCGACTAATTTGGCAAGTTGAAGTTGTAATTTTTCTACATCGGTAGGATGCAAGCCGGTAGTTGGCTCGTCTAAAATATAAAGTGTATTGCCACGACTTAGTCGCTGGAGTTCTTTTGCAAGCTTTATTCGCTGTGCTTCTCCACCGGAAAGCTCCGTTGCCGGCTGGCCTAAACGTAAATAACCCAAACCAACTTCTTGCAATACTTTAAGAGGACGGCTTACGCGGTCTTCTTTCTCAAAAAAATTAGTAGCTTCATTTACGGTCATACTAAGAACTTGGGCAATATTTTTGTCGTGATATGTCACTTCTAAAGTTTCGGGATTATACCGTGTGCCGCCACAAACAGAGCAGGGCGCATAGACACTTGGTAGAAATAACAATTCGACCATAACAAAACCTTCCCCCTCACAATTGGAACATCTACCCTTTCCTACATTAAAAGAAAAGCGACCGGCCGTATAATTTCGGGATTTAGCTAATTTTGTTGTTGCAAATAATTTTCGCACCACATCAAATAAGCCGGTGTAGGTCGCAAGGTTTGATCGCGGTGTTCTACCAATTGGTTTCTGATTGACCACAACCATACGCTTTATACTTTCTGAACCTGCAGTAATTTCGCCACCCAGAGTCGCTACAACGTCTTGTTGCAAGTCGTCTTCTGCTTCCTCTTCCTCCGGAGCAATATTTTTTCCTAATTGGGACGACATTAATTCTACCAATACTTGGCTAACCAAACTGCTTTTACCGGAGCCAGACACGCCCGTAACACTCGTTAATACACCTAAAGGAAAGGACGCTTCTAGGTCTACTAAATTATTTCTTGTCACCCCACTTAATGCCAACCATCCAGAAGGTTTTCGGGGTGTGGACTTTTTGAAAGGGAGGGTGTTAAAAAGATGTTGCCTGGTTTTAGATCGCGGACTATTTTCTAAACCGGCCGGTGGACCACTGTACAAAATGTCTCCACCACCATTACCAGCATCGGGACCTACGTCTACTATCCAGTCGGCATGGCGAATAACATCCAACTCATGCTCGACAACAAAAAGCGAATTACCGCAGGCTTTCAATCTGTCTAACGTTTTTAGTAAAGCTTCGGTATCTGCGGGATGGAGTCCTGCAGAAGGCTCGTCTAATACATACACCACTCCAAATAAATTACTACGCACTTGGGTTGCTAGTCTTAAACGCTGATGTTCGCCCGGAGAAAGGGTAGGGGTACTGCGCTCTAAAGATAAATAACCCAGTCCTAATTCCAATAAAACGGCAACTCTTGCCACTAAATCTTCGGCAATGCGTCGTGCTACCATTGCTTTCTCTTGGTGTTTTTCGCTAAATTTAGCTAAACCGGGCGCCGTGCCATCACCATAAGGTGTGAAAATAGTTAGCAACATTTTAAGCGGGAGCCGCGAAATGTCGGCAATATCATAACCGGCAAAAGTCACGGAAAGTGATTCGCGACGTAGGCGTTTACCGTTGCAACTAGGGCATTCGCTACTAAGCATGTATTGCGATACACGCTTTTTCATTAAAGGACTTTGCGTACTAGCAAAAGTATGGAGCACATAGTTTTTTACGCCCGTGAAAGTCCCCATATAACTAGGTTCCTTATTTTGTTTAATGGCAAGCTGTACCGCGTCTCTATCGAGTCCAGGGTATACTGGTACTTGTGGTTTTTCGTTAGTGAATAAGATCCAGTCGCGTTCTTTTTTTGGAAGATCTTTCCACGGGCTATCAATATCGTAGCCTAGAGTAGTTAAAATATTGCGAAAGTTTTGACCTTGCCACGCCTTAGGCCATGCAGCGATAGCTTTTTCCCGAATGGTTAGGGTGTCATCGGGAACCATACTTTTTTCTGTAACTTGGTGCACTCTACCCAATCCGTGGCATTCAGTGCAAGCGCCTTCTATAGTGTTCGTTGAGAATGAATCGGCATACAAAATAGATTGTCCCTTTGGATAATCGCCAGCTCGGGAATACAACATGCGCAACAAGTTCGACAATGTGGTTACAGAGCCCACCGAGGATCGGGTTGTTCCTGAACTTCGGTGTTGCTGTAAGGCAACCGCTGGCGGCAACCCTTCGATCTCATCGACTTCCGGAATGGGCATTTGATGAAAAAGGCGGCGTGCATAAGGCGACACAGATTCTAGATATCTTCGTTGCGCTTCGGCATATAGGGTGCCAAAAGCGAGAGAGGATTTCCCCGACCCAGAAACCCCTGTGAATACTACCAAAGCATCGCGGGGTATTTCTAGACTGACATCTTTAAGGTTATTTTGTCGTGCGCCACGTACAGTAACGAAGCCTTCTTTTGGTGTCTTAATTTCATTCGGTTGTTTCATATTTGCGTTGTGTTCAAAAATTATACCAAGAATAGACCTAATAACCAGGGGTGCCTTTGAAGGTTTTATAAGTGTGTGTGTTAAAATGTTTATGCTCTATTTTGTTGGCAATAAGTTTATTTAGAGCTGTTTGTAAATGTGGGTTACTATTGATTATTGTTAATAAAAACACTAAAAGTGAGATTATATCAAAAAAGGAGAGTGTTTTTATGGCGCCTTTCAATTATGGTCAATGATATCAATAAGCACACCCATTATAATAATTATAACTCTTTATAGATCGGTGCTTTTTAAGCCCTCTGATTTTTCTATTCGTTTTGATTGAAAATTATCTGATTGAATTCTATTTAGTTTCTTACCTTTTGTTGTGCGTTAATAGTATATTTTCGAAGATTTCATTGGCCTCTAAATCGCTTATAACAAGTCGCTTTATTACTATTAATTCCTATTTTGACCTTTTTGTGGTAAAACTTACAGACACAAACTATCTCAAAATCGCATAGGTTCTAGGTGTAATCTTCAATTTATAAGTGATTTTGCTTGCTATCTTTTAGTGCCTTTTTTAAGTGTTGTTTTTCTGTTGTGGATGCGTTTTTAAATATAAAGTGGGTTAGTATCTCAATATAATCATTTTCAGACATTATTTCCATTCCTAAGTTTTTGAGGTCCTCAAAATCTTTTTGTGTTGGAACCGAAAAATAGTGTCCATCGTTAAGATTTTGTTTTTGGGATTTGATTGGACTATCGCTCTTCATTTTTTTTAGAGCCGCAATAATTAATTCCGCTCCTAGAGGGTAGAGTTGTACGATATACCAAAATAAAGATCTGTCTTTATTAACGTTAAGCGTCGCTATGTCTATTATTTCCCCGGTGTCAATGCCATTATTAGGAATGGTGTGCAGTGTACAGCCAATGGTTTTGTTTTGTTCTTTAAGGGCGTGCAAGGTTCCCATAATCCCGCGGTAGTTGGGTAAAATTGCTGAATGTAGATTTAGAATTCCTTTTTTTGGGATTTGAATAATTTCATCTTTAAAGATCTTTCCAAAACGGATTGATATAAAGAGGTCGGGATTGAAATCTTTTATTTTAGCGATGAATTCTGCAGAATTTACTGTCGTACACTTTTCAATGGGAAACGATTTAAAATCCGCATCAAAAAACTCAAAAGCCGTTTCGAGGGGCTGTTCTTTTTGAATTTTTGGGAGGGTATTATAAATATACTCTTTTTCAAAATACTCCAACTGTAATAAATCAGCGGGTTTATTAAGCGGATTTCCGACGGTATCAGAATAGTAGATTTTTACCGTATGGTTTAACAGTTCTTTTTTTAATAGATTGTAAACGATGTTGGCTTCAAGGTCTTTGTTTAGGAATAATACGATGTTCATTTTTTACTGTCGGATTGCTTTTTGTGAGTATTACTTATCAATAGCTTTATTGAATAGCTCTGCGAAGTTTGTAAATAGAGTAATGATGGGCAATATAAGAAATACGGACTCCATTGTGTTGTCGAAACAAAAAATGTGCTATTGAATGAAAGTGGCAGACGGTTTTTTGTGTAAAGGAAACAGATAAGGAGGATAGGGTGGACATAAACCGCCAATAGCTTTTAAGTAAGTTAATGTCTCACAGTCTTCTTTACTGCCTTAAATAAACACCAATGTGTTCCCTTTTAAAGGGAATCGACTTTTCGATTATGCGATTACAATTAATGCCATTCGCTAGCAGAGACGAATTCTTTTTAGTTCTTTACTTGTGTTTAGTTTAGTGTAGTGTAGTGTAGTGAGGGTGTTATTTATTTGATAGTTTTTTACGCGCCCTTTTTTTATAGTTATATTTTCTTTTAGTCTTTATTAATTTATATCTAAAATCGTCGTAAAATAAGCTTATTAGTAAGATTACAGCACCAATAATAAGCGTATTTAATTTCAAATCGGCTGTAGAGTATAACAAGCCACCCAGTAATCCACCAGCAAAAAAGAATGAAATAATATAAATTCTAAGCTTAATATTTGCTTTTAATTTTTCTCTCTGCGGATAAGATTTAGGAAAGAATAACTGAGAAATATCGATACCTAAATCTGTAAACAGACCAGTTAAGTGTGTGGTGCGCACTACGGCATTCGATATTTTTGTTACAAAAGAGTTCTGTAAACCCATTGCAAATAGTAGTAAACAAACAATGACGTTAGGCGATTTAATTTCAATAAAATTGCTTGAGAGTCCGATGGCTATTAAAATGAGCGATTCTATTATTGTGGGGAGAACGAAAACATTAATTTTTCTATTACCTCTATATTTTTCTATGAGTAAACTGGATAAGAAGGATCCGAAAAGAAACGAGAAAATATATAGAAAATAGATGGTACCTTTCCAGAATTTAAAATTGGCAACATCATAAATAAATAGTGCAAAATGACCGGTAACATTCGTGGTTAACTCTTTAAACGATAAAAAGCCTGTAACATTTACAATACCTGCTACAAAAGAGAGTACCGTGGCAATGCGCAGATTGTGTTTTAAAGTCCTACTTTTACCTTGATGTCTAAACATTTTGTTTCATTACATTCTGAATTAAAAATTTCGAATACCGTGTTTTATAAGTGTTTCGCGGTTTTCTAAGAGAGTATAAAATAAAAAGAAGCAAAACACAATGCCTTTATTTCTGATTAAAATAAACGCAGATATTGGAGTTTACTACGGGTTTATAAAGGTATGAAAACACCGATGAATTAAGCACGTTCTTTCAATTCTTTGGGAAATGAGTAATGAAACTTTTTTTTTGTTTATCTTTGCCTGACAAAATTGGCAATGAGGTCTGCCTTAAACCGTTCCGCTTGGAGCTAATGACATCTACTTTTAATGGCTTACGCCACTGTGGAATCATTTATTTAAGGCACTATGAAAGCAAATAGAATTAAAAGTTTTTTATTCTCATTCGAGCAAATCCCCTCTTTTTTATATCTTTTAAAATGGATTTTAATCTGTTTGACTTTAGGCGTTATAGTAGGAAGTATATCTGCTTTTTTCCTATTGAGTTTAGAATGGGCAACACATTGGCGCGAATCTCATTTATGGATTATAGCACTATTACCAGTTGGTGGTTTTATCATTGGTTTATCGTATCATTTATATGGAAATAGTGTCGTAAAAGGCAATAATTTATTACTCGAAGAATTTCATACCCCAAAAAAAATCATTCCTTTTAGAATGGTGCCTCTAGTATTGTTTGGAACTATCTTAACCCATTTATTTGGTGGATCAGCGGGTCGTGAAGGAACAGCGGTGCAAATAGGTGGCGCCATTGCAGATCGATTTACAAAGGTTCTTAAACTGTCAAAACGCGATAGAAAGATTATTTTAATTGCTGGGATTAGTGCCGGATTTGCATCTGTATTTGGAACGCCGTTAGCCGGAGGTATTTTCGCATTGGAAGTTTTAGTCTTAGGAAGATTGCGATTGGATGCCATTATCCCCAGTTTTATGGCTGCGGTTTTTGCTGATTATTTTTGTAGCATTTGGAATATTTCTCATACACAGTACCATATAGATACGATCGCAGAAATGACACCAGTAAATGTACTGTGGTCTTTACTTGCTGGAATTATTTTTGGTCTTGTAGCAATGCTCTTTTCTAAATCTACACATTTTTGGAGTAATCTTTTTAAAAATAATGTAAACTATCCGCCTTTAAGACCGGTTATTGGTGGAACTATACTGGCAATAGCTATTTATTTTGTGGGAACGACAAAATACATAGGGCTCGGTATACCAACAATTGTGGACGCGTTTAATGTAAACCTTAATTCTTACGATTTTTTATTAAAATTAGTATTCACATCCTTTACACTTGGTGCGGGATTTAAAGGTGGAGAAGTAACGCCTTTATTTTTTATTGGTGCTGCCTTAGGTAATGTATTAGTTTGGTTTATTCCTTTGCCAATGGAGTTGCTCGCAGGAATGGGGTTTGTCGCTGTTTTTGCCGGAGCGACTAATACGCCAATAGCGTGTACTATAATGGGAATAGAGCTTTTTGGGATCGAACCAGGTGTTTTTATCGCACTAGCTTGCTGTACAGCCTATCTGTTTTCCGGGCACTCTGGCGTGTATTCTTCTCAAATTATAGGAAGTCCAAAGCATCATCTATTTCTACGTGAAAAAGGCTTGCATTTATCTGAAATTAAAAATAAAAGAACTAAAAAATGAAAGAGTTAATAACCGTAAGAATTTATTTTGAAAACGGACAAAAAATTCAAAATCAGTCCTTTTGGAAAAAAATGTATGCTTCAGATTTTTCAACAGAACTTTTAAAAAAGGCCAAGGCTTTTGGGTTACAACAAGTTTTGCATCTCAATGTGAGTAGGGGGTATTTCAACAATCAGAGTATAATTTGGGGTACAAGTGAAATGCGCCACCTTAAACACCCGCATCTTATTGAAATAATGGACACCCCGTTTAAAATACATCAGTTTCTTGAGGAACAAAAAGAACTGTTACAGGAAATTACAACGGTGATTGTTAAAAACGAGATTTTAATTAAGTAATTACTCGGTGCAACGAGCAGTATTGTTTAAGAAAGTAGTGGGCTTTAGGAACTAAATCCGGAATCCATCTCAAATCAGCTGTAAATATAAGGTTAGTTAAAGCAGAGCCACGCCGAACTTAAATAGAATGGCAACCGCAAAGGAACTGTGTTTGTATTTTTTATTTCGCTTTTAAAATTCCAATTGATTAAAAACCTAAAAAGCTACAACGTGATCTTTAGAAGAAAACGGTAAAGATTAAATAAGGGTTAAAAACGGTTTCTATTAGTACTCTTTTACTGCGCTATCTTTTACCACTTTTGTTTTCGATACATAATCGTGAAATCCGTTGTTGGTAAAGACAAACGAAATGCGGTCGAACGGAATTAAGCGACAAAAGGTGCGATTAATAATCTCGCCACTTTTGGGCTTTTCGCCATTTAGTTTTACCACTTTGGTTTTGGTGATAAACTTACCTACCGTTTTTTGAAACTTTAATTCCATAATAGCGTAATAGGCAAGGTAGGTTCCGAAAATGAGCGCATAAATTAAAAATGAAATCATCGATTGGCTAGAGGGGGCAATAAAGTACTCAATGATAAAGCTTCCTATAAATACTATAATTAACCAAACAATAAAATCGATTGTAAAATTTAAAAGACGAACTCCAGAATCCACACTACTCGTTTTTACTTCTTGCGTTTTTATAAGCGTTGCTTTTTCCTTAAGCTCCTCAAATTCGCTGGTATTAATAGCTCGTTTTTCAATTTCAGAATGTGCAGCTTCTATCGCTGTTGCATTGTAATTTGAAGTGTCGACAGTTACTATTTTTATTAATTCTTCATTAGACCTTTCGGACATCACTTTTGTAAATTCGTTTTCCATTAAAAGGATTGTGGTTTTTTGGGATAAGAGATTTCGGCTATTATAAACAACTAATTTAATACATTAAGAGCGAAAAAAAACCGGATTGTGGTGCGAATTTGTAAATGAGTTTCTATATAATGGTATAAAATAGTTGCGGTTATTCAATTTTATTTCGGTTTTCATCGTACAAGCCCACTAACAAACTGTTGCCTTCCCTGTCTATTTTTAGACCGCCATATTTAGCATTCTCGTACTTTTCTGCCGTGCCCTCTTGAAAGAAGAAAGATTCGGCACCAATAGTAATACCGTTCCATTGTCTCGCGTTGTATTCTATAAGAAACTCTTTTCTGTTAAGCGGAGTTTTATGGTTTTGGAGACGTACTCTTTTAGCAACTTTGTTATCATCTAAAGTAACAACGCAAAAGCCTCTTTTAGAGCTATCCTCATTGTCGTAATTGTCGTTAAGATTGTCTGAGATGGCATAGCGTAAATCCATATAATCGCCTTGCATTAACGAGCGTGGATCTACTGGAGTTAATTCTAATAAAATAAGCGTTCCATCGGTAAGTAAGGTTTCCTTTTTTACTACAGAATTGTTAAATACTACCAATACAATAATAAGGTTTAGTAGTATGATGATCCATTTATATTTTTTCATTAGAATTTAGCTGTTTTGAAGTGAATAGATAGAGTAAAATAAATACCATTCCAGAAGACATTAAAAGGATCGACTTGATTAGCAAGGTGAAATGTAAGTCGTAATAATACTGAATTGTAAAATATATAAAAGCGATTATACCGATGGCTAATCCTGTTTTATAGTTAACCAATACGCTTAATAATATAATTAAAAGTGTGCCAGAAATTGCTGGTAAAAATAGGGTAGAGCTTAGTATTAAAGCACTCAATATGTAAATAATTATTTTCGTTTTAGCCTCTGCGATCTCGTTTATTTTAATAATTATGGATATTAAATATAAAATTATAGCGATTATAGCGACAGACGATAGCCAAAGCATTTGCACGGACTCTGTAGTTAAAATGGTTTCACCAAGAGTGATAAAACCAAATAGCAAAGAGAAAATAAGCGCTGTTTTTAATGGATTATAAAGTTTCGATAGTTTTTTACTTGACACTATTATTTTAGCTTCATTTAGAAAGACATAGGTGAGTAGCAAAGTGCACATTGCAATATATAGATGAACGACAGTGTAAACGTCATTTAAAACGATTAAAGCAAGAAAACCTCCACTAATTATTAGTATAGAAATAAATGAAAACATATAATTCTGAGTAACATACAAAGCGCTAAATGCTATTATTATGAATAGCACAACAATAAAATTATAACCTAAATCCATACCGTATAGGCCAAAAGCTAATAGAATAAAACCAATGGCATACATAGAAAAGCTAATCGTATCGATAATAAGTTTAGAAACTGCTTTGTTTATTGCGGTTGCCGCAATGATAAATGAGGCTCCGAAAATTAAAAGCCCTATTTCAGAGTTATATAAACCAGTAATCGCCAGAAAGCCTATAAAGAAAAGTGATGCAAATAAACCTCCAAAAACAGAAAGTACCTTAATCGCTACACTGGAAGTGTTCTCTACTTTCTGTGTATACTCTTCAAGAATAGCCTCTTCGTTACATTCAAATGTTGCACCTTCCGATAAACGAATCGTATCTAATAAGACCTTTTTATGCGCTAATTTATCCATTTTTTCTGAAGATTGATTAGGTTTTTAATAACTAAGGTTACACTGGTAATAACGAATATGGTAATTAAGAAAAACATACCAAAATCATCAGATAATTTAATGAGCAATGCAGAAATAATAACGATTACACTAAACGGAATCACTGAGAGATAAAAACCATTTCTTGCTTTTAATCCGTACCATATTCCTGCACTATAAGCTAGTAGACTTACTGTAAGTAATACAAATAAAGTACCTTTAGAGTTATCGAATAAACCAAAACTAATACCAATTGTACTTGAAGTAACAACGGCCAATGCTAAGCTATTTGTAAACCAATGTGGCGGTTTTAAGGCGTTATTAATTTTGTTTATAAATAGAGTTGCTATTAAAAACACACTATTACAGGAGAATAGTAAAGTCGTTATAAAAACAAAAGACCAGTTATGTGCTATTTGTTGCGAATATAATACGATTGTGGTGTTTGTTAAGAGGATGAAAATAAGCCACAAAGGAGCGAAATTTGAAACAGCAACCCACAAGGTTATAAGTAAAGTCCAACCCAGAAAAAAGTCGTACGCATTAGCTCCTGTTTGATAAATCTGACCAAAAACTGCAAATAAAACACCTACTAACATTGCTGCGCCAGTAAGTATTATGTTTTTAATATCATGACTTAATTTAGAGAATAAAATTACTAAAGTAGTTGCGGTTATTAAACCTTCAACTAATCCAATTTTAAAGAATTTATCGAGGTGCGCCCAATTGTAAGCAAAAAAGAAAATAATTCCTGCTATTGTAAAGCTAACGCCTAAACTGATAAAGAATAGTCTAAGGAACTTCTGCCAAGCTTCTTTAGTGCTGTAGATGTTTTCTTTAAGCGTTTGGTCTATGTTTTTTACAGACCAATTACTATGTCGACTTATTATTTGGATGTCGTCTCTTTCAATTTTTGCCATTCGTTTAATTATTTGGACCGTTTTATTATAACGCCACAGTGTGATGTGTTATGAGTATCAATTTTTATATAAAAAAAACTAGACGTCACAACAATGCTGATCACTTTGGTAAAGTACTAAAACAGGTGTTTTATATATGTCGTATCTAAATTTTTGTTGTCTTTTGCCTAAAAGAGGTATAAAAACGATTTTGCAATAGCACAAATTATAACCACGACAAAAATTATAGCACCAGCAATTATTTGAAATTTTAAGTAATTGGAGACGGTATCCCAAAACGAATTATTTTTCATAGTTCATAGTAGTGCCTTTAAATTATATAAAGATTGTTTTTTTTGATGGATTCTTGATGTTTTTTTAGCATCATTTCATTCCTATTCAACGTGTCTAAAACTGTAAAAATGCCGTTAAAAACAGACGTGTAAAAATGGTGTATCATGTTAAATACTAAACTGATGGATTTCGTTTATCGACTTTAAATTTTCTTGAATATTTCATTTTATTACCATAATAATTACCTTCTAAAACCACGCGCCAAAAAATAGAAACATCCTTATAGTTTACCGATTGTAAGCCACTTTCTTGAGGGTAATTGAATTGTATGGTAGAGGTGTCTCTAAAATCTGTTAATGGTTTTTTATGCGATGTAAAGATGGTTTCTATAGCGGTCGACGTTGATGAGCCTCTAGAATCTGTGACTTCTTCTATAATTTCATAATAGAGCGTTTGGTTAGATAAATTAAATTTCTTGGTTTTGTAAATTTTGCAATAAAAGCCGTCGTCATTTTGTAACGTTTCTAGAGATACTTTTCCCAGCGCACCTTTAATAAATTGATTACTAACAAAAACTAAAAGAAAAACTAAAATAACACCTAAAACTATATATAGAGTATTAAAATCGGGTATATAATAGCTGTATATAGCGCCAAAAATTAAGATAAAAATTAAGGAGATAAACAAATTGGTCTGCAAATAAAACTTCTCCTTAATTTCAAATACTTCATAAGGTCTGTTTTTGTTTTCGAAGTTAAAATAATGCGTGGTTTTTATTTCATTTTTAGAGCTTACTACCGCTTTTATCTTGGCAAATGCGCTTCTTTCTATTGTACTGCTATCGTTTTCATTAATAGCCAGTATAATGTCGCAACTATAAGAAAAGCTCACGTTTTTACAGCTGTAGGATTCTATGCTGTCCGCAGGTAAATCAAAAGAAAAAGGAAGGGTATACGTTTTATTTTTATACAGAGCCTGGTCGTGCGCCAATTCTATAGTTAACACGTGTTCCTTTTGACTCGTCATTCGGCCTCTGGCTTCAAAATAAATCATTCCAGTGATTCCATCGGCGTGAATAGTTTCCGAAGCCAAAATAGTGCAGTAACCCGATACCACGTTTGCCGTAGACACGCTTTCTATTATAAACTCTTGTGTAAAGATCGTTTTAGTCATTGATAGGTTTCGTAAAGATGGTTAATAATTGCTCTGTAATTGTCTTTAAATTTTTTTATTAATACCGTGGAATCCTTTACCGAAAATAGATTTTCGCATTCTAGACCTTCAGGCGATGCTAAAAGTAAACGTTTATTTAGTATCAGCTGAAGTGTTTCTGGTTCAATCCCGTTAAATTGCAACGAATATATCTTTTTTTTAGCAATTAAACACTCCCATTTTCTGGTGTAATGTGTGGTGTAAACGATGGTTTTCTTCTGTTTAAATAATTGTAAGCGTTCCTTAATTTTTAAATGATGAATACTATCTATGAAAAGAATTTCTTTAGTATGGTTTAGTACTTCTGATGCTGAAGATTTCGCATTAAGAAACACGATAGGGAACCCTTTTAACTGTTGGTGCACAGACCTTAAATGTGTCGTTTTTCCGCGGCCTTGTTTCCCTAAAAACTCAATAGTAAATAATTCTTCGGGTTGTTTAATTTTTGAGATAAGGGTTTCCATATTAAATCGCGGCACGAGAACTGCGTTGATATCCTCGGCTAATAGACCAGAAAACGGATTGTATGTTAAGTTGGTTTTCAAAGGGGGTATTTTATAAAAAGAATCTTAAATTTTTACGCGTTTTCCATCTTTCGAAATGCGATACCAGTGCTCACTTTCCCAAGCCGTATATTCACCATCGTTAACTGTTTTGCAAGTGTTGGATACTTTTGCAAAGTGGCCTTCAAACGGATAAGCACATTCAAATTGAGGTTCTATTATAACTTCTCCTTTGGTATTGGCATAACCAATTTTTCCGTTTTTAAGGATTCTAAACAATCCGCTTTCTACAAAATCAGGACCATTATCGTATTTAAAAACCTCAAATATTTCATTGGCATTACGATCAATACCCAAAATTCTTCCCGTTTCTTTTTCAACGACCATTCCTAAATCGCGAATGGTGTCGGTAAAACAATAATCGTATTTTTCCACAGGAATAATTAAATCTCCTTTAGAATTCATATAGCCTGAAGACGCTCCGGTTTTATCAGAATTACTCAAGCTAAATTTTACTAAGTAATAGTCTTTGTTCGAGGTGCAAGCCACCATAAGGCATATAATAACAATTCCTGCAATGCGTTTTTTCATATTATTTTATAATTTAAGGCACCTAAAATAGATGACTATGGGTGTGCTCTTTAAAATAAGGATTCAAAATTATTGGTTCCCTTTTAATGCGGGTTAATTAGCGGGTTCAATATAAGTAATAGTTACTTTAAATTGTTGTAAAATACGCAACGAAGAGTGTTTTCTTCATAATGACAGTTGGAGATAGTAAATAGATATACTAGGTTTTATTTTTTTAAGCACTGTGACACTTATATTACTATTTTGTTTTTATTATTTGATAGATAAACCTTTATAATCGGGTATGTAATGGAATTTATTAAAGTATCTTTGCCGATTATTACTCATTTTCGATACTAATGATCTCTTTATAGCACTGTGGCCCATTGCTAAGAATTTATTTTTGACTATTTTGAATCGATCTTTTATCCATTATATTCAGTTAAAAAAGTAGATTAGTCGTTTTTACTTCTTAATCGAAAACAATACAATTATTTATGAGCACAGATATTACTATTAATAAACCTGCACCTTTTGTTCCGGAAAAACGTTTAGAATTATTTAATCGCGCGACAGATGTTAAACTAACTATAAAAGCTTTAGAAGCAGGGAAACATGTTTTAATTACCGCTTTTTATAGCAATGGATTGGTGCTTCTTAAAGCCTTACAAGACCATCTTAAAAAGCAGTTTCCTAATAAAACATTTTTAGAGCAGCGCAAATACCGATCGGAATACCGAAAACTATCGAATCTTATAGTCATAGAAATTGCAGATCATAAATTAATAGTAAAAAAAGCACCGGTAATTGGTTGGTTGGAAAGACTGTATCCTGAAACTTCTAATTTTTTATTGACTTTTCCACAAGTACAAGGCTTAAACAGCTCTTGGCAATGGTACGAAAAAGGGGTGTTAATTCCGGTGTTAAGAAATAAATTACACCCGTATTACGGCACGTACGTGCCGACTCGTTTTGATCATTTAGAGTTGTTCGATAATTGGTTGAAGCGCTATGAAGGAGCGAAAAAAACAGCGATCGATGTTGGGTTTGGTAGTGGCGTACTGTCTTTACAACTCGTAAAACACGGATTTCAGAAAGTCTTAGGAACCGATATTAACCCGAATGCCGTGGTAGGACTAACTGAGTTTATGGGCGACACGAAGTTATCTCGTAAAATAGAATTAGACCACGGATCTCTTTTTGGTAAATTTGAGCAGCAGACAGAACTGATTGTTTTTAATCCGCCGTGGTTACCAGAACCTCGCAGGGTGGATGCTCTTGATGAAGCTATATATTACCCTAAAAACTTGTTTCCTGATTTCTTTAAAGGTGCCAAGGAGCGTCTTTTAGACGATGGTCATTTGGTACTGCTTTTTTCAAATTTGGCTCAAATTACTAACGTTACCAAAGAGCATCCCATCGAAAGGGAGCTTGCGGAGGGCGGACGTTTTAAATTGCAACACTGTTATAAGAAAAGTGTGCGAGGCGCTTCAAAACAAACAAATCGCGACCAACATTGGCGTTCGGAAGAAGAAGTGGAGTTGTGGGTGCTTGTAAAAAACTAAGACTGTTATTGGTGGTTTTACCCACAGTATCTCCCGAGGTTTTGCTTCGGGTTCTACATTTAGATACTTAAGTTTTATGAAGAATTAAGAACTATAGCAATTTATTTTTTAACGTTATCCCTTTTCTTAAGCACACCTAATAGTTGCCCAATTCCAATTCCAAAATACGTTCGGTCTTTGTTTATTTGCACCATTGGCGATAGACTAAGTCCGTAGATTCGCGTAAATGGGAATTCTATTTTTGGGTTAATAATAAGACTTAGTGTTCGGTAACGATGGTATTGATAACTGTAATTTTTATCTAACAGGTAGGCTGAATCTCTTTGCCAATTTGTGGCCTCTTTTATAGTAGTAAGGCCTATGCCCATAGAAAGATTTAATCTAATACTCCCTTTGTTATTTAACTTAATAATCCGTCCAGCTCCTATTTGGTAATTTTCCATAGTATCGAAAGGGCCAATTAATCCAAGCGTAAAGAGACCTGGAAAACCCCTGCTAAAATCATCAGGTTGCCGTTTTGGTTTTCGCAAATTTCCAGTATACCCAATTTTAAAGGAATAGGTTTCGTTGTAAATGTAATTTGCGTTGAGATCAATTCCTATATAATTTCCTAAGTTATAATCCATTGATAAATACAACGCATTGTTTTCAGACCACTGCGCATTTACCGACGGCACAAAAATAGTCAATGTAAAAAGTAGTAGTAATTTTTTCATAGGTTTTAGTCCCTTGGGGTGAATTATAATATATAATACCAGCGGAAATATTAAATTTAATGGAAGCTAAGCGAATACAGCTAAATTGAAATGTTTTCTATTGTAACCGTATACTATCTAAAAATAACGTAAAAGATTCCTCTCTTTTATTACCAATTAAAAAACCAATTTCTTCAAAAGATTCTGCCGAAAAATTAGTCATCTCTAGCGTTCTTCCGCGAAAGGAAGGATACAAGTCTTTTAAAGGAATACTAATGTCTTCCCATTCTCCCGATGTTTTAAAAGTCGTAATATAAGAATGGACATCTGTCGCTTTTGTTTTTACTCTAAACTGATAGGTTTTTCCATCACCGCGAAGTCTTAAAACAATATTCGAAAATCCTTCTACGCTAGTTTTCTCTGTATTGAAACGCAAAGACGAAAAACCGCCATTATTTTTTAAAGAGACGCTGCCAGTGAAAACACCGTTGCCATCTTTGTTGAGAGAGAAAGTGCCGTTAGAGCGCCCTCCCATAACGACATCATCTACTACGCGCCAGTTTGTAATGTTGGAAGATGTATTAAAATTGAAAATTATAGCCATTGTTTGTGTGGTTGTTAAGATTATAATATACAGTAATAATTTCATAGTAGGAGTTGTTTTTGCCTTTTGTTGTGTCTTTCTTAAATAAAGTAAACAACAATTGAATTGCTAACTAAGATAAAGAAAATACCGTGACCCTAAATTAAGGTGTCGGCGTTTATTATTCTATAGCCGTCCCCAAAGCGACCAATGCTTTAAAATTATTTAAAAAAGGTATTCAGTCTATTTGTAAACTTTAGTTTATTACCCATTTAAGCGGTGTTAAATTAATGTATAGCGACAAATTATTAAAGACTAATAATTAACTATTCGGTAATTATATTTTAATGAGGTGCTAACTTTCTTTAGGGGAAAAAGAACGGAATTTGCATAAAAAACTATGGAATTATTCTTATTAAGTTTTGGTGCCTTATTCTCGATTATGAATCCTTTAGGAACTGTACCTGTTTTTGTGGGGTTAACGCAAGAACACAGTAAAAAGGAGCGCGCTATAACGGCCTTTTGGACGGCTTTAAATGTCTTTGTTATTTTGCTTTTATCATTTTTTGCGGGCAAGTATATCTTGTCCTTTTTCGGAATCAGTTTGAATGCGCTTAAAATTGCCGGCGGACTTATTATCGCGTCCTCTGGTTTTGCTTTGTTAACAGGGAAATTTGGAGAACATAAAGGAATGAAACGCGAGCGTGTGCAAAAAGATATACATTCGCGAGATTCTATATCGTTAACACCGTTATCTATACCAATGCTGGCAGGGCCTGGAACTATCTCGCTCTTGATCGCTTATAACCAAGAATATCAGAAAATATATGAAATATGGACGCTTTTAGGAGCGATGCTTTTAGTCACGATATGTATTTATGTAATACTAAAAAGCGCCCATTTCATCGTTAAATTCTTGGGCGCTTCTGGTATTAATGCACTTTCCCGAATTATCGGGTTTATCGTTATCGCCATAGGCGTAGAGTATATTATCGCCTCGGTGGTCGATATATTGTCTCGTATCGCTCTATAACGGAATATTTCCGTGCTTGCGTTTTGGTGTTTCGATCTGCTTGTCTTCTAGCATAGCGAAAGCTTTTATTAACTTTCGGCGGGTATCTTGTGGTAAAATAACTTCGTCTATAAATCCACGTTCTGCGGCACTGTACGGATTTGCAAAAAGAGCGGCATATTCAGCTTCTTTTTCTTTCCATTTGCCGTCGCTATCTTCGGCTGCAGAGATTTCTTTCTTAAAGATAATTTCCGCTGCTCCTTTAGCGCCCATTACTGCAATTTCAGCACTTGGCCACGCATAGTTCATATCGGCACCAATGTGTTTCGAGTTCATTACATCGTAAGCGCCACCGTAGGCTTTACGTGTAATAACGGTAATACGAGGTACAGTTGCTTCACTAAAAGCATACAATAATTTTGCTCCGTTAGTAATAATTGCGTTCCATTCTTGATCGGTTCCCGGTAAAAATCCAGGCACATCTTCTAAGACTAGTAATGGAATGTTGAAGCAATCGCAGAAACGGACAAATCGTGCCGCTTTTGTTGAACTATCAACATCTAAAACGCCGGCTAAATATAACGGCTGATTGGCAACAATACCAATGCTTTTCCCGCCCAACCGTGCAAAACCGACCACTATATTTTCTGCAAAATTCTTATGAATTTCGTAAAACGAGTCTTCGTCAATTATACCGTTAATAACGCTGTGCATATCGTACGGTTTATTTGCGTTATCAGGAATTATATTTGCTAATACCTCGCGCGTTTCCTCTTTTAATTCAAAAGGAAGGGCTTTCGTTTTTTCGGTATTATTCTGAGGAAGATAGCTCATTAATTTTTTAACGTCTTCCAAACATTCAATATCGTTAGCCGATGTAATATGAGTTACTCCCGATTTTGTGGAGTGTGTGCTCGCACCACCCAATTCTTCAGAGGTTACGGTTTCGTTAGTTACCGTCTTTACAACATTTGGGCCTGTTACAAACATATAACTGGTATTTTCTACCATAAGTGTAAAATCGGTCATTGCTGGCGAATACACGGCACCACCGGCACAAGGTCCCATTATGGCTGAAATTTGAGGAATTACTCCCGAAGCTTGAACATTTTTGTAAAAAATATCGGCATAACCACCAAGCGAGCGTACTCCTTCTTGAATACGCGCACCACCAGAATCATTAAGTCCGATAATGGGAGCACCTACTTTTACTGCTAAATCCATTACTTTACATATTTTTTCGGCGTGCGTTTCAGAAAGTGAGCCTCCAAAAACGGTGAAATCTTGGGCAAAAACATAAATCAATCTTCCGCTTATTGTTCCGTAACCTGTAACAACCCCATCACCATAAAACTGCTGATTTTCCATTCCGAAATCTTTAGTTCGGTGTGTGACTAACGCTCCAATTTCTTCAAAAGAACCATCGTCTAAAAGGTAAGTCACCCGTTCGCGTGCTGTTAATTTCTTTTTTTCGTGTTGTTTATCTATACGTACCTGTCCGCCACCCAAGTGAGCTAACGTCAGTTTTTTGTTTAAATCTTTAATTTTAGAATCCATTTTTCTAAGTGTATTTTAAAATGCGCGCTTAAAAGCACATTGCATTGTTTTTTATTGTGATGAGCGCTTATTTCGTTGGTACGCGTAGCACTTTTTGATCTTCAATATATTGTTTCAGAGCTATTTTCGCGGCTATTTTTGCTTCATTCTCTTGTTTTGCTTTTATAGCTTCTGGCGAATAAAACTGCTTAACGAAATGCGTATTGAAATGCCCTGAGGTAAACGCTTCGTGTTGGCAAACAAAAGCACCAAAAGGTAAAGTGGTCTGTATGCCTTCCACTTTATACGCGCTAATGGCTGTACTCATTAATTGAATCGCTTCAGCTCTTGTGTCGCCATAGGTTATTAATTTGGCCAACATTGGGTCGTAATAAATAGGGATATCCATTCCTTGCTCGAAACCATTATCCACTCTAATGTTTTCGCCCACTGGTAATTGGTACACGTCTAAATGCCCCACGCTAGGTAAAAAATCGTTTAATGGATCTTCGGCGTACACACGTAATTCGATAGCGTGTCCTTTAATTTTTAAATCGCTTTGTTTAAGTTGAAGCACTTCATTCCTTGCGACTCTAATCTGCAATTCGACTAAGTCGGTACCCGTAATAAGCTCGGTAACGGGGTGTTCTACTTGCAAACGCGTATTCATTTCTAGAAAATAGAAATTGAGGTCGTCGTCTAATAAAAACTCCACTGTTCCTGCATTTACATAATCGCAAGCTTTAGCTACTTCTATAGCGGCTTGTCCCATCTTCTCTCGCAATTCGGGAGTCAATACAGCGGAAGGAGCTTCTTCGACAACTTTTTGATGGCGCCGCTGTATACTACATTCTCGCTCGAATAAATGAATCACATTACCGTGATTATCGGCCATTATTTGTATTTCAATATGTCGCGGAGAGGCCACATATTTCTCGATAAATACGGAACCATCACCAAAAGCGTTTACAGCTTCACTGATGGCGCGATCCATTTGCGATTCGAAGTCCGCTTCCTTTTCTACCACGCGCATTCCTTTTCCTCCACCACCGGCAGAGGCTTTAATAATAATTGGAAAGCCAATGGTAGTAGCAATTTTTTTAGCTTCAGGAATATCGGTAATCGCTTCTGCGGTACCCGGAACCATTGGGATATCGTACGCTTTAACCGCTTCTTTGGCTGCTAATTTACTTCCCATTATTTTAATGGCTTTGGATTTCGGACCAATAAAAAGGATGTTATTTTGTTCTGCTTTTTCCGCAAATTCAGCATTTTCAGAGAGGAAACCATATCCTGGATGAATGGCATCGACATTTAAGCTTTTCGCAACTTCAATAATTTTATCGCCTAATAAATAGGATTGATTTGAAGGCGCTTCACCAATTAAAACGGCTTCGTCTGCATATTTTACGTGCGGCGCATTTCTGTCGGCAGTAGAATATACTGCGACCGTTTTAATGCCCATTTTTTTTGCTGTTCGCATGACACGAATGGCAATTTCACCTCTATTTGCTACTAGTAATTTCTTCATCTTAATTTTCAAATTCAATTAATAATTGATTTTTCTCTACGGCATCTCCCGTCTTCACAGCAATAGATTTAATAATGCCATCGCGAGGTGAATTAAATACATTTTCCATCTTCATTGCTTCTAAAATTAACAAAGGATCATTTTCTTTAACCTCCTGACCTTCGCTTACATTTAAAGATAAAATAAGGCCTGGCATCGGTGCTTTAATGTCGTTTATTGTTTTGGACGCTCCAATCTCAAATCCCATTTCTTTAATTAAATCATCGAGTTCGTCGTTTATTTGAACGGCGTAAGTGGTGTCATTGATTTCCACTTTATAACTCTTTTTATTAAAATCTGAAGCTAAAATCTGTGCCTTAAACGAGGTATTGTTCTCAAGAATATGAAACGTATTGTCCGCTGTTTTTAAAGCATCTAATGTTGAAACGCTGTCTTGCGATAACTCAAAATTATAGTTAGAATTGACGCTTGTTTTATATGTTTTACTCATAAAATTGTGTGTATTTCGAACCTTAAAGATAAGGTGTTATTTGGTATTTTTAAAAATGGATATGCTTTGATGTCTTTTTATAGCCTTTCGAGAGAGTAAAACACCTATGATTAATGAAACGAAAGCTCCAACCCAAATGCCTGGAATAAAGTCTATAAACAAGAAGAAATCGTAGGCGCCGTGAAATAAAACAGCTAATAATAAACCGGTTAAATTAAGTACTATTTTGTTTTTTGAAAACTTCGCTTTTCCCATAAAATAGCCCATTAGGATTCCAAAAGTAGCATGTGCTGGTACGGCAGTAAAGGCTCTTAAGAGAGCTGTTGATGCTCCGCCTTCTAAAACATATAATACATTCTCGGTAGCGGCAAAACCCATAGACACCATAACGGCGTAAACGATGCCGTCGAACCGTTCGTTAAATTCTTTTCGGCGTTGTGCAAAGAATAATACAATAAGGTATTTGCTAAATTCTTCTGAAAACCCAACGACCACAAAAGCTTGAATACATTGTTGTACTACATTGAGATTGTCGGTAACCGGTAAGGCGATTTTGAAGACACTATATAGAATAGTCGTTATAAAAATGCTAACTATAGCGCCCAATAGAAATGAAATGAGAAGTAGCCATTTCGGCTCTCTTTCATATTTATCCTTACTATAAATATAAATAATGATTATAAAAATAGGGGCGAGGGCTAGTAGAAGTAGAGTCATTTAGTTGCTGCGTTGTTCTATGGATTTTAAAACCTTTAGGTAGTACCTATAATTTGAAGCCACAAAATGCCCATTGGTTGTACTATGTTTCAATAGTACTTTGAACGCTTCAAAAGTTACTAATTTTAAAGCCTCCACTTCCTCAACTTGAGGTACAAGTTCTGATAGCGGTACTTTCAATTCCGCCATAAAGGTATGGTGAAATTCATTATCGATAATACCATTATTATATGATTTGAAACAGTCAAAAACACCAATTTTATGCAAATCGGAAGTCGTTATTTTCAAGCCAATTTCCTCTTGAGTTTCTCTAATGCCACCATTGGTAATGGATTCGCCAGCATCGACGTGACCAGAAACGGAAACATCCCAAAGTAGCGGGTATATTGCTTTTGATGCTGCACGCTGCTGTAATAATATATAACCGTCTTTGGTGTAAAACCAAATGTGGGCGGTATTATGATACAACCCTTGACTGTGAATTTCAGATTTTAAAGCTGTTTTACCAGTGGCTTCTCCCGTTTGGGTTACAATATCTATACACTCTTCTGTCATATCAAAAAGAGCCTCTAAAAAGAGGCTCGTAATTATTTTTAGTTAAATTCAGCTTCGCTGGCTATTCAAAATAGGAGAACGTTTCGCCGTCTTCAATTTTAAGTAAGGTTTCGTAAATTAATTTAATCACGTTTTCTACATCGTCTCTGTGCACGGTTTCTACCGTTGTATGCATATAGCGTAATGGTAACGAAATTAAGGCAGAAGCTACGCCGCCATTGCTATAGGCAAAGGCATCGGTATCTGTTCCTGTTGCGCGCGATAAAGCAGTACGTTGAAAAGGAATCTTGTTAGCATCGGCAGTATCGGTAATTAAATCACGTAATTTTTGTTGAACTGCTGGTGCGTAAGCTATAGCAGGTCCTTTACCAATTTCGCAATGTCCTTGCGCTTTTTGGTTAATCATTGGTGTTGTTGTATCGTGTGTTACATCGGTAACAATCGCCACGTTTGGCTTAATACGCTCACTAATCATTTGTGCACCACGCAAACCAATTTCCTCTTGTACAGAGTTGGTAATGTAAAGTCCGAAAGGTAATTCTTTCTTATTTTCTTTTAGTAAACGCGCTACTTCAGCAATCATAAAACCACCCATTCTATTGTCTAATGCACGACAAACAAAGTTGTTTTTGTTTAAAATATGAAATTCGTCTGGGTAGGTAATTACACAACCCACGTGTACGCCAAGGGCTTCAACTTCATCTTTAGTTTTACAACCACAGTCAATAAAAATATTATCAGGTTTTGGAGCCTCCTCTTTCGATTTATTTCTAGTGTGAATCGCTGGCCATCCAAAAACACCTTTTACAATGCCATCTTTAGTGTGAATATTTACTACTTTACTCGGTGCAATTTGGTGATCACTACCACCATTTCTTATCACGTAAATAAGTCCGTCGTCATTAATATAATTTACATACCACGAAATTTCGTCTGCGTGGCCCTCAATAACCACTTTATATTTTGCATCAGGATTAATAACTCCTACCGCGGTACCATACGTATCTGTAATAAATTCATCGACGTAAGGCTTTAGATAATCCATCCAGATTTTCTGGCCACCCCATTCGTAACCTGTAGGTGCAGCGTTATTTAAATATTTTTCTAAAAAGTCCATAGACTTCTCGTTAAGAATTGTCTTTTTTGCCATTATTTTTAATTTTGCACTAAAGTAGCAATAAACAATTATACTGACTATTAATTAGTAATTTTGTAACATAATAATTAAAAGTTTGGAACGATTTTAGCGTTTGGTGTTATATGAAAAACATGTTATTTCTATTACTATTTTTTTTACTGTATTCACCGCTATATTTATATGCGCAGATAGTACCCGTAGAAAATGATTCTATTGTATTAGAGTACACGTTAATTGATGGCGATTCTATACCTGTAAATGCTATTAATTTAAATGAAGTAATGCTTTTACACCAATTGCATTTTGGTTCCTCATTAGAGCGTAGAAAGTATGTAATATTACGCCGAAAAACATTAAAGGTTTACCCTTATGCAACACTAGCTGCAAATCGTTTAGAATCGTTGAGTGAACGCTTAAATTCTTTAGAGTCGAAACGCGACAAACGCGTTTATGCCCGAAGAATACATAAGTATATTGAAAGTGAGTTCTCTGAAGAATTAAAAAAATTAACCCGAACTGAAGGTCAGATTTTAGTAAAACTAGTTCACCGTCAAACGGGCAACACCACCTTCGATCTCATTAAAGAACTCCGTAATGGCTGGCGCGCCTTTTGGTTTAATACAACGGCGAGTTTGTTTAGTATTTCACTCAAAGAAGAGTTCGACCCCGTTAATGTTAAGGAGGATTATTATATAGAAGATATTTTGGAACGTAGTTTCCAGAGTGGGAGTTTAGAACGTCAAGAGCCCGCTATCCAATTCGATTTTTATGAATTATCTAATAAATGGTTAAAATAGAAACTAATTAATGCGTATTCAAACCCCTTTCGAAGAGAAACTTAACACACTATCGCACGCCATAACAGCCGTTTTGGGTGTTTTAGGACTCGTGTTTTTAATTTTTAAAGACACCAATAAAACCGATTGGAGTTTGTTTAGTGTCGTTCTTTATGGCTGCTCGATTATTGTGCTGTTTAGTGCTTCGGCATTTTACCATTACGAAAAGAAAGAATCGAGAAAGCATTATTTTAGAATTCTCGATCACATCAGTATTTATATACTCATTGCTGGAACGTATACGCCAGTTGTACTTATTACGCTATCCGATAGTTTGGGGTGGCCGCTGTTTTATGCCGTTTGGGGCATTGCTTTTTTTGGCGTGTTTTTAAAACTGTTTTATACGGGACGATTCGAAGTCTTTTCTACACTTTTATACTTAATAATGGGTTGGCTTATTGTGTTCGATTATACGCGGTTAGCAGAATTAATGCCTACTAACGGATTGCTTTTACTCGCTGCCGGTGGTGCAGCCTATACTTTTGGGATTGTGTTTTATAGCGTCGAAAAAATACCGTACAATCACGTGATTTGGCACCTATTTGTTATTGGCGGTGCCTTGTTTCACTTTTTTATGATTTATTTCTACGTTATTTAGTGACGGTCTCTTTTAGTTCATCATATCGGCAATAATAGGTTTTAATCCTGCAAAGAAGAATTCAACAGCAATAACCATTACAATTAAACCCATTAAACGCATCATTACATTATTCCCTGTTTCACCCAATATTTTAATGATTTTTGACGAACTATAAAGAATAACAAAAGTTAATAACATTACGACAACAATCGATAAAATTAAGACGACTTTTAATTCGATTGAATTGGCGTCTTCCATCATAACAATAGCGTTTGTTAGTGCCCCAGGTCCGCAAATCATAGGAATTGCTAATGGGGTTACCGAAATATCGCTAACATAACTTTTTACTTCCGCCGGATTTACTTTTACTTTTCCCAGTCGTGCTTGCAGCATATCCATTCCCATTAAAAAGAAAATTACACCCCCTACCACTCTAAAACTATCTACAGAAATTCCGAAGAATTTAAAGAGTAATTGCCCCGAAAAGGCAAAAATAACGATAGATATAAACGCCACGATCGATGCTTTTTTTGCTATTCGAGTTCGGTCGGCACTTTCGAGATCTCGCGTCATTGTCATAAAAATAGTCATCGTTCCTAGGGGATTGATTAACGTAAAAAAGGAGGTGAATGACAATAAGGCAAAGGATAAAATATCGTTCATAATATGCAATGATAATCAGTTTATAATTAATGCGTTATAATTTTAATGCGCGAAATTAATAAAAAAAGAAGGTTATGAGAACATAATTATTGGATTAATATAAAAATCTACTGTGAGATAAAGGATTTAGTACTGTCAATTTATTAATTTCGTCATCTTAAAATAAGAAGATGATTACAGTAGATAATATAGCCGTTGAGTTTAGCGGAACAACGTTGTTTAAAGATGTGAATTTTGTCATTAATGAAAATGACAAGATTGCTTTAATGGGGAAAAATGGCGCAGGAAAGTCGACAATGATGAAAATTATTGCGGGTGAACAAGCAGCGACTAGAGGTAAAGTAGGATGCCCTAAGGAGACGGTAATCGCTTATTTACCACAGCATTTATTAACTGAAGATGATTGCACTGTTTTTGAAGAAGCAGCAAAAGCATTTAAACATATCTTGGATATGGGCGTTGAAATGGATGCTTTAAATAAAGCACTCGAAACGCGAACCGATTACGAGAGTGACGCCTATATGTCGATTATTGAAAAGGTTGCCGACTTAGGTGAGAAATATTATGCATTAGAAGATATAAATTACGATTCTGAAGTAGAAAAGGCGTTAAAAGGATTAGGTTTTAAGCAAGCCGATTTTAAACGACAAACCAGCACATTAAGTGGTGGGTGGCGTATGCGTATTGAACTGGCTAAAATTTTATTACAAAAACCAGATTTAATTTTACTAGATGAGCCTACCAACCACATCGATATAGAATCGGTACTTTGGCTTGAAGATTTCTTAGTCAATAAAGCAAATGCTGTAATGGTTATTTCTCACGATCGCGCGTTTATTGATTCTATTACCAACCGCACAATCGAGGTAACAATGGGACGTATTCTCGATTATAAAGCGAATTATTCGCATTACTTGCAATTACGCGAGGACCGTAGAGCGCATCAAGTAAAAGCGTACCAAGAACAGCAAAAATTTATTGCCGATAATAGGGTGTTTATAGATCGTTTTAAAGGAACTTATTCTAAAACCAATCAAGTGACATCGCGAGAACGTATGCTCGAGAAGTTAGAAATTATTGAGGTTGATGAAATTGATAATTCGGCATTGAAATTAACCTTTCCACCAGCGCAACGCTCTGGAGATTACCCGATAATAGTCGATGAATTATCAAAAAAATACGGAGATAAAATTATTTTTAATGCGGCTAGTTTTTCTATCGCTCGTGGCGAGAAGGTGTCGTTTGTAGGACGGAATGGTGAAGGTAAATCGACAATGATTAAATCTATTTTAGGTGACATCGATTTTAATGGTACGTGTACTATTGGACACAATGTAAAAGTGGGCTATTTTGCACAAAACCAAGCGACCCTTTTAGATCCGGAATTAACAATTTTTCAAACGGTAGATTCGGTTGCTAAAGGTGATATGCGTACGCAAGTGAAAAATATTTTGGGGCGTTTTATGTTTAAAGGCGAGGAGATTGATAAAAAAGTAAGTGTGCTTTCTGGAGGAGAAAAGACACGTTTGGCGATGGTTAAATTATTATTGGAGCCTGTAAACGTTTTAATATTGGATGAACCCACAAATCACTTAGATTTAAAATCTAAAGATGTTTTAAAAGAGGCTTTGAAATCTTTTGATGGCACTCTAATTTTAGTTTCTCACGATCGCGATTTTCTACAAGGTCTCTCTCAAAAAGTATTTGAATTTAAAGACCAACGTGTCATTGAACATTTCGAAACGATTGATGCCTTTTTAGAGCGCAATAGAATAAAAAGTATTAAGGATATGGATTTAAAAATCTAATGTACCGACGTTTATTTCAGAAATTCCAATACCATTCAATTACTATATATAAAAGGGGAGCTGTGAGAACTTCGTCTCTTTTTTGTTGACTGTTATGGCATTGTTTTAATCATTTCAATAGCCTCTTTTACACCTAGAGTCGCTGCTTTAGCAATTACGGTGAGGTGCTTAGAGTTTTGAATATTCGGATTGGGATCTATAAAATAAACGGGTGTACCGTCGGGGATGTAATGCCTTAAACTTGCCGCAGGATAGACTTGCATCGAGGTTCCTACTATTATTAAATTTGTTGCTGAATTACAAATGGTCATTGCGGTATCGATCATTGGGACCGCTTCTCCAAACCAGACGATATGCGGTCGGAGTTGTTCGCCCGCGTCATTATAATCACCGTTATTTAAATCGGTTGTCCACGATACTATGTCGTTTTCATTGTTGATGGATCGTGCTTTTAGTAATTCACCGTGTAAATGAATCACATTTGTGCTTCCGGCACGTTCGTGTAAATCATCTACATTTTGAGTAATAATGGTCACTTTGTAATCGGCTTCTAATTCAGACAAATCAAAATGTGCTACGTTCGGTTGTACCTCCAATAATTGTCTTCGGCGCTGATTGTAGAACTCTAAAACTAAAGCAGGGTTTGCTTCAAAACCTTCAGGCGATGCGACGGCCATCACATCTTGGCCTTCCCATAATCCATTAGCATCTCTAAACGTTTTAAGTCCGCTTTCGGCACTAATACCAGCGCCAGTCAATACGACGATGTGTTTCATATTAATTTATTTAATATTGTTTAAAGATATATTAATTTTTATTCTGTTTAAAAGGAATTGAACAATACAAAAACATTGTTTAATTTAGTACTCTGAAAAAATATAAAAATACTATGAGAAAATCGCTATTAAACCTACTCTTTATGTGCCCCCTTTTATTATTTGTTGCCTGTGGAAACGATGATGATGCACCAATTCCTGAAGATATTGTGACACAATTGGCAAGTACAACCTACGATTTAGGTGCGGCATCAGATTTAGCTATTCAAGGGTTTATTACTGTCATTAAAAATTCTAATAATACAACCACATTATATATCGAACTTTCGGGAGATTTAAATGCTGCCGACCACCCTGCACAATTACGACTTAATACTGCAGCCGAAACAGGTGCGGTTGCTTTAGAGTTAGAAGCTATTAATAACGAAACAGGAATAAGTAGCACAACAACCAGCGCTTACACTTATGAGGACCTCATAGATTTTGATGGCTACGTGAATGTACAATTTAGTAATTTTGAATCTGATGGTCTATTAGTTCAGGGTGATATTGGGCAAAACGATTTAACAACAACTAGTATTACTTACGATTTACTTGAGAAAGATGTTTTGGGTGCTTCGGGTAATATTACTTTTACAAAGCGCTTAAATGGTGAAGCTTTAGCGGTTATTTCATTAAACGGAACGCCGTCCGGAGGGATTCATCCGGCTCATATTCATAGTAATGATGCTGCTACGACTGGGCCAATTATTTTTACCTTTAATACTGTAAACGGAACGACTGGCATTAGTAAAACCAACGTTTCTGCTTTAAACGACGGCGCGCCATTTTTATATGATGATGTGCTTACGGTAAACGGATATATTAATGTGCATTTAAGCGACAGCCAATTAAATGTAATAGTGGTGCAAGGCAATATAGGTGCCAATAATTAAACACTTATTTTTAACGACGTTAAAACCTGATGCCGCCATACCATCAGTTTATTTATTTTTATTTTATGATTGATAGAGCATTATTACAACATTTAGAAAGTTATTTAACCCCCCACCGGTTGGAGCGTTTTAACTACGTTATCAACAAGCGGACGAAACATTTCACAGTCGCCACCGAAGATGTTTATCAATTACATAACACCAGCGCCGTAATTAGAAGTTGCGATGTGTTTGGTATTCAAGAAGTGAATATAGTTGAGGAAATAAACTCTAAGCGTATTGATAGAGAAATCGCGATGGGAGCACAGAAATGGGTAGATTTAAATCGCTACCATTCTATTAAAGACTGTATTGCCGATGTAAAAAGTAAAGGATACCAAATTGTGGCAACGACACCGCATACCGACGATTGTGAACTTCACGATTTTGATGTGACAAAAAAATCTTGTTTTTTCTTCGGAAGAGAAACCGAAGGGTTGTCGCAAGAGGTTTTAGATGAAGCCGATGTGTTTTTAAAAATTCCGATGTCTGGATTTACTGAAAGTTTAAATATTTCGGTATCAGCTGCAATTATTTTACAACACGTTACCACAAAGTTGAAAAAGACCACTGTAGAGTGGGGTCTTACTGACGATGAAAAACTACAAAAACGATTAGATTGGTGTACGAAAACCATTAAAAGTCACGAAGAGATTATAGCTCGATTTTATAATAAATAGAATTGAAAGTCTATGTTATATCCTAGTAGAGAAATGTAAAAGCAGTAAATTGTAATAAAATCTACTACTCTTTTTATAGGATTTTTCTAGAATTTATTTCCATTAATTTAAAGCGGTTTTATACGTTTTTAAGCAACGTTCTCGTGCTTCTTTATGGTCGACCATTGGTTTTGGGTAGTTAAACTCTTGATAATTTGGCACCCATTTTTTAAGGTATTTATGGTCTTTGTCAAATTTTTCAATTTGTGTCGTCGGATTGAAAATCCTAAAATATGGAGCAGCATCGACGCCAGTACCGGCTGCCCATTGCCAGTTGCCAACGTTGCTGGCGAGTTCGTAATCGTGCAGTTTTTCGGCAAAATAGGCTTCTCCCCAACGCCAATCGATAAGTAAATGTTTACACAAAAAACTACCAACTAACATGCGCACGCGGTTATGCATAAATCCAGTGGTGTTAAGTTCTCTCATTCCTGCATCTACAAGTGGGTATCCCGTTTCTCCATCGCACCATTTTTTAAATTCGGCTTCGTTATTTCGCCAGTCAATTCTATCGTATTTAGGCTTAAATGCGTTTGTAGTTGTTTTAGGAAAATGCCATAATATCTGAATAAAAAATTCTCTCCAAATCAATTCTTTCCAAAAGGTATCGTTGTTTTCGGCTATTGCTTTTTTTAATATTTTACGAATGCTAGCTGTGCCAAAGCGTAAATGCGGTCCTAATCGTGATGTAGCATCTAGGCCAGGGAAATTACGAGTACTTTCATACGCCTCAATTAGCGTTGGAGTAATAGTATAGGGTGCAATAATTTGCTGAGATTTTTTAAATCCAATATCCGATAAGCTTAGATTTGGTAAGCGTGCGTTTTTTATAAGATTATCTAGATACTCATTTGTATAATAAATAGTTAAATCGTGTGTTTTAAACGCCTCTTTCCAAAGCTTCATATAAGGTGTGTATACCAAATACGGTTTACCATCGCTTTTTGTAACTTCCTCCTTCTCGAAAATAACGTGATCTTTGTACGTTTTAAAATCAATGTCATTACTTTTTAGTAACGACTCTATAGCAATATCGCGTTCTTTAGCATAAGGTTCGTAATCATGATTGGTAAACACGGTACCGATAGTGTAAGTTTCTATCAGCGTTTTAAAAACACGTTCTGGAGTTCCTTTAAAAATAGCTACACTACTATTATGGTGGTTCTGCAAAGTTTTACGCATTGCTTGTAATGTGTCGAAAATGAACGTAATTCTAGCATCGTCTTCTGGTAGGGGGTCTATTATTTCAGTATCAAAAATAAAGATGGGTACTACTGGATTATCCCCGTTTAAGGCTTCATAAAATCCCACATTATCATCTAATCGTAAATCGCGACGGAACCAAAAAATATTTATAGGCGGCTTCATTGTTAGCATTATTTTGACGAATAAGGACTAGTTTTAGTAATAACTAAGATCATTATAAATTGTTAATATTTTCCGAAAAGCGCTTCTAGCTTCTGTGTTCTGTATTCAAAAATTTCTTCAAGTTTTGGTTTAACTAAAAAAGGATGCACTAGCTGCCCTAAAAAACCAAACGGTACTTTATAATCTATAATATCTTCCATTTCAACACCTCCATCAATTACATTAATAAAGTGTTTATGATGCCATAAAGCGTAGGGGCCATAACGTTGCTCATCTACAAAATACTCTCCGTCTTTTACGTGTGTAATTTCGGTAACCCATTTCGTTTTTATTCCCATAACTGGCGTTACTATATATTGTATAATTTGTCCAGCAAACATTGGGCGGTCGGCTCCAGATAAGATATTGAATCCCATATAATCGGGAGTTATGGTTTTTAAATTCTTCGGACTTGACAAAAAGTCCCAAGCTTGTTCTTTTGTAATCGGTAACTTTTGCTTTTTATGGAAAGTGTAGATTTTCATATTTGAATTCTGAAATTAATTATTGACTAAAACATAAGCATTCAATGACGTTGCGATAACTAGCCATATCATATAGGGCAATAGGAGGTAAGTTATAGCTCTGGGTGCTGTCTTATACTTAAAAAAGAAGTAAAAAATAACAACGGTTAACGCTGTTATAGTTATTAATCCCATCAATACGAGATGTTGATTAAAAAATATAAAATTCCAAATGACGTTTAAAATTACTTGGAGTCCGAATATAACTTGTACTTTTTTAGAATTGTTACGATAAAATAAATAACTGAGGTAGATTGAAAAGCACACCATAATTGTACTCCAGGCCGCACCGAAAACCCAGCCCGGCGGCGTCCAAGGCGCTTTGTTTAAACCTAAGTACCATTGGGACCGCGGTCCATTATCCATTAACCAGCTTCCGATTCCTAAAGCTGAAAAATTAATGATTAAAAAGATGAAAAATAGTTTTAAACGTTTCATAATTTTTTTGTTATTTTTTTACTTAACGGGCTCGTTGTAGAGTAATAGTAGTCTAACAACTCACCTTTAGGATCTACTAAATACTTTTGGAAATTCCATTTTACTGAAGAGCTTTTAACGCCGTTTCTGCTCTCTTGCGTTAGCCATTTATACAATGGATGTTGATTTTTTCCTTTCACAGCAACTTTTTCTGTGATTAAAAAGGTAACGCCGTAATTGACTTCGCAAAACGTTTCGATGTCTTGAGAATTTCCAGGTTCTTGATTGCCAAACTGATTGCAAGGCACCCCAATAACAACCAATGCATCTTTATAGGTGTTACTCAAAGTTTCTAAATCTTTATACTGAGGTGTAAATCCGCATTTTGACGCTACATTAACAAATAGAATGTGTTTTCCTTTATAGTTTGTAAAATCAATGGTTTTACCCGTTAGGCTATGCATTGAAATATCATAGATGGATGATTTTTCAGCTTTAATATTAGAGCCCGATTGCGTAAAAAGTGTTGCGAAAAACGCTTTAAAAGGATTCATAAGTGATTATATTTTAAAGCTGACAATACCACAATCCATTTTTAAAACTTGTCCTGAAATGGCAGCAGCCTTTTCAGAAATTAAAAAAGCTGCCATATTGGCTACTTCTTCAGGGTTTAGAAACTTTTTAAGCGGGTGGCGATCCGTAATGTTTTCTATCATTTTTTCGTTGCGCAACAGTTTAGAAGCCAAATCGGTATCGGTAACTGTGGGAGCAATGGCATTAACACGAATTGTTGGTGCTAATTCTGCGCCGAGAGATTTCATTAAACCCTCAACTCCAGATTTTGAAGCTGCAACACTAGCGTGGAAGGGCATTCCTAAAGTGGTGGCTACCGTACTAAATAATAAGATAGAAGGTTTATTTCCCTTTTTTAATAGTGGGAGATAGTGCTGAATGGTTTTAACAGCACCAATAACGTTAATTTCGAAATCCTCTCGGAATTCGTCTAGAGATAATCGGGAGATAGGCTTTAGATTAATACTGCCTGGGCAGTAAATAATAGAATCTAAAGCGTCTAAATCAGGGAGGTCATCGGTTAAAATGTCTCCCTGAAAATGGTGTAAATTATTGTGACCAAAACTTGGTGCTGTACGGCTAAAATTGTAAACAGTATGGTGACTTACTAAATGTTGAACAATGGCGTTACCAATACCTTTACTTCCGCCTACTACTAATATTTTTTTCATAATTATATGGTTTAGATAGAGTAGAGCAGAAGCTGTTAACCTCGTCTAGCTACTCTTTGGTCGACCTTTAAGTCGTTTTTCAATTTTTTGTTTTATCACTGTAAGACGCTTCATAACGTCCATTAGCTCAGGGTCCTTATTTTCTTTGTAAATTTCGTTTAAGCTAAGAATAAGTTCTTTAGCTTCACGTGACGCAACTATTCGCTCATTGGTACTTTTAAACGAAGTGCCTTGTTGTTCAAATTCGAGTGCTTTTTTTAGAGTATCCATCATTAGTCTTTTAAGTAATTCTGCAATTCAGCAATTTTGGAGGGCTGACCTAAATTGTCCTCTAAAAAAGAAGTTACTGTTGCCTATGTGCCATCTCTAATACCTCGAGATGAACCATATAAATGTTTGGCATCAATAATTACGGCAACGTCTTCTGTGCTTAGAATTGTGTGTAATTTGTTTGCTATTTTATTTGTTAACGGTTCTTGTATTTTTAGTATTATTTTATAATGTTGTACAAAACGGTTTGCTCTAAACAATCCAATAACCTTGCCAGAAGAGTTGTATGACACGTCTGCTTTTTCTAAAGTGGGAACAAAAAGATGTTCGCAATTAGAATAGAGCGCACTACTATTTTCTACGCGTATTTGGTTATTCAGATATTTATTTTCAAATAAAGCAATTTTTACAATATTTTGAGGCTTTAATCCAAAAAATATTTTACAAACTAATCTTCCAACATCGTAATTTGCAATTTTTATCCAGGAATTATTTAAAAAATTAAGTCCCAAAACAGCTATTTTATCAGCACATAAACGGATTGTTCTTACGTTTTTATCAGTATTTAACTCAAAAGAACGTGCAGTACTAAATGAAAATAGCATAGTATTAATAGGTGTCCCGCGTAAACGAGCCGTTGCCGGTAGCGGTAAGATTTCAATACTACTGTTTTTCATAGCAATTTTATCGTTTTGAAATGGATTTATTGAAAATTAGTTTTGTATAAGTTGAAATTCAAACTATTTACTGTTTTAAAGCTTTTCAGCTAGACCTAGCACATTAACTTTTTTTTAAGCACTATTATTTAGTTTCATTCTTTTAGGTTATAGTCGTGATAACCTGCAAAGCCTCGGCTTAAAGGACAGTGTTTTTTTTAGTTAAATTACTTGTTTGGTCGCAATCGCCTATAGTAAATTAGTCACGGATCAATATGTTGAAATTTATACTTTTCGTCGAATTTTAATTTTTCAGACAATAGTTTATCAAAAAATCTTTTGTTTTCTTTAAATGTGATATTATTTTTAAAATGAATATATTTTCCCTGAGCATGAATGCTTGTTCCGTTCGTTTTGTAAATTACAAGCTGATAAAAAGGAATTACCCAGGTGAAATTTGAAAGTCCTTTGGTTATGTAAATTAAAATACCTTTAGAACGCAGCTCTATACTTGCATAATTTATATCTGAAACTCTGTTAATAATAGGGCGTAAATTCGGACTAACTTCTTCAATAATCATCCGTTTAGAACCGGTACCTTTCAATTTAATACGTTCTAAAAAACCATAAGAATTACCGACCATTTTATCGATAGTTTTTAAGTTGTCTTTATTTTTATACGTTGTGTTGAATAGCATAGTTATGTTATTAATTACATCAAATTTACGAAATGTTTAAGATTTAACCTAAATAGTTAAACAAAATTTTTATAGCGTTACTATTTTACTGTCATAAACTATAGATGCCTGTTTTGAAAGCGTTTCTAGAGTAATAAAATGGTGTTATTAGTTGCGTTAGGCATCGGCTAATTTATTAATCATTCCGTTGAAGATTAAACCGTGAAATGGAAAAACGCTATACCAATATAATCGTCCTGCAATCCCACGCGGTCTAAAAACGGCACGTTGATAAATAACACCTTTTTCAACTTTAAACTCTAGCCACGCTTCCCCTGGAAGTTTCATTTCGGCAAAAAGTAGGAGGCGCCCTTCTTCTTTATCAGCTAAAAGTACACGCCAAAAATCTAAAGCATCGCCGGTATTTATTGTCGTTTGATTGGTACGTCCTCTGCGCAATCCAATACCGCCGACAAGCTTATCTATGGCGCCTCTAAATTTCCATAAAACAGTACCGTAGTACCACCCGTTTTCTCCTCCAATCGCCCATATTTTTTCTAAAGTTCGTGCTTCATTTTTCACGTTACGTTGTTTAATATCTTTAAAGCAGCCGTATTCAGGTACATTGATGTATTTAGCTGACACTCTCTTTTTTGATCGACTACTTACAAAGGAATCTTTCCAACTTGAAGCAATACTGTTTTGCTCAATCTTTTCGAAGGCTAATTTTACAGCTTTATCGTAAGACATTGGGTTAACATCCAAGAGTTGATTGATGTCACTAGATTTTCCAATAATTTCTACTCCCATACTGTTTACTAGTGTTTGCGCTAGTTTGTATGAGGTCGACGTTACGAAATACAACCAATAACTAGATAACTTTGGCGTCATTATAGGAACGGTTATAATGTAGCGTTTAAATTTTCTTACTGCGGCAAAACGTAAAAGCATTTGTTTATAGGTTAGCACTTCTGGACCAAAAATATCGTGAGAGGTATTGTATAATTCTTCCTTGCCTAAACCCCTAGTTAGAAAACTTAAAATATCGCGAATGGCAATAGGTTGTGTTTTAGTGTTTAGCCACTTTGGAGCAATCATTACCGGAAGTTTCTCGATTAGATCCCTAATAATTTCGAAAGAAGAACTGCCTGATCCCACAATAATTCCGGCTTTAAAAACCGTTAAAGCGTACACCTTAGATTGCAGTGTTTTTTCAACATTTTGTCTCGAAATTAAATGCTTAGATAATTTGGTGTCATTTGTAATTCCGCTTAAGTAAATAACTTGTTTTACATTGGTAGTCTCTATATAGCGTTTAAAATTGATGGCGCAGTCTTCTTCCATTTTCTGAAATTGGCTCACCGAATTGGACATAGAATGAATTAAATAGTAAGCAGCATCTATATCTTTGGGGATGTTATTTAGTGAGTCTGCATCTAAAAAATCGGCTTCTACAATATGCACATTGGCTTCACCTGTATATTGTTTTTCGGTTCGTAATTTACCACGAACTGCACAAACAACGGAGTGACCTCTCTCTAATAACAAGGGTATTATACGTTTGCCTATGTATCCTGAAGCTCCTGTGACTAATATTCTCATTTTATGTTTTATTTTTAGGATTCATAACGATTATTTTTGAAAACACCACGTAGCCCTTTTACATTAAAGAAACATAATTTATGCTTTAATTTCAAGAAACTGATACAATCTTAGTATATTTAACACTAAAAATTATAGCAATGAAAAAGATCTTAGCACTAATTGTTTTAGCACTAATTTTAATTACGGCTGGGTATTACACCTTTATATACTATGTTCCTTTTAGCGAGGGGACACGCTCGGGTGAATTAATTAAATTTAGTAACCGAGGACTGATCATAAAAACGTGGGAAGGAGAAATCAGCCAAGGAATTTCTGGTGCGCAAATATTTTCGTTTTCTGTTGAACAAGACAAGATAGATGTTATTAAAGATTTACAAGATTTTCAAGGTAAATATGTTAAGGTATCCTATCTTGAACGCTACGGCTCTTTCTTTTGGTTAGGTGATACTAATCACTTTATAACGTCTGTTGCATTGGAAAAATCACCACATTCTCCAACACTTAGGGCTACTGTTCCTAAATAAAATGATAAAACTATAGCGTGAGCGCTCGATTAAGCACTTATTTTGGTCGTTGATAGTGTAATCGTTTTTCTAATACTGGAATCGTGTAGGCGTCCAAGCCATTTATAGCCGCGATTTTGGCTTTCGCAAGATTAATGAAGCCGTCATTTTCTAATAAGTCGTCATTTAAATACAAACTTTGTATTTCTCCAAGAACTAAAATAGTATTATTTGCTTTAATATGATATTCTTCAACAAACTTCATTTCTAACTGTACTGGAGCGTATTTTACAAAAGGAGCAAAGCACTTACTTTTATATTCAGAAGTGAGTTCTGTTTTGTCAAATTCTGAAATATCCTCGTCGTATTTTGCCGAGGTATGGTGCGCGGCTTCAAAATTGTCTTCAGTAATATGATTAATCGTATAAAAACCTGTGGCTTTAATGTTATTGTAAGTGTCTCGTGTAGCAGTGGTTGGCCGACAGAAAAAACCTAATAACGGGGGGTGAGACCCTATGTGCGTCACCGAACTGAAAACGGCTACATTTTCGACGCCCGTTTCAGATTTTGTTCCTATTAAGTTAGCAGATTTAAAACCAGAACAACTATTAATCAGGTTTATTTTATAAAGATGGTGTAAGTTGTTTATGTCTTTATTACTAAAGTAAGCCATATTACAAGGTCTTATAATTGTTAATTTTAATATTTTGAGCTTTTAAATCGAACATTAAATTATAGAGTCCGAAAAAGGTTCTATTAATATAAATAAAATGTTTCGAACCACGGTTTCCATTCATTTTTCTCAATTCTGTACTTTTACTAAAACGTTCTCCAAAATCTGCAATAGACTTAAAAAATGAGGGATCTGAGAAGTCGAAAGTTTCGTCGTGAAATGGTTTTGTAAACAAACTTAGCATACCATAAAATAAGTCTGTAAAAAAGTCTAATTCCACTTTGGTATCTTCAGGACGTAAAATCTCTAACGTGTACATTTTTTCTTTAAATACTTCTGGATCGTCAATGTTTTCTTTTTTCGCTAACTCAAAGTAGGGTACATAAAAATCGTCCGGAACCTCTTTCATACATCCAAAATCTATGGCGATTAAATCGTTGTCTTTAGAAACCATAAAGTTTCCTGGATGCGGATCTGCGTGTACTTTTCTTAGCACGTGCATTTGGTACATATAAAAATCCCATAACGCCTGACCTAATTTATTTGCTGTTTCTTGATCGGTATTTCTTTTAGTAAACTCAGATAAATGTTCGCCATCCATCCAGTCCATTGTAATGATACGTTCCGAAGAAAGGGCTTCGTAATAATTAGGGAATTTTAAATTAGGGATGTGCTTGCACGCTTTAACAACTGCCATACTTTGCTGCAATTCTAAGATGTAATTTGTTTCCTCAATTAATTTGTTTTCGACCTCTTTAAAATATTTGTCAGAGTCTTTTCCTTTAATATTAAACATTTTCATAGCTATTGGCTTTACCAAAGCTAAATCCGTTGAAATACTATCAGCAACGCCTGGGTACTGAATTTTAACAGCCAATCTCTTGCCATCTTTTTCGGCTAAATGCACCTGACCAATACTCGCAGCATTTACCGATTCTAAGTTAAAAGTGTCGAACATATCACTAGGCGTTTTCCCGAAGTATTGCTTAAACGTTTTTGCAACCAGTGGTGCCGACAAAGGGGGGACAGAAAACTGTGCTAGCGAGAATTTTTCGACATAAGCTTGCGGTAATAAGCTTTTTTCCATACTTAACATTTGTGCGACTTTTAAAGCACTTCCCTTAAGTTGTTTTAAGCTGTCGTAAATATCTTCCGCATTATTTTTATTTAAACGTTCTTTAGCTTCTATTTCTGTTTTTGTTAGCTTATCGCCGTAATATTTTAAATAATTAACGCCGACTTTAGCACCTGTAGATACTAATTTTGAAGCTCTTTGTATTTTCGAAGTCGGTATTTTGTCTATAGTTTTCAATAGTTGTGAGATGTTAAATTAGTGGCTACTAAATTTTTCCTTATATATAAATTTACCAAAGTCTATAAGACTTTTTAAAGGTTTTATATCTAATAGATCGAAGCTTGTATTAACCGCTTTTTCAATAAAGATATCTGTTTTCATAAAAGAAGCAGAGGTGTCATCAAGCCAAAACTTCATAGTTAATAGTAACTGAAGCCAAGCTGTTTCTCGTAAAGAGCGCTGTTGTAATTTCTCTAGTCGATCTTCTTTAATATCTAACGTTTCAATATCTAAATGCTCTATATAATTACAGAACCCTGCTTTTAAATCGGTGAGAACGGTTAAAGATTTTAAACTGCCTTTGTGCTGTTTTAAGGCATAAACTACATAACTTCTATTGGCTGTTAAGTTTTCGAAAAAAGTGAAGTAGAAACTGAGTAGTTTATCTCGAGGATCAAATTTCTGGTAATCTTCATTTGCTTCCAACACCAAAAGAGTATTAGTCAAAAATGCTTTAAACACGCCTTTCTCTAAAGTTTCGAATGTACTAAAGTGTTCATAAAACTTAGATTCTTCAAAATTGTTCATTTTAGAAAAAGCATAAACAGACTTAGGCTGCTCGCTATGTTCTAAAACGTAGTCCATATAAAATGCTATAAGGTCTTGCTCTGTAGTATTTTTCTTTTTTGCCATTGTTATTGTTTTAAAGTATAAAGATACAAAATGTTTAACTATTTTTAATTAATGTTAAACAGAATAAAATGTTAAATTAAGTTTTCTATAATAGAGTAAACTTTCCCATTGATATTATACACCGCCTTTTATTTAAGATTTTGTTAACGGACTAAAGGTTCTTAATGCTTAAATTTACAGGTTAATAACCTTAATAAAAAACACTATTATGAAAAAATTACTTTTACTAGCTGTTGTTTTCTCTGCCTCTTTCGCAATGAAGGCGCAGATTGAAATACCACAACCTAGTCCATTTTCTAAAGTAGAGCAGAAGGTAGGATTAACCGATGTAACTTTAGAATATTCAAGACCTGGAATGAGAGATCGTGAGGTTTTTGGGAACTTAGTACCTTATGGAAAAGTATGGAGAACAGGAGCGAATATAAATTCTAAAATTACATTTAGTGAAGATGTGATGGTTGGTGGTAGCGATGTTAAAGCGGGTTCTTACGCAATTTATACAAAGCCTAATGTAGATTCTTGGGAGATTTATTTGTATTCTACTACCCAAAATTGGGGACTTCCAGAAAAATGGGACGATTCTAAAGTAGTAGCGACCGTAAAAGCTGAAGCTTACAAATTGCCAATGCAGATAGAAACATTTACAATGGGTTTCGATGATTTAACCAGTAGCTCGGCGCTATTAGGTATTATGTGGTCAGATATTTACGTAGGTCTTCCTTTTACTGTACATACTGATAAAACAGTATCTACATCTATAGATAAGGCGTTAAACGGGCCATCGGCTAGCGATTACTATTCGGCTGCAACGTATTACCTAGAAGAAGGTAAAGACGCTAAAAAAGCTAATGAGTGGATGCAGAAAGCTATTTCTATGATGAAAGATCCTCAGTTTTATCAACTAAGAAAACAATCTTTAATCTATGCAGCTGTTGGCGATAAGAAAAACGCGATTAAAACAGCAAAAATGTCTTTAGCAAAATCTAAAGAAGCAGGGAATATGGATTACGTTAAAATGAATGAAGATTCTTTAAAAGAGTGGGGCGCTTTATAAGCTACATTATTAAATAGAATTATACTAAAAAAGCGAACTTTTAAAGGTTCGCTTTTTTTATGAGATGTAGTGATTGAAACGTGATAATGAAGTTTAAAAACGCATTGACGTTTTCACGTTAAATACACGTGGCGTTAAGTAGTTTGGAATCGCGTATTGGCGCTTACTATAAACATCTCTTACCCACGTATTGGTTATGGAGTTCTGATTGTCGAACACGTTAAAAATTTCGAAACCTAAAGACAATTCTTTAAAAGGTTTTTTCCATCCGCTAGCAAACTGCTTCTTGGCATCGACTACTACAAACTGAAACCCAATATCTGCACGTTTGTAATCTGGTAATCGGCTTTGGTATTGGTACGGATCGGTGTAACTGGGTGAACCTCCCGGCAAGCCGGTATTGTAAACTACGTTTAAATACATTTTAAAGTTTGGTAAATTGGGCACGTAATCTTGAAATAAAGCAGCAAATTTTAAGCGTTGGTCTGTTGGACGGGCAATATAACCGCGATTATCTATGTTTTCTTCGGTTTTTAAAAACCCAAAACTAAACCAACTTTCTGTTCCGGGAACGAATTCTCCGTTTAAGCGTAAGTCCAATCCGTAGGCATACGCTTCCGCGGAATTGTTAGCGCGATACCTGATGCGAACGTTTTCAACTGAATATGGATTTACATCCGACAGTTTTTTGTAATACACCTCACTTGTAAGTTTAAAGGGACGCTCCCATATATTAAAGCTATAATCGTTTCCTACTACTAAATGAATAGATTGTTGTGCTTTAACGTTAGGTTGCACCACGCCATTGGCATTACGTAACTCTTTATAAAATGGCGGTTGGTAATAAAATCCGCCGCTGATTCTAAATAACATATCAGCACTCCAATTCGGTTGTAATGCAAATTGCGCTCGTGGACTAAATACGGTTTGCGATTGCGAAGTAATGTCGTCGCCTTTTACCGTCCAACTATGCGATCTCACACCAGCATTGTACCATACATCGTGTTCACCGATACTAGATTTTTTACTCCATTGCACATAAGATTGTAACCGGTTAATTTGTGTGCTATTTCTAGCATTTACATTCTGAAAAGCCGCTAAAGGCCCTTCGTAAGGCGTATAGGGTTGGTCATTAAACGCATCGACAGTTGGTGGATTTATAGAAAAACCTGCCGAGTCAATTACTTCCCATTCAATTAACCGGTCTCTAATATCTTCATTGGTATATTTAATAGACCATTTAAAATCGTTGTCGTTTTTGGTATATGTTCCTTTGTGTTCTAAAGTGGTGATTAAGGCATCCAAATCGTTTCTTCCGTGGTTTAATTGTCCGCCAATACCTTCAGAAAATTCCACTTCACCTAAATCTTCATCGCCAATATTAGTATTGACCTGCCCTAATCGGTATTGTGCTAAAATATCAAAATGCTCTTCTTCGGTGGTATGATAGGTAGAAGCGACCAAGTTTAAATTAAGATGCTCATTAACGTCATAGCTTCCTTGAAGCGCTCCAAATAAGGTTTGGTACGAATCGTGCTCTTGGCCTTCATAATACACTAATAAAGCTAACGGATCGGCTAATGTTCCAAAATTTGTTTGTCGCGTTTGTGGTTCGTAATTGTATTTGTTTAAAGAGGCATTTCCTAAAAAGCGCAATTCTAATTTATCATTCACTTGATAGGTGAAATAACTTTGCACATCGGCAAATTTCGGGTCGTAATTGGTTTCCGTTTCCTTTGCTTTTACTAGTAAACTATTATCACGGTAACGCACACCAACAATACCTGTAAATTTCGAGTCTTTGCTTGCGGTTTCTAAAGCGAGACTTCCACCAAGTAGACTTAAATCGGCAGACACCCCAAACTGGGTTGGTTTTTTGTATGTAATATCTAAAACCGACGATAATTTGTCGCCATATTTTGCTTGGAATCCACCCGCAGAAAACGCGATGTTCTCTACTAAATCACTATTTACAAAGCTTAAGCCTTCTTGCTGACCACTTCGCACCAAAAACGGGCGGTAGACTTCAATGCCGTTAACGTACACTAAATTTTCGTCGAAATTTCCACCACGTACCGAGTATTGCGTACTTAATTCATTATTACCACTAACGCCTGGTAAGGTTTTTAATAAGTTCTCGACACCGGCATTCGCTCCAGGAATTTTTCTAATTACAGCTGGTGAAATGGTGATAATACCTTCAATATCTTTTCGTTTTTTACCGCTAATTACAACCGTAGAGATTTGCTCGATGCTGACGTTTAAAATGGGATTAAACTCTAAAACTTCACCGTTATTCAAATTTAAAGTAGCTTTCACTTTTTTGTGAGAAATATGAGTGAACTCAATATCTACATCTATATTTGCAGGTATTTTGAGTTCGTAAAAGCCATTTTCGTTTGTTTTAGTCCCATTGATAAAGGTTTTTATATTTACGTTTTCTATTGGGGATTCCTCTGAGTTTAAAATAACACCAGTTATAGTTGCGGTTTGTGCCAAGGCAAAAACAGGTAATAAAAAAACGAGCAGTTGTAGTAAGTTGGCTTTAGTTGTCAATATGTTGGGTTTTATTTTCTGTAAAATGTAGCTTCAAATGTAGTACTATTTCCTACGTTATCTGTAACAATTACTTTTAAATTATTTTTGGTTGCTTTACTTACGGCATCGTTAAAGTCGTAGGTTAATAGTTTGGTTTTATAGTCGTACTCCATTAAAACCCAGTGGTCGTTAATGGTGGCGCGGTAATTAGAAATGCCTGTAGTTTTATCGTTTATTTTTAGTTTTAAATAACGGTACTTACTTAGCCAAGCACCATCTTTAAAACGAATAGGTGCAATTGTTGGTGCATCGTCGTCTATAGCAATAACGTAAGTACCTAAGTTTTTAGTGCGCGTGGTAAACGTGGTCCCCTTTTTTATGGTGTTAGAATAGCTTGGAAAATCATTCCAGCCCACAAGTCTCGCAATGTATAATTGCTTAAGATCTTCAGCTTTATATTGCTCTAGATTATAAGTAATGCTAAAATATTTTTTTAATGGAATAATGGGTTCGTGAAGAATAAGCGTGTCATTTTCAACTTTAAAATCTATAAAGAAGCTGTCGTAAAATGATTCACGAGGGAATTCGACTTTAATATTATCTTTTTCAAGAATATTCTCTTGGTTGGCTAAAATGTAATGTGGTGTAATTTTAAGGTCTAAAGAATCAGTAGGCACCGTGTCTAAGCCCTTAATTTCTAAATTCACCGCGGTAATATTGTTCTTAAAATCTCTAATTTCAATTTTATAAATAGAAGCGGTACTATCTGCTATGGTTACGTAACCATCGTCAATACTGTTAGTATATAAACTTAATGGATTATTAGATTCAATAAATAATTTCTGAAGCTTGTCTTTTTCATTTTTATACACTTCGTAATCTACCAAACGATTAATGTGATTGGTTTCGGCAAACGAAAAGCGTCTAAAATCAATTTCGAAATGCTGTGCACCGTTAAAGAAGGATTGTATATTGTAGACGCCATTTTTATTGGCAGCCAGATCTTGTCTGTCAATGGTTTCTACAGCGAATCCTATTTTTCCAAAAGCGGTTATGTTTTCCACTTTATAATCACCATCTTTTTGAGGAATTATACGCAGTTTTTGCTTTTTCACAGAGCCGTTAATGTGCGCATCATCACTTATTGGGTAAGCGTACACATTGCTCACTAATGGTTTTGTGTTGTCTTGCACATCAATGCCAAAAAGTAAGGGATTTATTGGGCGCTCGTTGTTGTCTCTAATTTCGAAATGTAAATGAGGCCCCCCCGAACTTCCTGTATTTCCAGAATAGGCGATAAGTTGAGTATTTATAATAGGTAATTCAGTGGGGGTAGGGAAGACTTGAATTTCGAAAGACTCACGCTCGTATTGTAATTTTTTTATGTAGGCTTCAATCTCAGGACTAAAATTTTGTAAATGGGCGTATACCGATGTGTAACCGTTGGGATGCGTTATATATAGTGCTTTTCCGTAACCATAATGTGCAATTTTAATCCGACTAATATATCCGTCGGCAATAGCTAACACCTTTTGTCCTTGTACTTGTTTCGTTTTAATATCTAATCCAGAATGAAAGTGATTAGAACGTAATTCGGCAAATGTACCCGACAAAATAATAGGTATCGCTAAAGGGGAACTAAAATAATCTTGAGGATAGGGATTTTGACTAAAAACAGTAGCGGTAAATAGGAAAAATAATAAAAATATTCTCATAAAAAGGAATTGTTATGGCTAAAATAGAAATTAGAATCCGATTATCAAACATAAATTAAAATAGGAGGCCCTAAGTTAGTTTTGGGCTTTACTATTTTTTTTTAAAATTTATGAAAAAACAATTGCAAAATATATCTAGTTTATTAACTTTGTAATAATAAGTATTGAAATTTGTGAATGAGTAATATTGAAGATATAGTAGATGCTTTAGAAGACAAAATTGGGAAAATCTTGCATAAGTTAGACACTTTACAGCAAGACAATTTAAAATTATCTGAAGCACTAAAAAGCTCTCAAAGCACCATTCAAAGTCAAAATAAGCAATTGCTAAATTGGCAAGAGGAGTATGAGACACTCAAAATGGCAAATACAATATTAGGCAGTGAAGATGATAAAAGAGAAACAAAACTCAAAATAAATGCATTAATACGGGAAATAGATCATTGTATTGGTCAGCTTTCTGAATAATGCAACATAGCGAAATATATGGCTGAAAAGCTAAAAATAAAGCTTTCGATAGCGAATAGAGTGTATCCTTTGACTATTTTACCGAGTCAGGAAGAGGGATTGCGCATTGCAGCTAAAAAAATTGACGCTATGATATCGCAATTTGAGCAAAGTTATTCTGTAAGAGATAAACAAGATGTTTTGGCAATGTGTGCCTTGCAATTTGCATCTCAAGTAGAACAGAAAACTTTAGATAATGAACATATAAGTGAGCATATAGAGGATAAACTGGAAGGTTTAAACACTATATTAGATTCGCATTTAAGTTCTTAAAACGTTCTTACAAATAAAACTAGGTTACTGCCTACATTAATTATTTTTTTGATAAACTCAACGTTAATTCTTTAAAAAGGGTGAGTTTAAGTTGTAAAAGCGAGCTGCTAGTACTATTTATTTAGGACTCGAGCAGATACTTGATCAGCTTGTTAGCCCTAAACTTGTTTTTAAGGAGTTTATACAAAATCGAAATTAGTGTAGGCTTTTTTTATATATACTAACACTAAATAACTAATGGATAATACAATTTTAATAATTGTTACAGGTGTTGCAGTTGGATCCTTAATAGGGTTTATTATTGCAAAAATACTGGAACGTAATAATGCTTCTAAGCTTATTAAAGGCGCGAAAAAAACGGCCGCAAATATCTTAAGAGATGCTAAAAGTAAAGGGGATAGCATTAAAAAGGATAAAATTCTTCAAGCAAAAGAGAAGTTCATCGAGCTTAAAACAGAACACGAAAAGGTTATCTTTTCTAGAGATAAAAAGATAACGGACATAGAGAAAAGAACACGAGATAAAGAGTCGCAGATATCTAACGAACTTTCAAAAACAAAAAAAATAAACTCAGATGTAGAGTTTAAAATAAAAGAGTACAACTCTAAATTAGAGTCTTTAGAAAAGAAACAAGACGAGGTTAATAAAATACATAAAAGTAAAATTGAGCAATTAGAAGTGATTTCTAGTTTAACGGCTGAGGAAGCTAAAGCACAATTAGTCGATTCCTTACGTAATGAAGCTAAAAGCGATGCTATGGCTTACATTCAAGATAAAATGGAAGAGGCTAAATTAACCGCTCAGCAAGATGCTAAAAAAATAATTATTAATACTATTCAACGTATTGGTACAGAAGAGGCCGTAGATAATTGTGTGTCTGTATTTAATATAGAGTCTGATGATGTTAAAGGACGAATTATTGGACGAGAAGGTCGTAATATTCGTGCTATTGAAGCAGCTACAGGTGTCGAAATTATTGTTGATGATACTCCGGAAGCTATTATTTTATCGTGCTTCGATTCTGTACGTCGTGAGATTGCGAGACTATCGTTACACAAATTAGTCACCGATGGACGTATACATCCAGCACGTATTGAAGAAGTCGTTAAGAAAACGCAAAAACAAATAGAACAAGAAATTATAGAAGTAGGTAAGCGTACGGTTATCGATTTAGGAATTAATGGTTTACATCCTGAATTAATAAAAATGGTAGGTCGTATGAAATACCGTTCATCTTACGGGCAAAATTTACTACAGCACTCGCGTGAAGTGGCTAAACTATGTGGTGTTATGGCGGCCGAATTAGGGTTAAATCCAAAATTAGCGAAACGAGCTGGTTTACTACACGATATTGGTAAAGTGCCAGATGCGGAAGCCGATATGGAAACACCACACGCTATTTTAGGTAAGCAATGGGCAGAAAAGTATGGTGAAAAAGAAGAAGTATGTAATGCTATTGGAGCACACCACGACGAAATAGAAATGACCTCATTATTATCGCCGATCGTACAGGTTTGCGATGCTATATCTGGAGCGAGACCTGGCGCAAGACGTCAAGTATTAGATTCTTATATACAACGTTTAAAAGACTTAGAAGAGGTAGCCCTTGGATTTGGCGGTGTTAAAAAAGCATATGCTATTCAAGCGGGTAGAGAACTTCGTGTAATAGTTGAAAGTGAAAAGGTTAACGATCTAAGAGCATCGGAATTATCATTTAGTATTTCGCAAAAAATTCAAACGGATATGACATATCCTGGGCAGGTAAAGGTTACCGTGATTAGAGAAACGAGAGCTGTTAACATTGCAAAATAAAGTACACAATCATTATTTAAAAAAAAATCCAACTTCCTTAAGTTGGATTTTTTTTGCTTGGTATTGTTATAGTAAATACAGTTCCTACATTTACTTTACTACCTATTGCAATGGTACCACCAAAAGCTTCAACTTGATTTTTAATAAGATATAAGCCGACGCCTTCAGAATTTTTATTGGTATGAAACGTTTTGTATAATTTAAAAACATCGTTCCCAAATTTATCCAAATCAATTCCTAAACCGTTATCTGAAACTTTAATTATTATACAGTCTTTTTTGGTAAAGGACTGAAGTCTAATTATGGGATCTCTATCGGGATGTTTGTATTTAATAGCATTCGATAATAAATTTTGAATAATACTTTCTAAGTACGCAGAATTGTAATAGATATGAACGTTTTTACTAACTCGGTTGTATATTTTTGCCTTATTCTTAATTATAATAACATCCAAGAGCTTTAAACTTTCTTCTATAAAGTCATTGAGGTTTAAACATTCTGTATTCGTTTCTTTTTTAGATTGTACGGACACAATCTGTTTGAGGTTTGTAATCGTATTGTTTAATGAACCAGCAACTTGATTGAGATGATTAATAACCTCGTTTTTTTCGGTATCGTCTTCCGCTTCGTCATAAAAACCTAATAAGCTTTCGAAGTTTGCAGCGTGTTCTTTTAAGTTATGCGTTACAATATGCGCGAAATTTTTAAGTTTTGTGTTTTGCTCGGTGGCGATATTAAGCGCATCATTTATTTTAATTTCTGTTTCTACCTGATCGGTGATATCGATATGTGTACCAATAAAACGAACGTAATTACCGTCAGCATCGCGCTCTACCACCTGGCCTTTATCTAGAATCCATTTATAAGCGCCATTTTTACATTTAATTCTATGCTTGCTTACATAATACGGTTTTAGACCTTGTATGTGATCGTTGAAATCTTTGTGGTATTTATAGCGGTCATCTGGATGAATTAAATCGTTCCAATCATTAATATCCTCACCAAAATGGGGGTCGTCCAAGCACCCCAAAATATCTTTTGAGGAATCTGAAAAAAAGAAGCTATTTGTTTTAGCGTTATATACCCACATTCCAATTTTGGAAATACTTAAAGCAATTTCCCATTTTATAGCGTCAAAATGGTTTGTTTTATGGTTTGTTTTCTGGTGCATTGAGGTTGTTTAACTAATAATTATTTCCTGCACAATTATTAAATATTACAATAATTTAACAAAATAATTAACGTAAACCCAATATAATCGGCTAAAAGATGTTTTTTTGACATTAAAGGTAATAAATACAAGGTAGTTTATGGTCTAGGGTGAAAACTCTTCATTACGGTGGTAAGGTGCTTTCTATCGATGTGCGTATAGATTTCTGTACTTGTAATGCTTTCGTGTCCTAACATTAATTGTATAGCTCTCAAATCTGCTCCATTCTCTAATAAGTGAGTAGCAAAAGAATGTCTAAAGGTATGTGGAGAAATTTTCTTGTTTAAATTAATTTTTATGGCCAACTGCTTAATTATAGTAAAAATCATTGCTCTGGTTAATTGTTTGCCATTTCTGTTTAAAAATAAAATATCGCGTTGATCGTCGGCAATGGTTTGATGATTTCGAATACCATCCTTATATATAGCGATGTATTTAACAGTAGAATCTACAATGGGCACAAAACGTTGTTTATTGCCTTTACCTGTCACTTTAATAAAGCCTTCTTCAAAATATAAATCAGAGATATTAAGATGCGTCAATTCGCTAACCCGCAAACCACAGCCATATAAAACTTCTAAAATGGCACGGTTACGTTCGCCTTGCGGAGTACTTAAATCTATAGCCGCTATAAGTCGGTCTATATCGGTTTCACTTAAAGTATCGGGGAGTCTACGGCCTATTTTAGGGGAGTCGATAGTATCTAAGGGATTCGTTTCTCGATACCCTTCAAAAATTAAATAATTAAAAAAGCCTTTTAAACCTGATATAATTCTCGATTGAGAACGCGGATTAACCGTTTTTGCAATAGCATAAATACAATCTTGTACGGTGCTTTTAGAAATTTGAATAGGAGATATTGTTATCTCATTATTTTGTAAATATTTACTAAGCTTAGTAACATCGAGACGGTAATTATTAATAGTGTTCTCAGACAATCCTCTTTCTATTTGTAGGTATAAACAGTAGTCTTTTAAGGCGTGTTCCCATTTCATAAAATCAAAGGTATTCATTAATTAAGAATTAATTCAAATTAATTTATAACTACTTGATTATAAAGGCTTAAGTGGGTAACGGTTAGTAACTATGTTAATAACTAAGAATAAATCGTTAAAATTATGATAATTTTTACTTATTTTGCGTTAGTTTAATCAATTAAAAAATAATAATATTATGAAAAAAATTATTTTATGTGCTGCAGTAGCAGTATTTGGATTTTTAAGTGTTAGCGCACAAGGACAATTTAAAGTAGGTGCTAATATAGGATTACCAGTAGGTGATTTTAGTGACTTTTACTCATTAAGTGCAGGTTTAGATGTCGCTTACTTAGTAGACGTGTCAGACCAGTTTAAAGTGGGTGCTGCGACCGGTTTTATGAATGTTTTTGGAGAAGATTTAGAAACTACTTTTGGAGAATTTACTGTTACAGCTGAAGCTGAAGACGCTCAATTTGTACCATTAGCCGCTGCTGCTAGATTTATGGCATCAGATAATTTTTATGTTGGTGCAGATTTAGGATACGCAATCGCCGTAGATAGTGAAGGAGAAGGTGGTCTTTATTACCGTCCACGTGTAGGTTATAATTTTACTGAAATGATTGGAGTTAACTTGTCATATACAGGAATCTCTAACGATGGCAACTCCTTAAACAGTGTTGGACTAGGAGTAGAGTTATCTTTCTAAGAAACATTGTAAATTAATATTAAAACCGAAGTCTACCGCTTCGGTTTTTTTGTATTTTCCATTTGTTAATACTAACTAAGAAATTCTTAAATTTTCGGTAAATCTGTGTTAACAAAAGTTTAAAGCATATCTGAATATCTTTATTAATTTGTTGCTTTGTATCGAACAACTTAAAACAGATATTATGAAAAATTTATGTATGGCTGTGGTAATTACGGCTTCTAGTTTATTTAGTGTTACGGCACAGAATACCAATCCAACAAGAGATGTACAATTTGGAGTTAAGGGTGGAGTTAACTTTTCTACTATAACCGGAGATAATTTTGATGATCTAGATTCTAGAACAAGTTTTAATGCCGGTTTGGTTGCAGAAATACCTATAACAGAACGATTTTCAATTCAGCCAGAAGTATTCTATTCGGGACAAGGTTTTGACATTAAAGAAATAGATCAAGACAATGTTTTTGATACAGATCAAAATATAGAATACCAACTAGATTATATACAAGTACCAATTTTAGCTAAGTTTTATTTAGTTGAAGGGTTAAGTATTGAAGCCGGTCCGCAATTCGGATTTAAAATTAATGAAGAAATCGATAGTCAACCAAACTCAGACGGTGGAGATACTGATATAAGTAATGAGAATTCTTCTGTAAAAGATTTTGAAACTAGTATAACTGGTGGGTTAAGCTATAAATTTACTAATGGATTCTTTATATCTGGTAGATATACTTATGGATTAACGAATCTTTTTGATGATGATTCTATCTTAAAAAACGTGGATGCTAAAAATGCAGTGGCACAAGTAGGTCTTGGCTTTATGTTTTAAGACCATTATCACTTTTAAAACGATATCTATAGTTTTATAACGCTAATTACGTTTAAACCTGAACAGTACTTTTACTGTTCAGGTTTTTTTTGTTTTTACCGATAATAGATACAAAACGTGTTCAATTGTTAAAAAAATCTAGCATAAGGCTCTGGTGTTTTTTAGCACTTAATTCTTACGCTTATTAACAATTTGAATCTTAAGTTGTTAGACATAGCGCGACTTAACACGGTCTTAAAAGTCTGTTAATTTAGTGATTTTGGGTGTTAAAAATTATTCTACGACCTTGAATATGCTCTAACTTTGCAACTTCAAAATAAAATAAACATATTATGAAAAAATTATTTTTTGCTGCTTTATTAGCAGGATTTGCATTCAATACAGCGAGTGCTCAGGACGAAGAAGGAACTAAAGGTTTTGCAAAAGGAGATGTTTTTATGTCTGGAAGTGTAGGATTTGAAAGTGATTCTCAAGGTGACACATCATTAAAAGGTTTTACAGTAGCACCTAGAGCGGCTTACTTTATCTCTGATAACATTGCTTTAGGAGCAAAATTAGGGTATACTTCGTCTAAAGAAGAAGATGAAGGTTTCGCAACAACACAAGAAACTGAAGTGACAGCTATCGAAGCTGGTGTTTTTGGACGTTACTATTTTACACCTGCTAGCCAATTCTCTATTTTTACAGAGCTGGGTGCGGGGTATGTTCACTCTAAATATGAAGAGACTGGTGATCCAGAAATTAAAGCAGATGGTTTTAACGTAGCATTCGCTCCAGGAGTTAGCTACTTTATCTCTAATAACTTTGCTTTAGAAGCCTCTTACGGTTTAATTAGCTACAACTCTGATAAAGTTGATGTTGATGGCGCGGAGTCTAGAGATCGTTTTAATGCTGGTTTAGATTTAGGAGACATTAACTTAGGGCTTGTTTACAAATTCTAATTAGTATCAAACTATTTATTATAGAAAGCCGAAGTTTAAATACTTCGGCTTTTTTTGTACCATAACTTTTGTATTTTTGGTTAGACGCATAATATCTAACCACAGATTATAAATTAATAGCAGCTATGAAAAAACTAATTATAATAAACGGCCCGAATTTAAATCTATTAGGCAAACGCGAACCCAATGTTTACGGTAGTTTATCGTTCACCGATTTTTTTGACGCTGTACAAAAAAGGTACCCAAATTTAGCTATAGAACATTTTCAATCTAATATAGAGGGGGAGCTTATTACAAAACTACAAGAATGTGGCTTTACGTACGACGGTATTATTTTAAATGCTGCAGCGTACACACACACATCGGTAGGTATTGGCGATGCCGTAAAAGCAATAGAAACACCAGTGGTAGAAGTGCATATCTCTAATACTTTTGGTCGCGAGGAATTTAGACATCAGTCGTTTGTATCGCCAAATGCCAAGGGCGTTATTCTAGGTTTTGGATTGCAAGGGTACGAGCTCGCTATAGAAAGCTTTATGTAAGTAGCTAGATGCTCTTGTAGCCTCTAGAATTACCAAAAGGTGATCTACTATAAGTTATTCGAAAGGGCATTAGCACCGTTTTGTTAAGCACTTATGTTAGAGTGTAATAATCCTTAAAAACGACTATCTTATTAGCGACCAAAATAGTTAATTAAAATGGCTATCTCAATTTCTGTTTTATTTTAACTTGCAGCAAAACTATAAAGTATACAAACAAAAAAAATGCGATTGTTTCCAATCGCATTTTTTAGTATTTAAAGGCCGTGAATTACACGATAATGTTATAAATGTATTACTTCGCCGTAAGCATCTGCTACCGCTTCCATAACCGCTTCACTCATTGTAGGGTGAGGGTGAACCGTTTTTAATACTTCATGACCAGTAGTTTCTAGTTTTCTCCCTAAAACCGCTTCCGCAATCATATCGGTAACACCAGCACCAATCATATGGCAACCTAGCCACTCACCGTATTTAGCATCAAAAATTACTTTTACAAATCCGTCTTTCGTTCCTGCAGCACTTGCTTTTCCAGAGGCCGAGAAAGGGAATTTTCCAACTTTAATATCTAATCCTTTTTCTTTTGCTTGTTTTTCGGTTAAACCAACACTAGCAATTTCAGGAGACGCATACGTACATCCTGGAATGTTTCCGTAATCTAAAGCTTCAACATGTTGTCCAGCAATTTTTTCAACACATAAAATACCTTCAGCACTTGCTACGTGAGCCAGGGCTTGTCCCGGAGTCACATCACCAATTGCATAATAGCCAGGAATATTTGTTTGGTAGTAATCGTTAACCAATATTTTATCTCTATCTACAGCAATGCCAACGTCTTCTAAACCAATACCTTCAATATTTGTTTTAATACCAACCGCACTAAGTACGATATCGGCTTCTAAAACCTCTTCGCCTTTTTTAGTTTTTACAATTGCTTTAACGCCATCGCCAGAAGTATCAACATTTGTCACTTCGGCGCTTGTCATTATTTTTATACCACTTTTCTTAAATGATTTTTCTAATTGCTTAGATATATCAATATCTTCAACCGGAACAATGTTTGGTAAATATTCTACAACGGTAACCTCTGTTCCCATAGCGTTATAGAAGTAAGCGAACTCAACACCAATCGCACCAGAACCCACAACAATCATTTTCTTAGGCTGTTTCTTCAAGGTCATTGCTTCGCGGTATCCAATTATTTTTTTTCCATCCTGTGGTAAGTTTGGCAACTCACGAGAACGTGCTCCAGTAGCTACAATAATATGGTCGGCACTATATTCTTTACCATCAACGTCTACTTTTTTACCAGGTTTTAGTTTCCCAAACCCCTTTATAACGTCAATTTTATTCTTTTTCATTAAAAACTCAACCCCTTTGCTCATCCCTTGTGCCACATTACGGCTACGGTTAACAACAGCGTCAAAATCTTTATCGTACTCTTTAACCACTAAACCATAATCGTTAGCGTGCTTTAAGTATTCAAAAACTTGTGCAGATTTTAATAAAGCTTTTGTTGGGATACATCCCCAGTTAAGGCAAACGCCACCAAGGCTTTCCTTTTCAATGACAGCGGTTTTTAAACCTAATTGCGATGCTCTAATGGCAGTAACATAGCCTCCAGGACCACTTCCAAGAACAATAATATCGTATTTACTCATTGGTAATTTTTTAATTTGTTTAAAGAAGCTACGAATTTACAAAACTAAGCGCTAATATTAAATTGTACGTCTACATTTATTTGGGCGTGCCCTAAAGGTCGTGCTTTACGCTCTATCTTTTTATCGAAAAAATAAAAAGGATGCCGCTGCAATCACTCACGCAACTAGAACTTGGTGTACTATTCAATTTTAAAGATGTTTTACTGAGATTTACAGTAGTATTTATAGCGCCGTATTTCATCATATTACAATCCGCAATTTATTTGTTAGTGCTTATTTTTACTCCTCTTTTACTACACACGGCACGAGTAATCCTATAAACAGTTTTTCAAGATTAATTTTTTAGAAACTATTATTTCTTCAAAATGGCAAACAATATATTGCAAAAATAAGGTGGCTTATTTGCTTAGTTTTAGAATTCTGAGTGCCCCTTGAATTACTAAAACAAAAACAATAATACCAATAATTAAATCGGGTTTGTTAGAGCCCAACCAATGCACCATAACTCCTGCAGTGATTACGCCCAGATTAATAATAACGTCGTTAGAGGTAAAAATAAGACTCGCTTTCATGTGTGCATCATCTTTGCTTTTCGATTTTTGTAAGATATACAGGCAAATTCCATTCGCCAAAAGTGCAAAAATGGACACAATAATCATTGTCGAAAAATCAGGAAGTGTTTCTGTACCAAAAAAGCGTCTTAAAACCTCTAAAAACCCTATAATAGCAAGCGTAATTTGAAAGTATCCAGCAATTTTAGCAATGCGTTTTTTTTTAATAAGTGATCCGCCTACCGCAAATAAGCTAATTCCATAAACAAAACTATCGGCGAGCATATCTAAACTATCGGCAACAAGACCCATCGATTTAGAAATTAACCCCGTTGTCATTTCTATAATAAAAAACACAAAATTAATAACTAATACAGACCATAACAGCGTTTTCTGATTAGTGTTTTCCTCAAAATCTGTTTGAGTGGTAGCTTCGGTAGAGATTCTGTGTCCTCCTAAATTTAGTCCACTAATGGAAGCTTCAATGTCTGTTACCTCGCGGCTGTGATACACAGTGAGTTGCCGATTTGGAATATCGAAATCTAAATTTTTAACCCCAGAAAGACCATCTAATTTCATTCGGATAAGATTTTCTTCCGAAGGACAGTCCATTTTAGTAATTTTGAAAACAGATTTCTTCATTCCCCTTTTACATTTTAATTTGTATCGACGAGTCCAAAATTACGAATAATAAAAAGAGGCAACCCCATTGGCGTAGATACTCTTTTTAGTCTGATTATTGTTACACATACTTTTATCTTTTAGAATTACCACTGGAAGAATACAAATATAACGGACTTTTGTTACGTTTAGAAATAGTAGTTTATGGGCGGTTTAATGTTACCTGTATTCTGGGTTTTCAAAATTCCAACGTTCACCGTTATCCCATTTTTCCCGAGAGTTTCCGTAATTGGGATAACCATTGTTGGCTTTAAGCAGAGCGGCTAAGTGGAGTAGGTTATAGGTCATAAATGTTATGTTTCTATTGGTGAAATCACTATCAAACCCAATAGGGGTCTTTAATTTTTTACCTTTACAATCCGTATCACCATAACTTGGTCCCGGCCCAACTTTGCCAATCCATCCTGAATCTGCTTGTGGCGGAATGGAGTACCCCACGTGTTGCAGCGCATATAAAATACCCATTGCACAATGTTTTATTCCATCTTCATTTCCAGTAATAACACAGCCCGCTACTTTACCATAAAAAAGGTATTGCCCTTTATCGTTGGTTTTGCCACTCATAGCGTATAATCTTTCAATTAGTTTTTGAGCCACAGAAGACTTTTCACCAAGCCAAATGGGAGTTCCCATTATCAATATATCTGCTTTAAATACTCTTTCGAATAACGATGGCCATTCGTCCGTTTCCCAGCCGTGTTCCCTCATATTGGGGTAGACACCACTAGCCACCTCGTGGTCTATTAAACGAATGTCGTCAATCTGGACCTTTTCCTTAATCATAATGGCTTTAGAAACCGCCATTAAGGATGCTGTATGGCTCGTTTCAGGTGATTTTTTTAAAGTACAATTAATGTAAACAACGCGTAAAGGGCTAAAGTCAATCTTCTCCATATTAGTTTTTTAATTGATGCAACTTACAGTAAGGTAGATGGTTGCGTTATTAATACTCTAATTTAGTAAAAAAAGATGAAAGGAATAATGGAGTTCGTAGGCGTGAGAGTTTTTGTGGTTGGGCTAAAATAGCTTGCTTCTTAGCGCAGCTACTAATTGAACACCGTTTTTCTTTATATTTTTTTTCGTTATACTTAATAAAATAAATTAGGAGTATTAAAACGACCAATGCTATTTTGGTAAGTTGTTGCCGTTGCTAGAGCTCTCATTACACCCATAAATTAAAAAAAAAGCTCTCAAATTAATAGGAGTGAATGCTCTTTCAGATAGACTATTTTATAAGCTGTTTTAATCCTTTTTTATTAAGGTTAAACTTTCTTTTTCTCCATATTTGCTCATAATAAATTGTAACAAACTATCGCCAAATTGTAATTGACATTTTTTTTATCGTATCACTAGCTTTTTGATACCTCTACCTTTGTTCGTTTTTATTTCAACGGTATAGAGACCTTCTCCTAAGGAAGTGGTATCGACTTCGTATTTATTTGTGGTTAAAACTAAATGACCAAGCATATCATAAACCTTAACGGTTTCTAATGTTGTATTGTTTTCTAGTTGAATAGTAAATTGCTTTTTTGTCGGGTTGGGATACAGTTTACTACTGAAAGGAAAATGCTCTTGTTGAATGTCTAAAATAGATAACGATTCACAATCTACAATTTCACTAATTCTTAGGCCATCTGCTATAACAGTTTCGTTAGCATTTGTATTACTTATTGCTAAACTCACTTGTTCTCCGGCTTCTAAATAATATGTCTCTAGCGAGACCCAATTTCCCCCTCTAAGTGACATATCGATACTAAAATTATCGGTAACCCCAGAATGGGTGAAACTTGCCAGGGCATTTGTTGCGAAATTGGGTTTACTAACCCAGCGTGTAAAGATCTCGTAGGTACCAGCTGTGTTTATTGTAGCGTTAAACACAGCACTGGACGGGGTTGTGGTGTCTGCAGAGAGATAGTTATCGCCATAATACCCTAATATATTGGTGCTAGGCAGCCAATTCCCGTTTAAAACCACATTAGCGGCGTCGTTATTATCTATTATTATATCGTTTGTATTTGCCTGACCGTGGATGTAATCGCTAATGGCTTGACCGTGATATTGACCATTTAAAAGATACAAATCTTTAGTCCATTCTACACCATCTGTACGATTATTAAACCCCGTTTCTATGGTAACATTATAGTGTTTCGCGTTATCGTAATTTGTTATAATATAATCTTGTGAAATGGCATTGTAGAGGCTATAATATATCTCTTCGGTACCTTGGTAGTTCCCTATATGCTTAACGGTTTCTGTAACAAATCGTGTATTTATATAATGATGATCTGAATCATAAATGTAATAGAACAGGCTTTGACCCGATGGAGGTGGAGAGTGTGAGTCTACAAAGACACTAAAATTATTAAGTTGTGCCGTAGAGTCAATCCAACTTTTAGCAGCATTTACTGCATTCCAATGCGATTGGCTACTTAAAGAATGCCAGTCTCTGTTAAAATCTACAGGAGTTTGGTCTTTTCCCGATCCGCCATTATAAGCGTGATCAACGTCCATAATAGGAACGATATAAATGATAGCTTCTTCACGCAGTCGAATCGCACTTGGGTGGTTAGAGGCAAAAAAGTCCAGCATTCCCATTAAGGAATAGTTTCCAGGATTTTCAAAGGCGTGCATTCTTCCAAGCATCCAAATCAATTCTTTCTCGTTATCATTAACACAATCGTCCGTAATTTTTACTAATTTAACGGCACGACCACCTTCACTTATTGCCAAGTCTGATACAGTAACATAACTTAAATCAGAAATATTACTCACATCCGTAATCATATTAGAATAGGTATATGGATATGAATGTGCGACATAAACGGAAGATGATTGTAGTGGAATTGTGAAATTGTTAAGGTTTGTAAGCGTGGTTTTTTCCCAATTTATGTTGTCGTAACTATAAACAATAGTAGGGCCACTCCAATGTGCACTGACTTCTAAAGTTAAAGGTAGAGCAGGGTTTAGGCCAGAGATTTCTACGTAATAACTTATGTTTTTGGTGTCTCCGCCCTTTAATTCTGAAACGATATGTACCTCATTTTCATCGGTATCGGTAAACGCTGCAATACCATTACCACCTTCAAAATTAGAGTTTACAGTAATTTGTGCAAACAATAAACTGGTAGATGAAAGAATAAATATTAAGAAAGTTATTGCACTTTTTAGTCGTATGCATCTTTTCATTTCCATAGGTTTATCAATTAGTGAATGTGCGTGCTTTTGTAATTTTTAAACAGTTGAGTATAGATAAGAATCTTTCTTTTATTTAAGCTTAAGTTTCTTGATTATGTTAGAGCAGTGTGGCATTTTGAAACAAAATCTGTAAGCTATTTTAATCCTTTTTTAATAAGGTTAAAATTTCTTTTTCTCCAGATCTACTCATAATAAATTGTAAAGTATCGTTATTTAACGTCTTAATTTCAACACCAATTTCCAATTTTCCTTTTGGTGTTGAGTAAAGTAAACCGTTAGCTATTTTATAAACCCCAGATTGCTCTTGCGTATCAATTTTAGAAGTATATGTTTTATCCTCCTTAAAATTGAAATAGACGTTATTATTACATCTGTTTTTTCCTGTAGATTCAGTAATCCATTCCGTACACGTCCACTCACCGGTAATATTCTTGTAATTTTCTGTATTGTCACAGTTAAAAAGTAGTAAAGAGAAGACGGCTATAATTAATTTTTTCATACTGTTATTTATATTATTAGGGTATTTTCAGGTGTGCTCTAAATAATTATTGTACTCTATTTATTCGAATTTATGACCATAAAATTTGGCTAAAATAAGTCCGTTGTTTAGGCTCTTATTATAGTTGAAATTACAATCGTTTAAATTTATCTTTTCAATCTTAATCCAAACGAATAACTCTTTTTGGCTAGAATATTCGTTTGTTATTTCTTCTGTTTTAAGGATTTCAAGTTGAAACTTGGCATCTGAATTACAAATAGCATAATTATAATTGTTGTTTTTTATACTGATATAAAAGTCATCATTTGATTTACCGATGGTCTTTATTCCTTGACCAAAAACGGTAGTAAATTCCGTTTCTGAAGAAGTGTCGTATAATGGCGCTCTTATTAAAAACTGATTATCACCATTCTCTTCATTTAAAATAAATCGTAAATAGCGATGCGGGTGGGTTTGGTCGCCATCGGGATAAAGATATCCTATACTAGATTGATAGGCTGCAAAACCAGATCTCCAGTTTAAGACCTCATTGCCAAGGTGAGCAGAAAATTGAGGTGTTGTTTTTTCTAAAAAAGAAGCGTAATCCTCTTCCAGAATTTCTGTATCATCTTTGTCACAAGAAAAAAAGGAGAAGCTTAAAGCAAAAATTATTATTAGTTTTTTCATTTACTTGTTGGTGATTACACATTTCCGTTTAACCTATTTTATAGGCCCAAGGAATACTATTTTGTTTTCTTATTAAAATTATTTATGCTTTATCAATTGGAGTAAAACCCGTGTAATTGTTTTAAATTGATTATTTGATAACGGCAACAAGATATACAATATAAATAATATAGTATTGTGAGAAGTTTTTTAATCGTTATTTTATTGAAAAAATAATGTTAGGCGACTTTTTTAAGGGAAGAGACAGGCTTTATTAGTACAGTGTTTTACGTAAAGAATTATCCTATTTTATTACGGTTTACATCTTCGGGCCTTTGTCCGATAGATAAACTTGAGAATGGTAAAAACAGAAAAAGAGGTACTTTTTTATAGTCGGTTGTTTAACTAACGCATTGCTTATTAAAAATGCCGCATTTAAAAATTATAGTTGTAAATAATCTTGTAAGTGCGGCATTTGTTATCTGGTTAAAATAGGTGTTCTAATGTTTCCAATTGTCAGCATTTTTTGAGTATTTTATATAAAACTTATTCGAATCATAAAATTTAAAATGCTTACTCTTTAAAACACTTTTTTGGTCGCAATACGCGTCATATCTAGATTCTAAAAACTCTGATTCTGGATAGTTGGTGACGGCTGAAACAAAAAACTCATTGTCCACAACTTTTGAGTTCTCTTTTATCTGGTATGCAATTCTATTGCTAAAGACAATTGGGCTTTTATCTGCGGTATAAGACTTGGTGCTTATTTCTCTTTTATTTGGGTATTTCAATAAATCACAATGTCTTACAAGCGCATCACTAATATCATATTCCGAAATTCTTTTGGAAGTTTTTGAAGGAATAGCAATACGTGTGTTTTCTTTTATGGAGACGGAATAACCTACCAAAGAACTTAAATTAGAAGTGCTTGAACTTTGTGCTTGGTTTGTTTGTAATAAGTTAAACAGATTTAATCCTGTGACGGCCACGGTAGCAGTTTTTGTTTTTGATGATGTCGTAGAATTGCCTTCTGAGGTCGTAAAGGTTCTGTTTTTAAAATAATCGTAAGCAAAATCATTTAATATAAAATGACTTTCGTTTAGTTTAACATATATAGTAGTGTCTGTTTTATTGTAGAAATCAAAACCAATGTTTCCGCCATTTGCCCATAAATGATAGGTTATTTTGCAGTTGTCATCTTCAAAGAAGAACTTCTCGGCATCTGTAATTGATTTTGTAACGGGTTTTACATTATATAGTTGATAAAATGAGTTTGAAGCGCAAGACGAAAATAGCACCGTCGTTACTACTAGAATACATAGATTTTTAAATTTCATTTCTTAATTGATTTTATAGTGATTTATAATATTTTATATTGATTAATTGTGACCTTGATAGTAGTCCGGTTTTTTCAAAATAATGTACAAATAGTAGGTCATTGAGAGGCACTTTGAAGGCGCCCTTTATTCTAGTGTTGAACCATCCATAAATATTATTTTTTCAGGGATCCAAACCACTTTTAGAGCCTCCATATCTTTACCTTTTAGTCGGGAGTCTTCTGTTCTAAATTGGTTGTATGCTGTCGAATAAGTGCCTTTAAACGTTTCTCCAGTTGTAATGGGATCGTCAATTGTCAAATTAATAGACTTAATCTCTGTGTCGAATAAATCTCGAATAGATACTGCGCCTTTAAAAGTCCTTATGGTTTTATCTGTCTTATTTTCAAATGCAAAGCTATATGTTAAATATTTCTGATAGTTGTATTCTTCATACCCCTTATCGTACATTGCTACAGTGAGTGCTGCATCCAGTTTTTGTCTTTTATGCTCTCCTTCTAGTTTCTTTTTTTCTGCGCGTTTTTTTTGTTCTTTTTTGTAATTTTTAGCTTCTTCAATAATTTCACCGTAAGTTTTATCATCGAGAGTTGCGTCGATCCATTTAGCTCTCATAATCCAGCCCGCCATTAATTCTGTATATTCTTCACTAATATCACTAGTTTCTTTAATGTCTTTGGTGTCTTCTACCAAGGTATCTTCATTATATTTTTTGTCTAAAGGACTTGAGCAGGATATTAAAACCCCTATTAGCGACAAAGCTATCAGTGTTTTTTTCATTATGGTAGTATTTACTATGTCGTGCTAAAATCATCAATTGTGTGTTGGTAACCTTACGGTTATCCGTATTCACGGTAAAATAGGTGTTTTTATGGGGTGATTTTAGTGAAGGAGCTGACTTAAAAAAAAACGAATCACTTATATAGTTTAGATTACAGTGGTTTTAAATGAGTGACGATGTATTATGAAGAGGCAAAAATAGAGCCAAAAACTACAGTATGACTTAAGTATAAATGCAGTAGTTTTAGAGGTGCTATTGTGAATACTCTTTTATTAGTAATCGATTTTTATTTCTTTCTCAAACTCCTTATTACCTTTTTTATTAGTTTTTACTCCGTTAATAAAATAGTTGGCTAATGCTTCTTTTAAAAGTGACTCGGGCTTAAAACAATCATAATTATTGACGTTAAAAACGATTGCCGAGCAATAAAATATGCGTCCATACTTTGGTTTTCCATTCACCTTCAAAAGTTCAGTTTTTTTATCCTTTCCACCGACAGCAACCGTAAATAAGGCATCTTTGTGGTCCAATAGTTTTATGTTTTTCCAAACTAAATAGCGTAGTTTATCTTCCGTTTGAATCGTGTTATTCCACTTTCCGTAGGTACTAAACATAAAACGTTGCAAGTCTGTTGCCTCATATTTTGGCGTAAATGCCATTTCGTGAACTAGTAATGAATCGGTTTTGTTAAATTTAAACGTAATAGAATCGAATATTTCAAAATTATTTTTTTTTGAGTTACGCTTTTGAGAACTACAAGATAGACAGAGTACAATTAATGTTAGTAGGAGAATAAGCGTTTTCATATGTGTTATTGAGAGGTGTTTATTAATAAGATCTTCAGGTTTTGTTACAGAGTTAAACTAAAACAGACGCTGTACAGCGGTTTTATTTCTCAATTTAATTAGGAGTTACAAATGCGCAATTATGGTTGTTGAAGTCCTAAATATAAGTAATTTTGTATTATATTGGGTAATGTGGTTTATTCTTTATTGTTAATAAGTGCATTGCCAAAATAGAGAACAGATACACTAATTAAAAGACAAGGAAATAATCCTGACACGAAACCAGTTGGAAATCCGAGTTTGAAAATCACAAAAATAAAATAAGCAAAATATCCACATCCAAATTTTAGCATACGTTCCATTCCATTTATGTTTTGTGTCAAAAAAACTATAAAAAAGGGAATAAAGAAACTCAATAAAATGCCACCAAATAAACTGTTCATATTAGCATTTGAATCTAATGTTAAAAATCCGATGACGCCCATTAAAACTAGATTGAGTGCTAATAGAAAAAGGCCGTTTACCAATTTAGTTCCGATATTTTTTTCTTTTAGCGAATTGTTATTCGAAAACAATTCTTTTATATCAATTTCCAATACGTTACAAATTAGGTTTAGTGTTTTTCCTCTGGGTTCATTTTCGCTATTTTCAATCCGTTGAATTGTTCTTAAATTTATTTTGGATAATTCTGCTAATTCTTCTTGAGAAAGACCTTTAACTTTTCGAGTCTCACTAATTTTTTTTGCAATAAAATTCATTTGATTATACTTTTAATTTATTCTAAAAGTAATGATTAGGTTAATAATTGATAACGGTTGTGGTGCGACTTTTATACGACATTTACAGTGTCATTCAATGTCGTGAAATTGCTATCAATTGGTTTACAACGGTACTGTAAGTTAAGAACGCATTAATATGCAATCTCTTTTATTTCAAAAACACGCTCTTCGGTTGGGAGTTTTAAGGTCGCATATTCGCCAACTTTTTTATTGACTAATATTTTAGCGATAGGCGAAATAAATGCTATTTTACCTTTAGCAATATCAGCTTCATCAACGCCCACTATCTGATAGTTTTGTACCGTCATAGCATTACCAATTTTAAGAGCGACTAATGCGCCAAATCGCACTTCGTTTTGAGGTTGTTTTTTAAGGTCTACAATTTTTGCTGTAGCAATACGGTTGTTTAAGAGTTGTAATTTTGCATTAATATGGTTGACTACAATACGTCGTTCTTTCTCGTTGGTGATTTCTAAATGTTCTCTTTCGGTGGTTAAGGCTTCTCTTTCCTCTAAAAGCGCATTCATTCCCACTTGGGTGACGTAATTTATAACGCCGTCAGGTAAATCCGCTCTTGGCGGCACCATTGGTACTTCTTCTTGGTCCTCTTCCTTAACAAATCCTCTACTCATTATTTAGTTCATTTTTAAGTGTTATTTACTTCTGTCCTTCATAAATTTAAAACAATTAAATGACTAGTCAAAATGAAACTGAAATATGTTAGTGTTATTACAAGTATTGAGGCTAAGCGCGTTGACGATAATATAAGGCATAGACTTTTTTAATTCATCTGATGCGAGGTGTGAACCTTAGAAGCCGGAATACGGTTTTTTTTTGATGTCTTTTTTGTATAATCGCAATCCGTATTAATCATTATTTTCTTATCAATTTTCCAGTAGTTGATTAAAGTTTCTTTATAATTTAACTTTCCATAGTAATCGATACGATACTTTTCATAAAATAGTCCACTAGGTAACGTCTTTTGTAATTTCCATTTTTCGTAAGGGGTCGATAATTCAAATAGAGGTAAATGAAATGCTGTTGCTCTGTCAATAATGTAGTACTTACTTGCGAGTTTATGTCTTTTTTCCTTTTTTGGTTTTATTGATGCAAACTTATATTTACCATATGTTTTTCCTTTAATTAAGGTGTCGTTAAGTTTAAAAAAATCGTATTCTTCTGTTCGGTATTTAAAATCATTTCGATATTTATAGACATCTTTACACTCTATATTTATAAATTCTGCGTTATTTAAATCGGTTTTTAAAAATGTTGTGCGCGATGAGATTCCGTTTTCATCTTTAAAAATCATAGAATAATGCAGACTATCCAAATCGGTTATTATTGCAGAATAGTTATTTTTCTTTGAGTTCGTAAAGTAATACTTTTTAAACGTCTCGTTTTTTTCGTTGGATGAGCTACTCTGGACTGTAAAAGAATCTTTGTAAATGATTATTTTATATTCTAATAAATAATCAAATTCATACTGTTGTTGCGAAAAACAAAGTGTAGAGCATAACATAAAAAGTGCAGATAGTAGTGTCATCGTTTTGAGGTGTTTTTCTTGTCGGTTAGGTAATTCTTATTTAATTCGGCCTGTAAAATGTTCCATCGTTTTATAGATGCCTAATGCTTTACCAGCAAACCAATCAAATCCATTTATAGATAGTATAGCTTGGCCTAAGCGTGTAAACCTGTAAATGTAGCCAGGAATAGTTATCATTTTTTTGTTGTTTTCAATGGCTTTTATAATGGTTAAGGCAGAAGCTTCAGGGTCGAGAATAGGTATCTTAGATTGTACGCCATCAAACATACCCGTTTTAATGTAATAGGGGAGTATGGTGGTAACATTCACGCTTTTATTCATTTGCTTCATTTCCAAGCGTAAACTATCAGACCAGCCAATTAATGCCCATTTACTCGCCGCATACACAGACATTTTAGGGTTCGAAATCAAGCCGCCAGAGGATGCGATATTACAGATATGGCCAGAATTGCGATGCATCATTTCGTTTAAAAACGCCAGTGTAACATACATTGGCCCGTTGGCATTAATAGCCATTGTCTTCGAAATATCTGTTACCGAATGCGCGCTGAAAAATTTACCAACAACAATTCCTGCATTATTAATTAAGACATCTACTGACCCTATATCCTGTTTTACTTTATTCGCTGTTTCTTGTACGTGTTCACTATTAGAAACATCTACATTAAAACCAGTGACCATACCTATATTAGAAAACTCTAAGATGGTGTCATCGATATTTTTCTGATTGATATCCCATATAATCACCCTGGCCTGACGTTCTAAACATAAACGCACCATTATTTTTCCAATTCCAGAGCCTCCGCCTGTAATTAATACTATTTTTCCTTTGAGTTTTTTCATTGTTTAAATCTGAAATTTAATAGCACTATATCCCATCATACAAGTTGTATTGTTGCAAGACATAAATTCTATCTCTGCATTAATTTTAAAAGTAGTGGTGTTTGTGATTTTAATTTTTTGTTTGAAAGTGGTTTGCGTGCTAAAGGATTTTATATCTAGTTTAAAAATAGAATCGTAAACAGTATGTCCTTTTTCTTCTGAAGTATTTCCTATTAATGTATAATGATCACTCTTTTCAAAAATAAAAACCGTAGGTTCTGGTCCCTTGTGAGGAACTGTTTGAGCATATAAATGATAGCTTTTTTCAATGTTGGCCACAATTATTAACGCGTATTCGTTTTTCGATAGCCTTTTGGTTTGTGTAATCCATTGTACCGGTTCAATAATTTTAAGAGTAGTAATCGGTGTTTTAATACTTTTAACAACGGTCTGATTATGCTTTTTTGCGATGGTACCTCTGCTTACTAGGGGTGTCTTATCTTTATTTCCGCAACTTATAGAAATGAAAATTAAGAGAAGGACTACCATATTTTTTATTGTTTGGTTGTGTTTTGAAGACGTAATTTAGTGAATATAAATTGAACACTGTTTAAAGAAATCTAAACGGAGCTATATTAAGATACGCTCTAAATTGATGTAACAAGATTTAGAAAGTAATCTATAGATTGTAGGTGAAAAGAAACGAGAACCTCGTTTATTAAAATTAATCACATTTTAAAAAGCCTATAATGAAAACACCCCGCTTTCAAATGAGAAAACAGGGTGTTATTATAGTGTTTGTTATGTGCTTATTGCTTAACTAATTCTGTACCGTGTAAAAATCGGATTTTAGATTCATAAATCTGAAGTCTTGTATTTACTTCACGATCCGATTTATCTCTTAGGGACTTTGTAATGTACCGCCCCTTGGTAGTATTAAAATCTAAAGAGTATTTCGCGCTAATATCATTATCCGTATTAGTAGAGAAACTAATTATGTTTTTTACCGCCTTCCAATGTCCTTTACCATAAATGTGCACTTCAGGCGGGATGCCTTTAACTGCATTAGAAAATGAATGAAATACAAAGGTGCTGTCCGTATTAAGCGTTAAGTTGTAATCTATACTATGGGCAAAATCTTTACCAATACTGAGCCTATACGTGCCCGCTAAGGTACTTGGCTGTGCGGTGGTATGCAAAGCAAAGAATAGAAATAAGACAGAAATTGTGAATTTCATAAGGTGTTCTCGTTAGTTCATAATAAAATACTATTTATTTTTTATCTAAGGCAACACTCACCGAGTTTACGCAGTAACGCGTTCCAGTTTCGGTTGGGCCATCATTAAATACGTGTCCTAAATGACTACCACAATTAGAGCATACAATTTCGGTACGCAGCATGCCGATAGTTTTATCTTCGATATAGTCAACGCTTCCTTTTATAGATTCGTCAAAACTTGGCCATCCGCAATGGGCATCAAATTTACTGGAACTTTCAAATAATTGCTGACTGCAAGCTGCGCATTTATAGGTGCCATCATCGAACACTAAATTGTAGGTTCCCGTGTTAGGTCTTTCTGTTCCTTTTTCTCTTAAAATTTTATATTCTGCGTCTGTAAGCTGAGCTTTCCATTCGGCTTCCGTCTTGTTTACTTTATATTTACTCATTTTCTGGTATAAATTTTAATGCTACTCCGTTTACACAATGTCTTTTTCCTGTGGTTTCACTTGGGCCGTCGTTAAAGACGTGACCAAGATGTCCGCCACAAGTAGCGCAATGTTCTTCAGTACGCGCTTGGCCTAAATCGTAATCTACAGAAAACGATACGTTACCTTTAATTACTCTATCGAAACTTGGCCATCCCGTTCCCGAATCAAATTTGTCTTTTCCTTTAAATAGTGGCGTATCGCAAGCTACACAAACATACGTTCCGTTGCTATATTCTTTGTCTAACGGACTAGAAAAGGGGCGTTCGGTTGCTGTTTTTCTTAATACTTTATAAGCCATTGGTGATAATTCCTGTTGCCACTCGGCTTCCGTTTTAGTCACTTCAAAGGTTTCTTTGTCTTGTTTTTTCTGTTGTGCATTACCGTTACAATTAAATAAAAAGACGGTAAATAACAATATAAGGGCGTTTTTCATAGCTATCATCATTTAATAAGTTTTTTATAATAGTCGTAATAATAAGGATTGTATTACAAACTATTTTTAATTTTACCTTAATTTTTTTTTATATCTTTAAAAGGAAGTTAGTGGTGATTGGCCTGAAATTTGATTCAGTCTAAACTAGCAAAAAAAGTGATTAATTAAATGTATACTTTTTTAAAACGAACTTTATGTAATTTTATAATCTAAAAATAACTCTTAAAACAATGAAACTTAAATCAGCTATACTAACCGTAGTAACACTAACCATGTTTTTCTCGTGTTCTACAAACCCATTTACAGGAAGTAAAACATTGGCATTAGTACCCAACTCTCAGTTGTTTCCTACCGCATTTGCGCAATACAATGATTTTTTAGGAGAACATAAAGTGATTAAAGGCACCAAAGATGCCGAAATGATAACCCGTGTGGGGCAACGTATTGCCGTAGCAGCAGAACGCTGGTTAAACGCGAACGGTTACCAAGGGTATTTAACCGATTACAAATGGGAATATAATTTAGTAAACGACGAGCAAGTAAACGCGTGGTGTATGCCAGGAGGAAAAATTGTGTTTTACACAGGGATTTTACCCGTTGCTGAAAATGAAGCAGCGATTGCAGCTATTATGGGACATGAAGTAGCACACGCTTTAGCAAATCACGGACAACAACGTATGAGTGCTGGACTGGTGCAACAAGCTGGAGCAGTGGTAGGAAACATTGCTATAAAAGATGAAAACACTAAAAATATTTTTAACCAAGCCTACGGTGTAGGTTCTCAAGTTGGAGTGATGTTACCATTTAGTAGAGGTCACGAAACAGAAGCCGATAAAATTGGACTGTATCTCACCGCAATTGCGGGGTACAACCCAGATGAGGCTGCAAATTTATGGAGGCGTATGGCGAAAGCGAGTGGCGGACAAGCACCGCCTGAGTTTTTAAGTACTCACCCTGCAAACCAAACACGTATTAACGAATTAACGCAACTAGCACCGGCAGCCAAAGCCGAAGCGAAAAAATTTGGCGTGACTTCTTTTAGAGTAACCAATAAATTTTAAAAGTAATTTGTATATAACTTTATAGAATTACTTATTTTCGAAGCCACTCTTAAAACCGAGTGGCTTTTATTTTATGGCACATTTAGAAAAAGGAAGTAAAAAATTATTGAATGCTTGGGCGTTTTACGACTGGGCAAATTCGGTATACACATTAACTATTGCGTCGTCTATATTTCCCATTTTTTATTCGGCATTGTTTGCAGACGAAATTAAGAAAGTGTACGCTTTCGGCTTCGAATTTAAAAGTACGGCGCTTATTATTTTCGTAACAGCATTTACCTTTTTGGTGGTCGCGGTTACCTCCCCTTTACTATCAGGTATTGCCGATTATGTTGGCAATAAGAAAACCTTTATGAAGTTTTTTTGCTACGTGGGTGGTGCCGGTTGTATTGGCTTGTATTGGTTTAGCTTAGAACATATTTATAGTAGCTTACTCTTTTATTTTATGGGTCTTATTGGGTATTGGGGAAGTTTGGTGTTCTACAATTCCTATTTGCCAGATATCGCGTTCTCGGAGCAACAAGATAAGATTAGTGCCAAAGGATTTTCTATGGGATACATTGGAAGTGTTTTGCTATTAGTAATAAACTTAGCAATGGTAATGAGCCAAGAAACAGGTGAAGCTAAAATGCAAATGATGCGTTATTCGTTTTTAATGGTAGGAATATGGTGGATTGGATTTAGTCAATATACCTTTTATATACTACCTAAAGGAACCTCTAAAGGTCATAAAGTAACGGCTTCCGTCGTTTTTAATGGTTTTAAAGAGTTGAAATTGGTATGGCAACAACTACAGCAAAACTTACGCCTAAAACGTTATTTAGTTGCGTTTTTTGTGTTTAGTATGGCGGTTCAAACCATTATGCTTGTGGCCGTTTATTTTGGTGAAGAAGAAATTGCGTGGCCTGAAGATGGAAAAACAATGGGGCTAATAGCCAGTATATTAGTTATTCAGATGGTAGCCATTATTGGTGCTATTTTAACCTCTCGAGCTTCAGCTAAATTTGGTAACATACAAACATTAATTGCTGTAAATATTATATGGATGGGACTTTGTTTCTATGCGTATTTTATGGAAACCCCAACGCAGTTTTATATTGCTGCCGGTTTAGTGGGGTTAGTAATGGGAGGTATTCAATCGTTAGCCCGTTCCACCTACTCTAAATTTCTACCCGAAACGATTGACACCACATCCTATTTTAGTTTTTTTGATGTTGCAGAAAAAATAGGAATCGTTATTGGTATGATTATTTACGGAACGATCGATCAGATTACTGGTAGTATGCGAAACGCGATACTATTTCTGTTTGTTTTCTTCCTAATTGGAATCATTTTATTATTTAGAGTGCCACGAGGAAATATGTGAATTTAAATTATTTACGTATGTTTGTTGAACTAATTAATCAATAAAATAGATGAAAAAACTAAAATTACTTTCTTTTTTAACACTTTCCGTGCTTTTAATGACAACACTCTCGTGTGAAAACGAACCTTTAGATCCTGATTATAATTTTGATATTGATGGTTCGGTAGCCGACGGTGTTAATGACGATGGTTCTGGCCCTCCGGGTGGTGAGTCTACTGGCGATTATTGGCCAATGGCGGTTAATAACGTATGGAATTACGATTATACTGTGGACGATGAAGCGCAAGACGATTACGTTATGGAAATTGATGCTAATGTAGATTACCAAGGCAACTCGGTTTTTAGATATTTACAATTTATGCCAAGTGGTACAGCAACAGATGGAACTGAGTTTGACGGTCTTGACATTTCAACATATTCTAGAAAAAATGGTGGTGACTATATCATGACTATAGGAGATTTACAAGCCGATTATTTAGATGGTATGTTTACACTAACTCAAAATGGTTATAGCGTTATTATGCTAAAAGATTATTTAAATGCGGGAGCAACGTGGACGTCTTCGGCACAAACAGTAACCAGTTATACTTCTCAAGATCCTAGTTTACCAACTATACCAGATGTGGTAATAAATTTAGATTACGATTTTGAAATTTTAGAAAAAGGAATCTCTTTAGATCTTAATGGAGTAACCTATAATGATGTGATAAAAGTAGGATCTACTTTAAGTTCATTTAGTCCTGATTTTCCTGCTCAAGTGATTAGCGCAGAATCAGAATATTTTTTCGCTTTAGATATTGGACTTATTAAAACAGTATCTTACACTAACGATGAAGCAGACGGTGTTGAAACGGCCTCTATTATGGAAATAAACAATTATACTTTAAATTAAAGCTTAATGGGTGTAATTAAGTAGAATATAAAACAAAGCCTCAATCTTAAGATTGAGGCTTTGTTAGTTTTCGAGTAAAAGTGATTTTGCTCTAAACGATTAGAACTGTTGGATGCTTCCAGAACCATTTACCTTATTATTTTTATTGCTTGGCTTGCCTTTATAAACGATATCACCCGATCCTGTAACCTTAGCTTTTAAACTGCTTTTACAAAGCAATTCAATATCTCCAGAGCCTGTTACTTTTACATTAGCCGTAGACGCATTTAATTTGAAGGCGTGGATATCTCCAGATCCCGTCACCGAAGCTTCTAGAGTATCGGTGTTTCCTGAGAGCGTGATATCTCCAGAACCAGTAACAACTACTGTAGTGTCTTTAGCTTCAATATCTAAAATAATATCTCCAGAGCCGGCTAATTTGGTTTCAAAATCGTTGCTTATAATGGTGTGTTTGCTCGTTATATCTCCCGATCCTGCTAGCGACACGTCATCAATATCTTTAAATGGAATGGTAATGGTAATTGTTTTATTGAAACTCGTTCTTAAATTAATATTATTTTCGGTTTTAATTATTAAATCATCACCGTTTACTTCAGTAATAATATAGTCTAAGAGGTTTTCTTCTCCTTCAATAGTTAGTGTGCCTTCTTTCCCTTTTACTAAAACAAAGTCCCACGATCCGGCGCATTTAATACCGGCATAATCTGAGGTGCTGCGAGTAATTGTAATTATGTTTCCATTGCCCTTTATGGTCTTATTACTCCATTGGGCGTGTGTGGTGGTTATAAATAATAAAGCGGTTATAAATGCGAAAGATAGTTTCATAATAGTAAGGTGTTTTTTTTATGGTTTTTAAATAGATTGATAACGACGTTAATTGATTTAGATCGTCTACTGTTTATAGAATGATACACTACCATAATCTGAATTAATACGAATAGTATTAGAGCTGTTTTCTCTTAAATGAAAACCAGAGTAGTATTTTGAAGACGAGTCGTCTCGTTTTTTATTGAATTGAAGCGCATTATCAGCATCTTTTAAGCTGCCATAATCCAACTGAATATTAAAATTAAAGGCATATTCTGAGTCGTAGCCAATATTTATACCTACATAATCGGAATCTATTTTAACGGAGCCGGCATTTTTAGTGAGCTTATCAATACTTATAGAACCATAATCGGCAACAATAGCTACATCTTTGTAAATTTCGCCCAACTTTACCGTAAGGTAATCACCATCTCCGCTTACATTATTCGCTTTCCCGATGGTTATACCACCATAATCGCAATTATAGGAGACCTCTTCTGCAACCTCGATGGTCGATTTGGTATAATCTGCAATAATATGAATTTTGTTGGTTTTAGAAATGGTAAAATCGCTATAATCGGCATTAATTTTTCCTCCTTTTATATATTCAAAATAGCAATTGTTAGAATAATCAAACGTGATGTTGTTAGCCTCAGAAAGCAATTCTTTAGTAATAATTTTTCCATAATCACAATTTAATGTTGCATTTCCTTTCAGTTTTCCTAGGTTAATGGTTCCGTAATCGTTAGATAAATCCACATTATTAGTCAGAGGCATTTTTATAATATAATTCACTTTCATATTTACCGAGTTATTAGAATTCCATTTCCACCACGCACTCGATTTTTCTTTATTAAACGTTGTAATTGCCGACACATAATTATCGGTATTACTAAAATGAACGGTAATATCATTTAGTTTCTGTAGTACTTTATCCTCGCTGTCTCCAGTGGTTGTAATTGTGATTTCGAATTCAATTCGGTTTTTATCCCAAGTCACCACGTTTAGATTCCCGTAACTATTGTCTACTTTTAATGTCGCACTTTCGTTAACGTTAAACGATTTAGTTATGGTTTTTTCTTTTTTATAACGGCCTTGACCGTTAGTAGCAAATAGTGCTAGTGGTAGTAATAGTAAGAGTATAGAATGTTTATAGCGTAATTTCATCTGTGTTGTAGTTTATAGTTTTTAAGCCTTCAATAGTATCGACGACTTCTTTAAGTAGGTTTATGCGATTCCAAAAATTATTAATCATAGCGTGAATGACACGTTTATCGTTTCCGCTTTCTGTTAAATCTATTTTCAATTGGTTGTATTCCTTTTCAAGAATTTCCATTTGCACCATAGCATCTTTAATTAAAAGGGTCGTTTCTGGCGATTTTGCATTGTTAATAGTGTTTAGTTTTTCATTAATAACCGAGGTGAAAAAGGTCTGGGTATTGGCCATTTCTGGAGATACATTTGCCAGATCATGCACGGGGTTATTCGGTTTTAAAGTCAGCGTTAGTGCGACCAATAAAACAATGGTCGCCGCAATAGCGGTAATCGGTTTCCAAAGTTCGCGTTTGGAAGTGCTTATAGGCAATGCTCCCAAAGCGTTTTGAGTGTCCAACTTTTCTAAAAACCGAGCGTGGTGGCCAGTATTAGGCGTTTCTACATTAAAATCTTGATGTAAATCTTTAAACAGCGTTTCTATATTGTCGTTTTTCATAATAATTTCAATTATAAAGCGTGTATTTTCTTGCGTAATTTTTCTTTTGCTCTGGAAATTATGGTTCTACAATTGGCGTACGTAATGTTCATAATTTGGCTAATTTCTTCATAATCGTAGCCCTCAATTAAATGTAAAGAGAGCGCAATACGGTAATTGTCTTTTAGGGTATTCATTACTTTTATAATCTGTTGTGCTTGTAAAGTGGTGTATTCATAATCGCTTGTAATGCCCGTATTGTCTTCTGTTTTATAAAGTATATCGTCTAGTGGTATTGTGTTTTCCTTTTTGTTTTTATTAAAATGATAAATGCTTTTATTAATTACAATGCGTTTTAGCCACGCTCCAAAAGTGTTGCAATCTTTTAGCGTGTCTAACTTAGTAAAAGCTAGTAAAAAAGCATCTTGCATAATATCTTCGGCATTGAAACTGTCTTTAACAATTCGGAATGCCGTATTATACATAGCGCTATAATATCTGTTGTAAATTTCCAATTGTGCGGAGTGGTCTTTAGCTTTACAGAGTACTATAAGTGCTTCGGTATTTTGTTTAGTTAGTATCAAAAAAAATAATTATTACTATAAAGAGGCGGTTTTCACCCAAGTGTTACACTTATTTAAAATAATTTAAAAGTTAGTTTAATTTTTGCTGAAAGCTACTGCAAACGATTGTTTTTTAAAAACGGCATATTAATTGAACTTTTACAAGTGAAACCTAATGCATTTATGGGTAACTAGTTGTTAATCAGTGCTATTATTAGTGTTTCAATAGAATGTAAAACGATATAAATTATGAACGCTTCTTATGAAGTGACATAATGACCTAATATAACATATGAAGAAATCTAATTTAATAAGTCTCGACAGTTTGTCATTACAGGATTTTGATGAAAATTCAGAATTAATTCCTTTAATGACGCCTGAAGATGAAGAGAAAATAAACAAGGAAGAACTTCCTGAAACCTTACCCATTTTATCCTTAAGAAATACGGTGTTATTTCCCGGAGTGGTTATCCCAATTACCGCAGGGAGAGATAAGTCAATTAAGCTAATTAACGATGCTAACAAAGGGAGTAAAGTTATTGGAGTGGTGTCTCAGAAAGATGAAACGGTAGAGGACCCGAAAGCAGGCGATGTAAACACGGTAGGTACGGTGGCGCGTATTTTAAAGGTATTAAAAATGCCTGACGGAAATACAACGGTAATTATTCAAGGTAAAAAGCGTTTTAGTATTGCCGAAGTCATTACCGAAGATCCATATATGAATGCTACGGTTCGCGAGGTGCCTGAAGCTAAACCAGCACTTCAGAATAAAGAGTTTGAAGCGATTATAGATTCTATTAAAGAATTGGCTTTACAAATTATTAAAGACAGTCCGAATATACCTAGCGAGGCGTCTTTTGCCATTAAAAACATTGAAAGCGATTCGTTCTTAATTAATTTTGTGTCGTCAAATCTGAATTTATCGGTATCGGATAAGCAAGCATTATTAGAGAAAAACGATCTTAAAGAACGTGCGCTTGAAACGTTGAAGTTTATGAATTTTGAACTTCAGAAATTAGAGTTGCGTAACGATATACAATCGAAGGTTCAAAGTGATATGAACCAACAGCAACGGGAGTATTTCTTACACCAGCAAATGAAAACTATTCAAGAAGAATTGGGTAGTAATAATGAGCAGGAGATCGAAGATATGCAGAAGCGTGCAAAAACAAAAAAGTGGAGTGAAGACATTGCTAGTCATTTTGAAAAAGAAATTAGCAAAATGAAACGCATGAATCCGCAAGTTGCAGAATACTCGATTCAGCGTAACTATTTAGAGTTCTTTTTAGATTTACCGTGGAATGAGTTTAGCAAGGATAAATTCGATTTAAAACGGGCTAAAAAGATTTTAGATCGCGATCATTACGGATTAGACGATGTTAAGAAACGTATTATTGAATACTTAGCGGTTTTAAAGTTGCGTAACGATATGAAGTCGCCAATTTTATGCTTATACGGCCCTCCAGGTGTGGGTAAAACTTCATTAGGTAAATCTGTTGCTGAAGCTTTAGGGCGCGAGTATGTGCGTATGTCTTTAGGTGGTTTGCGTGATGAAGCAGAGATTCGCGGACATAGAAAAACGTATATTGGTGCCATGCCGGGGCGAATTCTTCAGCATCTAAAAAAAGCAGGGACTTCAAATCCTGTTTTTGTACTGGATGAGATTGATAAGCTGTCAAATTCTAATCAAGGAGATCCTTCTTCTGCATTATTAGAAGTTTTAGATCCAGAGCAGAATAGCAAATTTCACGATAATTTCTTGGAATTAGGTTTCGACTTGTCTAAAGTGATGTTTATTGCCACCTCAAATAATTTAGGTAACATTCAGCCTGCATTACGCGATCGTATGGAAATAATAAACGTATCGGGCTACACCATTGAAGAAAAAGTTGAAATTGCAAAACGTCATTTACTACCAAAACAATTAAAAGAGCACGGGTTAAAAGACGCTCATTTAAAAATAGGTAAACCACAATTAGAAAAAATTGTTGAGGGATATACTAGAGAATCTGGAGTGCGTGGTTTAGAGAAGCAAATTGCCAAAATGGTGCGTTATGCGGCTATGAATATCGCAATGGAAGAAGAGTATAATATAAAAATTTCTAACGAAAATATTATTGAAATATTAGGCGGTCCTAAATTAGAACGCGACAAATATGAAAATAACAATGTTGCTGGAGTCGTTACAGGCTTAGCGTGGACTACGGTAGGAGGTGATATCTTATTTATTGAGTCTATTTTATCTAAAGGGAAAGGAACGCTTTCCATTACAGGTAACTTAGGAAAAGTAATGAAAGAATCGGCAACTATTGCTTTGGAATACATAAAATCGAATGCAGAGGAATTTGGTATAGATCCCGACGTTTTCGATAAGTACAATGTGCATATTCACGTACCAGAAGGTGCAACCCCTAAAGACGGGCCGAGTGCAGGTGTAACTATGCTTACGTCTTTAGTCTCTTTATTTACACAACGTAAAGTAAAGAAGAATATGGCGATGACTGGTGAGATTACCTTAAGAGGTAAAGTATTACCTGTAGGCGGTGTTAAAGAAAAAATACTCGCTGCTAAACGCGCTAGAATAAAAGAAATTTTATTATGCGAAGAGAACAGACGCGATATTGAAGAAATAAATCAAGACTATTTAAAAGGATTAACCTTTCATTATGTTAGTGATATGAAAGATGTTTTAAAAGTAGCATTAACGAAAGAAAAAGTAGAAAACGCTAAAATCCTTTAATAGGTTTAATACCTTATATTTGTAAACCATAAACTGTGTTATAGAAGCAGTTTATGGTTTTTTTTATGTCAAATTATTGCCGATTTTATTGTGCTATATCTTATAGATTCATAATTTAATAATGTTGTAAAAGTCACTAATTATGGATAATATAAAGGCTCTTAAAAATAAAAAAGAGTTGTAGGCGTTTTAAAATAGATTTAGTTACTTTGCAGCTTTATGCTTAAAAAATATTTGCCCATTTTATGTTTGTTTTCTACCGCCGTTTGTTTTGCACAACTGGGTGGGCAGTCTACTTATCAATTTCTTAACTTAGTGTCATCACCACGTCAAGCAGCGTTGGGAGGTAAGGTGCTTACTAATGTCGATTACGATGTTACGCAAGCCTTATACAATCCGGCGACTATTAATGGCGATATGGATAACCAATTGGCCTTAAATTACACGAGTTACTTAGGCGATATTTCTTACGGTTCCGTGGCTTATGCTTATACTTTAGACCGAAGAACTCAAACCTTTCATATTGGAGCCACTTACGTAAATTATGGTTCTTTTGATGGGTATGACGAAAATGGAAATGCTACAGGTTCGTTTTCAGGTTCGGAAGCCGCATTATCTGTAGGATATGCCGTGCAATTAGGCTATTCTAATTTTTATTTTGGAGCCAATTTAAAATTTATAACCTCAAGTTTAGAACAGTATAATTCCTTTGGTGTTGCCACCGATTTAGGATTACTGTACCGCGATGAAGAATTAGAATTTCAAGCGACGTTAGTGGTTAGAAATTTAGGAACACAAATTACTGCTTATAACGAACGTTACGAATCGTTACCACTAGAAGTCGCTTTTGGCTTGTCTCAAACCTTAGAGTATATTCCGTTGCGTTGGCACATCACCTTCGAGAATTTGCAGCAATGGCCAATTGGACTACCAAATCCAGCACGTGCCACTACCGATTTAGAAGGTAATCAAACACCAGAGAAAGTAGGTTTTTTATCGAATGTTATAAGGCACACTATTTTAGGTGCGGAATTGTTTCCAGATAAAGGGTTTAATATTCGCTTAGGATATAATTTTAGACGAGCGGAAGAACTTAGAATTGTAGATCAGCGTAATTTCTCAGGCTTATCAGCTGGGTTTTCTATTAGGCTTAACAAATTAAGATTTAGTTATACACACGCCAAATACACAGCGGCAGGGAATTCTAACTTTTTCGGACTTCATCTAGATTTGCAATAAATCCATCTGAAACCTTATAATTATCCTTATTTTAGCCATTAAAACGTAATACAAGTGAAAAAAATCACGATAGCCATAGACGGTTTTTCTTCAACAGGAAAAAGTACGGTCGCCAAACAACTTGCTAAACATTTAGGATACATTTATGTCGATACCGGCGCAATGTATCGTGCGGTAACGTGGTTTGCTATGCAACACGGCTTTATAGATGCACACCATTTTGAAGCTTCTAAATTAGTCGCTGCATTAAACACCATTACCATTAGTTTTAAATTTAATGATATAGTCGGTTTTGCCGAAGTGTATTTAAACGGTGTAAAAATAGAAAAGGAAATTAGAACGTTGGAAGTGTCTCGTTATGTAAGTCAAGTTGCAGCGGTTTCAGAGGTGCGCTCTCAATTAGTACAACAGCAACAACAAATGGGTAAAGATAAAGGCGTTGTTATGGATGGCCGCGATATTGGAACCGTGGTTTTTCCAGATGCTGAATTAAAATTGTTTATGATTGCTTCGGCGGAAAAGAGAGCTAGAAGACGGTTTGATGAACTTATTGAACGTGGGGATGAGGTAACGTATGCAGACGTTTTAAAAAATGTTGAAGACCGTGATTATATCGATTCGCACCGAGAGGATTCACCATTACGTAAAGCTGAAGACGCTATAGAATTAGACAATTCTAATTTAGATTTAATAACACAATTTGAGCGCGTTCTACTTTTGGTAAACCAAAGATTTGCATAACAAAAGTGTAAAAGTTATAGAATAGTATTAAATAATAAACAAAAAAAGCCTTACTAAAAAGTAAGGCCTTTAAATAAAAGCAAACGTTATACTATTGTATCTAAAAAACGCGCTTCAAAGGTGCTATTAAACTCCTACAAATTTGGAATTATTAATTCTTGATCTGGGTAAATTACATCTGGGTTCTTTAAAATATCTGAATTTGCTGCAAATATAGCTTGGTATTTAGCTGGGTTGTTATAATATAGCTTTGCAATTTCACCTAAAGTTTCTCCACTTTTAACGGTGTGCCTGTGGTAAACGCTCGTATCGGCAACAATATCGCTAGGATTTTCGCCACCAGCTAATTTTATTTTATCCCAAAGTAAGTTTTTTTCGTATTGGGTTGCTGCGGTACCTTTAACGTGAAGGTCGCCATTGTCTTCAGAAACAGCACCATTTTTAATGTTTAATTGTTCCCCTAAATTTAAAACCTCTTGGTATTTCGATTTCACAGCCATTTCTTAGTTACTAATTTATAATCTATTAAAGATAGAAAAAACATAAATACGAATTACATTTAACAATTATTTATTTACTTTGTAATCAGTTCGTTAAAAATTATTTGTTGGGATTAGGTTGTAGTCATAAAAAGTATTATTTTTGCACTCCTTTTAACGGATTTATAGGAAAGATAAAAGGGCTATAAAACAATTTTAATTTAACACTTCTGTGTGTTACACGTTTAAATCTTCCTAGACATACAGAATACAAAAACTTATCTGCAATGGCTGACAAAGCAAAACAAGCAGAAGTTGAAGCAACAAACGCTGCAACAAATGAGGCTCCAGTAATCTCTGAAGCACAAGCAAATCCTGAACAATTCTTAGCAGACTTTAACTGGCACAATTACCAAGAAGGTATTGATGAGGTTGAAGATTCTCAATTAAAAGAATTTGAAAAATTAGTATCAGAAAATTTCGTAGACACATTAGATGACGAAGTTGTAACTGGAGAAGTAGTACACATCTCAGATCGTGACGCTATTATCGACATCAACGCTAAATCTGAAGGTGTTATTTCATTAAACGAATTCCGTTACAACCCTAACTTAGCAGTAGGAGACAAAGTGGAAGTATTAATTGACGTTCGTGAAGACGCGACTGGACAATTAATATTATCTCACAGAAAAGCTCGTGTTATTAAGGCTTGGGAGCGTGTTAATAATGCGCATGAAACTGGAGAAATCGTTAATGGTTTCGTAAAATGTAGAACGAAAGGTGGTATGATTGTAGATGTTTTCGGAATCGAAGCATTCTTACCAGGTTCTCAAATTGACGTTAAGCCAATTAGAGATTACGATCAGTATGTAAACAAAACTATGGAATTTAAAGTGGTGAAAATTAACCACGAATTCAAAAACGTAGTAGTGTCGCATAAAGCACTTATCGAAGCTGATATCGAAGTACAGAAAAAAGAAATTATTGGTCAATTAGAAAAAGGTCAAGTATTAGAAGGTATTGTTAAAAATATTACTTCTTACGGTGTATTTATCGATCTTGGTGGTGTTGACGGATTAGTTCATATTACAGATTTATCGTGGTCTAGAATTAACCATCCAAATGAGATTGTTGAGTTAGATCAAAAATTAAATGTTGTAATTCTTGATTTTGACGAAAATAAATCTAGAATCCAATTAGGTCTTAAACAATTATCTAAGCACCCTTGGGATGCCTTAGGTGAAGAAGTAAGCGTTGGAGACAAAGTAAAAGGTAAAGTTGTTGTAATCGCAGATTACGGTGCATTTATCGAAGTTGCTGAAGGTGTTGAAGGTTTAGTTCACGTTTCAGAAATGTCTTGGTCTACACACTTACGTTCTGCAAACGATTTTGTTTCTGTAGGAGACGAAATAGATGCACAAATCTTAACTTTAGATAGAGAAGATCGTAAAATGTCTTTAGGTATTAAGCAATTATCGCAAGATCCTTGGACAGATATTACTACAAAATATCCAGTAGCTTCTAAGCACACTGGTATTGTACGTAACTTTACAAACTTTGGTGTTTTTGTTGAATTAGAAGAAGGTATTGACGGATTAATTTATATCTCTGATTTATCTTGGACTAAGAAAATTAAGCACCCATCTGAGTTCTGTGCCGTTGGAGACAAATTAGAAGTAGTAGTACTTGAGTTAGATGTTGAAGGACGTAAATTATCTTTAGGTCACAAACAAACAACAACTAACCCGTGGGATAAATACGAAACTGAGTTTGCTTTAGCAACAACACATACAGCACAAATTGCTGAGGTTGTAGATAAAGGTGCAACTATCGAATTTAACGAGGATATCGTTGCTTTTGTTCCTTCTCGTCACCTTGAAAAAGAAGACGGTTCTAAATTAGGAAAAGGAGATTCAGCTGAATTCAAAATTATTGAATTTAACAAAGAATTTAAAAGAGTAGTTGCTTCGCATACTGCAATTTTTAAAGCTGAAGAAATGGCTAATGTAAAAGCTGCTGTTGAAAAACAAACAACTCAAACTGCTGAATCTAAAACAACTTTAGGTGATGCAAATGATGCTTTACAAGCGCTTAAAGATAAAATGGACGGTAAACAATAATTACCACTCATAATACTTTTAAAAGCCTTTCAGAAATGAAAGGCTTTTTTTATGCGCAAAATTATCTTTAAACTCTTAACTATTTACAGTAACTTTGTTACACAAACCCGATGAAATCCCATTATGAGTCAGAAAGTGCTACTTAACGCCACAGCCATTAATATTATACTTCATAGACTGGCTTGTCAATTAATAGAAAACCACGATGACTTTTCTAACACTGTCTTAATAGGTATACAACCAAGAGGTTCATTTTTGGCGAAACGACTGGCCGAGTTACTTAAAACAGAGTATAAGATTAAAGATTTAAAGTTAGGCCTTTTGGATATTACATTCTATAGAGACGACTTTAGACGTGGCGACAAAACCTTGACGGCGAATTCTACAGAAATCGACTTCGAAATAGAAAATAAAAAAGTAGTTTTTATAGACGATGTGCTCTATACAGGGCGAAGTATTCGTTCGGCCTTAACGGCAATACAATCGTTTGGGAGACCAGATGATATAGAATTATTAACGTTAATAGATAGACGATTTAGCAGACATCTACCTATTCAGCCGGATTATCGCGGCCGACAAGTAGATGCTATTAACGAAGAAAAAGTAAAAGTAAATTGGATTGAAAATGAAGGTGAAGACTGTGTTTATTTAGTGCGAAACTAAAACCCAGGTTCAGCCGCTTTCATTTCAAATAAAAGAGTAGTAATTACAGAAACATATCAATACAATGAGTGAATTAAGTGTTAACCACTTGCTAGGGATAAAGTATCTTAATAAACAGGATGTTGAACTTATTTTTCAAACCGCCGATCACTTCAAAGAAGTTATTAATAGGCCGATTAAAAAAGTACCATCACTAAGGGATATTACAATTGCTAATTTGTTTTTTGAAAATTCTACCCGAACAAAACTCTCTTTCGAACTCGCTGAAAAGCGACTCTCGGCAGATGTAATTAATTTTTCAGCAGCGCAATCTTCAGTAAAAAAAGGAGAAACTTTAATAGATACCGTTAACAATATATTATCGATGAAAGTTGATATGGTAGTAATGCGTCACCCTAATCCTGGAGCCAGCGTATTTTTATCTAAACATATTAACGCCAATATTATTAATGCAGGAGATGGCGCACACGAACACCCTACTCAAGCGTTGTTAGATTCGTATTCCATACGAGAAAGATTAGGAGAAGTTGCAGGTAAAAATGTGGTTATTGTCGGCGATATTTTGCACAGTCGCGTGGCACTTTCTAATATTTATGCTTTAAAACTACAAGGCGCTAATGTTAAGGTTTGCGGACCAAAAACATTACTCCCAAAATATATCGAAAAACTTGGCGTTACCGTAGAAACCGATTTGCGTAAAGCATTAAATTGGTGTGATGTCGCTAATATGTTGCGCGTACAAAACGAAAGAATGGACATAAGTTACTTTCCTTCAACACGAGAATATACACAACAATTTGGTGTTAATAAAGCGCTTTTAGACTCTTTAGATAAAGAAATTACGATTATGCATCCCGGCCCCATTAATCGCGGCGTGGAAATTACTAGTGATGTTGCCGATTCTAAACAAGCCATTATACTAGATCAAGTACAAAATGGCGTAGCAGTTAGGATGGCGGTTATTTATTTATTAGCTTCAAAATTAAAACAATAATAATATGATTATAGATAAAGAACAAAACACATCAATCATCACTCAAGAAAAGGCAACGATTGTAGAGTTAGTAAAAAAAATAGAAGCCCTTTATCCAAAATTTAAAAACGATAATATTATCGTTAAATTAAGTTCTTTAGGTTCTATTTCACTTCAAGATGTTATAGAATTCTTACGTTTATCTAATAACCATCGTGCAGCCAAATTAACTTTTGTTGTGGTCACAGATAAAATTAGTAGTACTGAAATTCCTGAAGAAATCGTTGTTGTACCAACGGTAAAAGAGGCTTTCGATATTATTGAAATGGAAGAAATGGAACGCGATTTAGAATTATAGTTACTATTGCTTCCACCCCAACAGCACATTAACTAACTCTAAAATCACATTATAATGAAACTAAATATATTAGGCTGTTATAGTGCTACGCCGCGTGCTTTTACAAATCCTACGGCGCAGGTTCTTGAAATAAACAATCATATTTTTTTAATCGACTGTGGCGAGGGTACTCAGGTAGAAATTAGAAGGCATAAAATAAAGTTTAATCGTATCAAACACGTGTTTATTTCACACTTACATGGCGATCACTTTTTTGGTTTGGTCGGTTTAATTTCAACTTTCAGGTTACTTACTCGCGAAGCCGATTTACATATTTATGGACCGAAAGGTTTAAAAGAAATTATTACCCTTCAGTTAAAACTGAGTAAATCGTGGACCAACTATCAACTAATTTTTCACGAGCTGACAAATACGTCTTCCGAAATTATTTTTGAAGATGAAAAAGTTGAAGTGCATACCATTCCTTTAGATCACCGCGTGTATACTAACGGTTTCCTTTTTAAAGAGAAAGAACACGAGCGCAAGTTAGATATGAATGCTGTATTAAACACAAATATTGATATTGCTTACTATCGTAAATTAAAACAGGGGTTCGATGTGGTTAATGAAGCCGGTATTACTATTAAAAACGAAACCGTTACGCACGCAGGGCCCACTCCAAAAAGTTATGCCTTTTGTAGTGATACGGCCTATAATGAAGCAATTGTGCCCATTATAAAAGACGTTACCGTGTTGTACCACGAGTCCACGTTTTTAGAAAAACACGCTAAGTTAGCACCTAAAACTAAGCATAGTACAGCTATAGAGGCTGCCAAGATTGCTAAGATAGCTAATGTTGGAACTTTGATATTAGGACATTACTCCACGCGTTACGACGATTTAAATGCATTTAAAACTGAAGCTGAGACGTGTTTTGGTACTGTAGAGTTAGCGAATGACGGTAAAGTCTTTGAGTTGTAAATCAACACGTCACATAACTTATTAATAAAATACAAAACCAATGGAAAAAGATTTAGGACACTATAGAAAGGCCTATACAAAAAGTGAACTCTTAATTGAAAACACACCAGACAATCCATTTCAATTATTTAAAGAATGGTTTAACGATGTAGATCTGTGTTTTCCAGATC